>JBKDUV010000410.1:0-3084 GCA_046339335.1 Planctomycetia bacterium | reverse complement strand
CCGCTCCGCCGCCTCACGCAGCATGCGGGCGCCGAGGTTCTCCTCGGCGTTGGCCAGTTCGATCTCCTTGACGATCGTGACGCCATCGTTGCAGACCAGGGGCGGCCCCCATTTCTTCTCGATGAGCACGCACTTGCTCTTCGGCCCGAGCGTGACGCGGACGGCGTCGGCCAGCGCGGTGGCGCCGCTGAGCACCCGTTCCCGGGCGGCGGCGCGAAACAGTATCCGTTTGTGGGGCATGGCAGGACTCCGCATGCGGCGACCATGCCCCGGACCGGAACGCCGCGGGGATGCTACGCGCCGGCGCCGGGGAAGTACAATTGGCGACATGAAAAGACCGCCGTCTCGTCGCCTGAAGCGACCCCGGCCCGCCGGCCGGCCGGGACATGCCGGCGCCGGCTCTCCGGCACAGGCCGCGCCGGCCAGGGGGCCGGTGCCGGCAAGGCCCGCCGGCGGTCCGGCGGCGGGGGCCCGATGCCGGCATCGCGCGAAGGCGGAGGAGATGTTTCACGGCGTGCGGGCCTGCGCCGCCCTGTTCGCGCGGCGGCCGCAGGAGATCGTCCGCGTCTACGTGGAGGAGCGCCGGAAGGGGCAATTTGCCGAACTCCTTGCCTGGTGCGGCCGGGAGCGAAAAGGCTTCCAGATCGTCGCGGCCGACAACCTCGCGCGGCTCACCGGTGCCACGCACCACGAGGGGATCGCGATCCTCGCCCGGCAGTTGCGGCGTCGGACGCTTGCCGAACTGCTCCGCGAGATCGGGGCCGGCGGCGCGACCGGGCCGCTGGTCTACCTCGACGGCGTCCAGAATCCGCACAATCTTGGCTCGATTCTCCGGACGGCGGCGCACTTCGGCGCGGGGGGCGTGCTCGGGGCGACGGGCGCGATGCCGCCGTTGTCGCCGGCGGCGGTCCGCGTCGCCGAGGGGGCCGCGGAACTGGTGCCGGTCTGCGACCTGGAGACGCCGGCGGCCGACTTCGCCCGGCTTCGGCAGGCAGGCTACCGCGTGGTGGCCACGTCGAGCCGCCGGGGCGACCCTTTGTTCGCGGCCCGGCTTCCCGAGCGGCCCGTGTTCGTGCTCGGGGCGGAGGGGGCGGGGGTGTCGGAGGCGATCGATGCCCTGGCCAGCCTGCGGGTGCGGATTCCGGGCACCGGTGCGGTGGAGAGCCTCAACGTCTCGGTCGCATGTGGCATCCTCCTCGGCGAGGCATGGCGGCGTCGTCAGGCTCCAGGCTGAGCCGCGGCAGCCGGTGCGGCGAGCCGACCGATGCAGGGCGATGCATTTCGGCGACCGCCCGCCGGCCCGACCCTTGTCCGTCCGGCAAACCGGGGCGAAGATGCTCGTTTCAGGAGCAGGCGGATGCACGAGCGAAGCGTGAGCAGCGGGCTGGTGATTGTCGCCATGGCGGCCTGCGGTCTCGTCCACGCCGCGGACGAACCGGCGGCAGCCAAGGTGCCGACCGTCTTCGCCGCCTACGCGACGTCGATTCGCGAACCCTGGAACCAGGTCATCCACGCCGCCCTGCGCAGGGCGGAGCAGGAGAGCCGGGTGCGGTACGAGTGGAAGGACGCCCTTGACACCGTCGAGAAGCAGCTCGCGGCGGTGGAGCGGGCAATCGCGGACAAGACCGACATCGTCATCGCCGATTCTGTCGACGCCCGGGACGAGATCCTCGCCGTCGCCCGTCGGCATCCGGCGACGTCGTTCCTGGTGGCGGGGGCCGGCGAACCGCAGAAACCGAACGTCTCGACGTTCGACAGTGCGCTCGTCGAACCGGCTTATCTGTGCGGCCTGCTCGCCGGCAAGCTCAGCACGGCGAACAGCGTGGGCATCGTGGCCGGCAAGCACGAGTCGGAACCGCATCGGACGATCAACGCGTTCATCGCCGGCGTGCAGGAGTCCAATCCCGACGCCAAGGTGCGGCTCGACTTCATCGACTCCTGGTTCGATCCGGAGAAGGCGCGGGCGGCCGCGCTCAAGCAGATCGCGGCCGGTGCCGACGTGATCTTCGCCGAGCGTGCCGGAGCGATCGCCGCCGCCCGGGAGACGGGCGTGCGGGCGTTCGGTAACATGATCGATCAGCATGCCGAGGCGCCGGACCACGTCATCAGCGGAACGATCTGGAACATGCAGCCGGTCGTCGATCACGTGGTGGCCCGGGTCGCGGCCGGCGTCGTCGAGGCGGAAAATCTGCGGCGGTTCGCCACGCTCGCCAAGGGGGGAGTGGCGCTGGCGCCGTGGCACGGCCACGACGAGAAATTGCCCGCCGAACTGCTGGAGATGGTGCGGAAGCGGCAGGCCGAGATCGTCGCCGGCACGCACGCAGTCCCTTCCGATCCGGCCGAACCAAAGCTCGAATGAGGCCGGCGGTCGGTGCTTCGGGTGGCGGCCCGGGAGCCGGGATCGGTCAGCGAAACCGGTCTGGCGCGAGGAAGTCGATCGGCAGCGGCGTGTGGCCCGCGGTCACGAGATCGGCGAGGACCGCGCCGACGACGCTCGCGAACTTGAATCCGTGTCCGGAAAAACCCGCTGCCAGCGCGACCTGCGGATGGTCGGGATGGAGACCGAGCAGGAAGTGGTGGTCGGGGGTCATCGTGTAGAGACATGTCGCGTGGTCCGTCCGCCGGCTGCCGACGCCGGGCAGGTGGTCGGCGAGCCAGCCCTCGATCCGCCGCTGCTCCGCGGGGTCGATCCGCCGATCGACGTCGTCGGCCGCGGCGACCGGCTGGCCGCCGCTGTGCTCCGCGACCTTCAGGCCCCGGTCGTCGAGCGCCGGAAAGCCGTAAAAAAATCCGCTGGGCGTGTCGAAGGCGAAGCAGGGGAGTCAGCCGGCGGCATACGGCAACGCGGCCGCGCCGGGAGGCGCGTACCAGAAGAGGGATTTGCGCACGACGAAGAGCGGCGGCCGGGGCAGCCGGAGCAGCCCGCCGGCCCACGGGCCGGGGCAGAGCACGAGCCGGTCGGCGGTGAAGGCACCGGCGTCAGTCTGGACGACCGCCCGGCCGCCGTCGATCCGCCGATCGACGTCGTCGGCCGCGGCGACCGGCTGGCCGCCGCTGTGCTCCGCGACCTTCAGGCCCCGGTCG
>JBKDUV010000409.1:0-8205 GCA_046339335.1 Planctomycetia bacterium | reverse complement strand
CGTGGGGTGTGTCCTTCCACACGTCATATGCCTCTTCGTGGCACTCGGCGCAGGCGGTGCTGCCGGCGAAGCGGCGGCCGGTCGGATGCCGGAGCGGCATGATGCCGAGCCCCTTGAGCCCCAGCGTCTCGAGCTTGTTCTGATAGGAGGCGAGCAATTTGATCATCTCCTCCGATTCTCCCCAGCGAGCGTCCAGCGGCACCCGCTGCACCCGCACCGGTGTCTCGGTATCGGCGAAGAACCCGATCACGACGGCGAACATCCCCTTGTGGCCGACCTCGATCAGCCGGCCGCCGCCCGGCAGCGTCGGCGGCGCGAGCGGCGGTTCGTCGGCTCCTCCCGCCGTCACGACGATGTCGAATCCCGGCTGGCCCGCCGCGAGCGCGCGGGTCTCCTCCGGCTGCGCCGCCGACAGCAGGATGCGGTGGGTGCAGTCGGCCTTTTCCAGCAGTCCGGCCACTTCTCCGAGTGCCGCTGCGGCGGGCTTGGTCACCACGGTGTCGTTGCGGATCTGGGCCGCCTCGCGGTCGCCGATCACGCTGGTGACGCCGATCTTCAGATCGCCGACCGGCACGACGCGAAAGCGGGGAGTGATGCCGGCATCGAGCCCGAACAGGCCGACGTTGGCCGAGAGGAAGGGCGTCGGCTGGTCGCCGATCGGGGCGACGGCGGCGACGATTTCCTCGGTGGGCAGCCGCAGGTCGCCCGGGCCGAGGCCCACGGCCGCGTAGCGCATCGCCCGCAGGCCGTCGGCGATGGACTGGAACTTCGCCTCAGTCTGGCGGCCGAAGCGGCGGACCTGGCCGCCGAGATCGACCGCCATGACCGGCCAGCCGGCCGCCTCGATCGCGCGGAGAAAATTCTGCCGCCTGCTCAGCCCCCCCTTCTGGTTCTCCTTGCCGGTGCAGCCGCAGGGCTCGATGTAGCCGTCGAGTTCGCCTGTGACGACGACGACCGCCCGCGGCTTGGGCCAGTCGGTGAACACGGCGCCATTGCGTCCGCGAAACGTGTCGACCACGGCGGCGTCGGTTCCCGCGCCCCGGTCGGGTATGGTGTCGGCGGCCGGAGTCGGGCGGGTTCCGAGCAGGCCGAGGGCGAGCGGCAGGCAGACTGCCAGCCGGCGCGATTCAATGGTGGCGAGGATATTCATGGTCAATGCTCGACGGCCAGTCTCACGGGAATGGTCAGCGTGGGGGAGTCGGGGTGTCCGGTGTCGAGCACGATACTGCCGAGCCTGTCGTCGGCCAGGTGGTCCGCGATCGCGGCACCAGCGGGCACCTTGATGGTGATCGGGATGCGAATGACCGGCGCCGAACCGATCGGCTGACCGCTGCCCACCTCGACCTTGAGCGACGCCGGCACGACCTCCCGAACGACCGGCCGCACCTGCTCGCGAGACGGCCCGCGGGCCGTCAGGAAGAGCTGCGTCTGCAGGCCGCTGCGGCCGGAAACGGTGCCGAGCGCCAGCATCTGCCGGGAGGAATCCCAGTTCGGGCCGCCCAACGCAAGGTCACCTGACACGACGCCTTCGACCGGGATGTCGATGAGCACCTCCTCCGGCAGTCGCAACGCCGCCGTGATCGTGCGGCGCAGGGGTCCCAGGGGAAGTCCGGGCCGGATGCCGACCCGGAGCAGGAGCCCGCCGGTCGCCCCGGCATTGGCCGACAGGTCGGTCGGGGCGAGCGGGCTGGCGGCCAGGGTGAAGAACCGGTCCGGCTCCGGACCGTCTATGGACAGGGTCGTGACCGCCGGGGCCGCGGTGCCGTAGGTCAGGATTTTCACCAGCGCCTCGTCCGCGCTGTTCGTGGTGAGCCCGGGGAGGGCGATGGTGGCCGGCACGACCTTCCAACGCGGCACCAGCAGCCCCTCGACGACGAGCACGATCTCGGGCCGGCGCGGATCATCGGTGAAGATGACGGCCTGCTGGCGGAAAGGACCGCCGTTGCCGCGGCCGTGCCACTGCACCGTGACGCGGGCCGTGTCTCCGGGGGCGACGACATGCTCCGGCCCCTGGCCCGGCGCCGTGCCGGCGCTGAAGTCGCTGAGCGTGCAGGTGCAACTGGTCGCCCCCTTTGTCAACTTCAGGGGCCGGCGTCCGCCGTTCCGGATCGTGAACTCGTGGCTGCCCGTGCCACCGATGGCGACGCTGCCGAACCGGTGCACAGTTTCGATCGTCTCCGCGCGCGGCGCATCGGCGGCCGTCACGCCCGGCAGGAAATCTCCGACCTGCCACCGGGGCGCCTGGACAATGGCGGTCGCGGCACCGAGGCACGCCCCGGTTGCCAGTGCGAAGCAGGCGACTCCCCAGGGGTTTGGCGGGCGAACGGGCATCGCGGCGGCACTTGACGGTGACTGCGGAGGGGGGCCGACGCACCGTCCGGCCCCGCTCCGGGAAGTCTACCGCACAGGGGGCGTGATACCGGCTGCCAACGCCGCGGCGCTGCCAGCGGCCGCAGGGCCGCTCAGGGCCGCTCGGCCTGCGGCGGCGGCGCGAGCAACGCGAGCGTCGAATCGACGTCGCTGAGATCGTTCCAGTCGGGCATCCCGATCAGGGCCGCAGCCATCGTCCGCACCTCGGTCCCCGTATCGGCGACCAGATCGGCGACCATCTCCTCGAAGGAGAGCGTCGGTTCGGTGGCCGGTGCCGCGGTCGCCAGCGGCACGGCGCTTCGCGCCGCGGCCTGGTCCGGCGGCGACGGCACCGGCTCGCGGCTCAAGGCGATCGTGACGACCGCCAGGGCGACGACAACGCAGGACTGGATCGCGATCCAGCCGTTCGGACGAACACGGCCGCGGGCGCCGGTCGCCACGCGGGACGGTTCCGCCGCGACGGCGGCACGGGTTCGCTGCTGGAGCGCCCAAGCGGAATCGGGCCGGTGGGCATGGGCTTCGCGACGCAGTCGTCGTGCCAGGGGGCCGTGCATGGGAACCTCTCAGGAAGTGGAAGGCGGCAGGGGACTTAGCAGGGGCGCGGGCGGCACGGCGTTCGAGCCGAGCCGAGCCGAGCCGGCCGGCGCTGCCGGGCTGCGGTGGCTCGCATTCACCGCGTGGGGCCATGGAGACACCGTCGCATGCCGGGGTTCAGAACTCGTCGTCGCGGAGCGGCGCGGGCTCCCTGCCTTCGCCCGGCGACATCCGCTCCAGCGGGCATTTCCCAGCCCGTTCCTTGTCGTCGCGCCCGCCGTATCGGCCTCTCCAGCGCCGCCGCTCGGCCCGCTTCTTCATCCACTCGGTGGCCGCCTTGTCGACGACCTCCCAGACCTCGGCCGCCGGCGCATCCCACGAAATCATGCACGTGTCCCCCTCGACGGCCGGCTCCAGGCCCGCGACCAGCCGCATGACGGCGGCGTCGTCTCCCCAGCGGAGCCGGGCCAGCGACTCCATCCCGGCCACGACGCTTCGCGCGTCACCGGCCGCCGCGGCCGAATTCATGTCGAGCTTCGCCCGATAGAAAGATTTGCCAGCGGCTTCGCCGATGGCGACACGGAATCCGTCTGCCGACCGCAGCACCGGGCAGCGTGTCTTCGGGTCGATGGCCGCGGCGCGGGCCACCATGAACGAGCCGGGCCGCCCGCGGCCGGCGAGCGGGGACTTGTCACCGACGGCAGCGGCCGTGCCGTCGAGCGTGTCGAGGGCCCCCTGCACCGCCGCCTCGGATCGGGCGATGACGAGGACGTCGTCCTTGAACATCGCCGCCGAAGCCGGGCCGGGCGGGCTGAACACGAGGCCGAGTTTCTGGGTCCAGCGGTGAACCACGTGACCGCGGTGCTGCATCGTCTCGTGATCGGGCGCCCTCTCGGCCATCTTTTCGAGCATCGCCCGGTTCATCCGGCCGCGGATCACCATCACCCCCTCGGTCTTGTCGAGGGAGGTGCCGAAGAACGTCACGTCGCGCAGGTCCTTCCGCGGATCGGTGCCGATCATCCCGGCGGCCATGGCTGCCATCTGCTCGAGGTGCGGATGCATCGCCGTCGCCTTGTCCCACGCCTTCTGCAGCACGACGGAACCGCGGGCGGCCTCCATATCGACGTGCATCAGCCAGCGGGCGTCGGCCGGCACGACCGTGAGATCGAGCGGTGCCGCCGGGGCGTTGCCGGGGGCGAAGGCCAGGAGCGACAGGGCGACGAGGGCCGGGCGGAAGACGCGCATGTGTGACACGGAACCCCAGTGTGCAGGAGGCTGTCGGGAGTCGGCGATCCGGTGGACCGCCAGCGACGCCCGACCAACTTTTTACACCGTCCGTGCGCCAGGAGTTTTGCAGGGGTGGCGAGCCCGCGTTTTTTCGGCGGTTTTGCCGGCCCGGCGGTGACCGGTCACTGCCGCCGAGTCGGGCCCAGTGCGGCCCGCGCACGCCCCGAGCGTCCCGGCGTCGACGCCCCCGCATCCACCCGCATCGACCGCCGTCAATAGGCCCGGGCGAGGATGCTCGGCCGGCTCACGGGCCGCCCCGTGAACACGCAGGTCCCGGGCTCGTCGGCCCCTTCCATGGGGACACACCGCACCGTCACCTTGAGCGGATCGAGCGCGGCGCTGACCGCCGCGTCGTCCGCGACGTGAACCCGGGCGAAGCCAGTCTTGGCCGCGGTCCCCTCCCCTGCCCCGAAATAGTCGAGCACCGCGCCGCTCGTCGTGAGTGAGACCGATCGCTCGTCGCGAAACGCCCGCGCCCGGGCGAACAGCCCCTGCTGGATCTCTTCGAGCAGTGCCGGAGTCCGGGCGGCGAATTCGGCCAGCGGCACCGCCGTCCGCTCCTTCGGACCGCGGTCGCGCCGCGTCAGGCTCGCCGCGCCGGCCGCCAGGTCGCGCGGACCGATCTCGACCCGCAGCGGCACCCCCTGCTTGACGTGCTGCCAGACCTTGTCGCCGCCACGCAGGTCGCGGGCGTCGATCTTCGCCCGCACCGGTTCGCCGGCGAAGCGGACGGCGGCCAACTCGGCCTGGAGTTTTTCACAGGCCGCGAGGACGGCCGTCCGCTCCTCATCGCTGCGATGAATCGGCAGCAAGACCACGTGGTGCGGCGCGATCCGTGGCGGCAGGACGAGGCCGTCGTCGTCGGAGTGGGTCATGATCACGGCGCCGATGAGTCGCGTGGAGACGCCCCACGACGTCGTCCAGCAAAACTCCTCGACGCCGCTCTTGTCGGCGAACTTGATCCCCTGTGCCCGGGCGAAGTTCTGGCCGAGGAAGTGCGACGTCCCCGCCTGCAGCGCCTTGCCGTCCTGCATCATCGCCTCGATCGAGAACGTGTCGACGGCGCCGGGAAACCGTTCGCCGGCCGGCTTCGGCCCCCGGATCACCGGCATCGCCAGGTCGCGCTCGGCGAACGTCGCGTAGACGTCGAGCATCCGCAGCGTTTCCTCGACCGCCTCCTCGCGGGTGGCGTGCGCGGTGTGCCCCTCCTGCCAGAGAAACTCGGCCGTCCGCAGGAAGACCCGCGGCCGCATCTCCCAGCGGACGACGTTTGCCCACTGGTTGACGAGGATCGGCAGGTCGCGCCACGACTGCACCCACTTGGCGTACGTCGCGCCGATGATCGTCTCGCTCGTCGGCCGCACGACCAGCGGCTCCTCGAGCTTGCCCGTCGGAATCAGCCGGCCGTCGGGGCCGAGTTCCAGCCGGTGGTGGGTGACGACGGCGCACTCCTTGGCGAAGCCTTCGACGTGCTTCGCCTCCTGCTCGAGGTAGGAGAGCGGAATGAACAGCGGGAAGTAGGCGTTCTGGTGCCCGGTCGCCTTGAACATGGCGTCGAGGATGCCCTGCATCCGCTCCCAGATCGCGTAGCCGTGCGGCTTGATCACCATGCAGCCGCGGACCGGCGACTGCTCGGCGAGCTCGGCGGCGCGGACGACCTGCTGGTACCACTCCGGGTAATCCTGGCCGCGGGTCGGCTGGATGGCGGTCTCGGGCATGACGGGCTCCATGAGGGCGGGGAAGTCGAGGCCGGGATTGTAGCCGGCGGTTGTGGGAACCGTGGAAGACGGCGTATCCTTTCCTCATGCCGCGACGCCTGATCACCGAACTTCCCCCGCAGGCGGCCGTCGACCAGGTCTTCCTCGCGACCCACAAGCAGCTGCGGCCCAACCGCAACGGCCACCTGTATCTGCAGGTCGAACTGGCCGACAAGAGCGGGTCGATCACCGGCCGGCTCTGGAACGCCTCCGACGACGACTTCAACGCCTTCGAGGACGGCGACTACGTCCGCGTCGAGGGGAACACGCAGCTCTACTCCGGTGCCTTGCAGCTGATCGTCACCTGCATCGAGCGGGTCGATCCGCGGACGATCGACGAGACCGAGTTCGCCGTCGTGTCGGCGGCCGAACTGGCCCGTCTCGACGCCGAACTGCGGGCGATCCTCGGCACCGTCCAGTCGCCCCACCTGGCGGCGCTGGTCGACGAACTGCTCGCCGACGAGCCGCTGATGGCGGCATTCCGTCGGTCGCCGGCGGGTGTCAAGCACCACCATGCCCACGCCGGCGGGCTGCTCCTCCACGTCGTCAGCCTGCTGCGGCTCGCCGACCGCGTGGCTCCGCTCTACCCGGCGCTCGACCGCGATCTGCTCGTCGTCGGCGTCCTCGTCCACGACATCGGCAAGACGGTCGAACTCGAAAGCGAGCGTGGCTTCTCCTACACCGATGCCGGCCAGCTCCTTGGCCACGTGCTCCTCGGGTTGGAGATCGTGGCGGAGAAGATCCGGGCCATCGAGGCACGGACGGCAGTGGCCTTTCCGGCCGAGACGACGGTCCGCGTCAAGCACATGATCGCGAGTCACCACGGACAACTCGAGTTCGGTGCGCCGAAGGTGCCGATGACGCTCGAGGCCCTGGCCCTTCATCATCTCGACCACCTCGATGCCAAGCTGGCAAGCGTGATTCATCTCATGCAGACCGAGGCCACGGTGGATGGCGGTTGGACGCAATACCAACAGAGCCAGGGACGAAAATTCTTCCGCGGCCGCGGCTGATTCGCCGGCGCCGGTGACGGTGCGGCTGTCATGTCGGCCGGAGACGTGAGGTTCGATGCCCAAGAAACACCCTCCTGCTCCGGGCGGCCGGCGACCGTCGCGCCATGCAGACCGCCCGCGCGGCACCGGCCGTGGCGACGACGTCGTGGGCGTGTTCAAGCGGGCTGCCGCCGGTCACGGGTTCGTGCGGCCCGCCGGGGCCGGCGACGCCAGCCAGGACATCCGCGTGCCCGCGCCGGCGACGGCGGATGCCGCCACGGGGGACACCGTCCGCATCCGGCTCACGAAATCCCGCGACGTCCGCCGGCCGGGACCGTCCGGCGAGATCGTGGAGATCGTGAAGCGTCGGACCACCCGGTTCGTCGGCTCGTACTTCGAAGCCGTCGGCGGCGGCTGGGTGCAGATCGACGGCACCGGGTTCGCCAGGCCGGTGGCCGTGGGCGATCCCGGGGCCCGGGGCGTGCGGGCCGACGACAAGGTGGTCGTGGAAATCGTGCGGTTTCCCTCCCCCATGCGCGACGGCGAAGGGGTGATCGTCGACGTGCTCGGCCGCGCCGGCGCCGTCGGCGTCGACACGCAGACCGTGATCCACGAGTTCGGCCTGCCCGGGCCGTTTCCCGAGGCGGTGCTCGACGACGCCCGGCGGCAGGCGGAACGGTTCGACGAGGCCGTGTCGCCGGATCGTCGCGACCTCACCGGGCAGACGATCGTGACCATCGACCCGGTCGACGCCCGCGACTTCGACGATGCGATCTCGCTGGAGCGGATCGACCGTGGTCACTGGCTCCTCGGCGTTCATATCGCCGACGTCGCGCACTTCGTCCGCGAGGGTTCAGCGCTCGACCCGGAGGCGCGGCAGCGGGGCACCAGCGTCTACCGGCCCGACCGCGTGATCCCCGTGATCCCCGAGATCGTCTCCAACAACCTCGCCAGCCTGCAGCCGGACAAGGTCCGCTACGTGCGGACCTGCTGGATCGAGTTCACGCCCGAGGGAATCCCGGTCCACACCGAGGTCGAGTCGGCCGCCATCCGCAGCGGCCGGCGGTTCACCTACGAGGAGGTGGACGTGTTCCTCGCCGATCCCGCCACGAGTGCCGTGGAGATGACGCCGGCGGTCCGCGGCCTGCTCGGCCGGATGCGGGACCTGGCCCGGCTGCTGCGCGGCCGGCGGCGCGCCCGGGGATCGCTCGAACTCCACATGCCCGAGGTGAAGATCGATCTCGACCGTGACGGCCGCGTGGCCG
>JBKDUV010000408.1:0-3235 GCA_046339335.1 Planctomycetia bacterium | reverse complement strand
CCGCTCCGTCGATGTGCCGCCCGGAATAGTGGGCGACGACCACGTGGTCGCGGGCCGGCTTCGGGCCGTTGCCCTCCTTGAGCACCTCGTACTGCAGGCCGCTGGGCAGCAGGAGCACTCCCTTCTTCGCCTTGTTGGCCTCGAGATAGGCGTTGCCCGCGACGAGATTCTTCCGCGCCGCCGCCTGCATCCGCTCGGCGAACGCCCGTTCGGCACGCTCCATCTCCGCTTCCAGACTCTGCATCGCCCGGCGGAAGTCGGCCTCCTTGAGCGTCGGCCTGTCCCCCTTCACCGCGTCGGTGAGGCCGCGGGCCAGGGCCGCGTAGTCGATCGCTGTCCCCATCTGCTGCTGCTCCTGGCGGATCCGGCTGCCGATCTGAAAGCCGAGCGCGTAGCCCATGTCGGCGGCCGCACCGTCGGCGCCGGGTTTTGCGGTGGCCGGCGGAGCGAGCGGCTCCTTCGTCTGCTGGCCGGCCGCCGGCACGGCAAGGCTCCCGACGAGGCAAAACACCGCGAGGCAGGGCACCGGGAGGCAACGGATCGGAAGCGAAACTCGAACCGCGGTCGACATGACCTGACTCCTGCTGACGGTGACGGAAAGAGACCCGAATCTATGGCCGCCCGAGTCTACGGCATGCGGGCCGATTCCGTGCAACTCAGGCCTGCGGCGGCTCGGGGCGGGCCAGCGCGCCGCGGGTCAGTTCGAGGAACGCCGTCTCCAGGTTCACCTCGTCCTCGCGCAGTCCGAGGATGCCGTGCCCTTCGGCCACCAGCCGGGCGGCGATCGGGGCGTGGTCGGTGACGCCGTCCGCGATCGCGACCACGAGTTCGCCGTCGCGGATCGTGACGGCGGCCGCCTCCGGACAGCGCTCCAGCGACCGGGCCGCCGCCTCGGCCGGGCCGGTCACGCGAATCCGGAGCGTGGGCCGGCCGCGAACCCGGGTCAGGAGTTCCTGGACGTCGCCGCAGGCGAGCAGCCGGCCGTATTCGATGATCCCGACGCGATTGCAGATGTCGGCAAGCTCGGGAAGGATGTGGCTGGAGACGAGAATCGTCTTCCCCATCCCCTGGAGCCGCTTGAGCAGCCCGCGCATCTCGATCCGGGCCCGCGGGTCGAGGCCGCTGGCCGGCTCGTCGAGCAGCAGAACCTGCGGGTCGTGGAGCAGGACGCGGGCCAGGCCGAGCCGCTGCGTCATCCCGCGGGACAAACTCGTCACCAGTTCGTCCCGCTTGGCGACGAGGTCGACGAGCTCCAGCGATTCCTCCGCGACCCGGCGCCGCGCCGGGCCGTCGATCCGGTACGTGGCGGCGAAGAACTCCAGGTATTCGATGACCCGCATGTCGTCGTAGACGCCGAAGATGTCGGGCATATAGCCGATCGCCCGCCGCACCTCGCGCGGATGGGTGTAGATCGAATGGCCGCAGACGTAGGCCTCGCCCCAGGTCGGCGCGAGGAGCGTGGAGAGGATGCGGATCGTCGTCGTCTTGCCGGCGCCGTTGGGGCCGATGAAGCCGAACAGGTCCCCCTGCGCGAGCTTGAGGTCGAGCCCGTCGAGGGCGACGAAGTCACCGTACTTCTTCGTCAGATCGACCGTCTCGATCATGGCTGGGGATTCGCTGGGGGAGACGGGCGCGATGCATCGCCGGCGCGGGCGACCGGGATCACGATACGATACCGGCCGCGGGCGGCCACGCGTCCCGAGGAATAGTTCCAGGCCGCGGCCGGCGTGGCCGTCGCACCGACGAGCACTGCCCGGTCCAGCCCGGCCGACGCGGAGAGGTCGAGACGCCGAAGCCGTCCCGGGGCCAGGCCGGTGTAGCCGGCCCCGCCGGCCGCGGCGTGCAGTCCGGCCACCTCGAGAATCCGCGGCACGTCGGTGCCCGTCGCATCCCAGGGGGCCACCTGCTCCCGCTCTGTGACGGCCCGGCGACGCGTGATCGCGGCCTGGAGCGACCGTGGCCCGCGGCTGATCGCCAGATCGCGCCGTTCGCCGGGCGCCAAGCGGCCGACCTCATAGAGCCAGTTGCCGTGAAGCAGAAGGCAGGCCTCGAGCGGGAACGGCAGATGGTGGGCGATATCCCCCTGGAGCGTCCCCTGGGAATCCGCGGTCAGCGTGCCGCTGACGACCCGTTCGCGCCGCGTGCCGAACCATTCGGCCTCGAAGAGCCGCGTCGCGCCGGCGGCGATCGGCACGCGTTCCAGAGTCGTCAGCGCATCGCCGTAGCGGTAGTCGGCGGCCGTGAGCGCCGGGTGTGCGGCCGGTGCGTCGATGGCGCCGAAGCCGGTGCCGGCATCGGCGAGCCAGGAGATCGCCCCGGAGGCCGGGCCGGGGAAGAGCGTCGGTTCGGCCTCGAGCGCGACGTTGAACGCGCCGTTGGCGGGCACGTGAATCCCCGACCAGGAATTCCCGCGCACCAGCCCCGTGGCGGCGTCGATGTCGATGACCGCCGCCGCAAACCGTATCCCCTCCAGCGGCGGTGCCCGCCGCGCCGCGATGCCCCAGGCAAGGATCGTGAAGCCGGACACGAACGCCGGCAGCGACAACCAGGCGAGCCACGGCCTGCCGGCGCCGCGCGATACCAGCCACCAGTCGAGCGGATAGAGGCAGAGAACGTAGAGCAGCCCGAGACCGATCACCACCTCGAAGGGCAGCGGGACGGCCGGAGCCCGGTCCGCCTCCGGTGCGGATCGTTCAAGCGCCACGCGCAGCTGGCCGGCCAGATCGGGCACGCCGCGTTCGCCGGACGCGGCCTCGGTATCGGCAGCCTGCTGCCTGCCGCCGAGGAGCATGGCGAGCAGGTTCGTCGTGCCGTGCCAGTCTCGGAACGGCGGCGCGTCGATGTCGAGCCCGAGCCAGGAGATCGTGCCCAGGCCGTGCGCCCGGTGGACCGCGACCGGCATGCCGGCGGCGATTTCGTCGTCGATCCTGTCGACAACCCCGGGCAAGGCCCGTGGATCGGCGAGCAGCGGCACGCGGATCGCCTCGGCGCGGTCCGGCAGGCCTCCGGCCCGCACCCAGGCCTCAATGCCCCGTGATCCGCGCAGGGTCGCCACGCGCATCACGCGACCGGGCAGCCATGTCGCCGGCAGGGAGGCGGGCTCGAGCGCGGCGGCCGCGCCGCCGGCGGCGAGGATCAGCCGCCCACCGCCGCGAACCCAGGCGTCGATGCCGGCGAGCACGGCGGCATCGACGCCGGGCAGCGCCGAAGCACAGATCACGACCGCGTCGAACAT
>JBKDUV010000407.1:0-7898 GCA_046339335.1 Planctomycetia bacterium | reverse complement strand
CGACCTGGACCGAAGTTGCCCGCACCGCGCCTGCCGCGGTGCGCGAACGAGCCCGCGAACTGGCCCGCCTGCACGACGAGGCCCTGCGGACGGCCGACATCATCGACCGCTACCGCGACATCGTGAACTTCGATTTCTGGCGGGCCTGCTGCGAGGCCGAGGCGACGGCACCGGCCTTGCGGGCCCGCGAGCGGCTCTGGCAGGCACACGAGGCCGACCAGAAAGCCGACCTACAGGCGGCGCGAACCGCCTACGAGGAGGCGTTCGCCGCCTGGCGGCAGGTGCTCGACGCTTCTCCCGTCCTCCGTGCGGATGATTTGACGGCCCGGGAGATGGCCGAAGAGATCGAACGGTACGAGCGGCTTCTCGACCGGCATTTCGGCGAGCGGCTGCCCAGGCCGTTCGTGCTGCAGGACGTGCTCGACCTCGTCAAGCAGGGTGGGGGCTAGCGCGGACGAGCAGTTTGTCGATCCGTCGGCCATCCATGTCCACGACCTCGAGCGTCAGTCCGCGCCACGTCACCTGGTCGCCCGTGCCGGGGATCCGCTCCAGTTCCGCGAGCACCAGACCCGACACCGTCGAGTAGTCGCGGGGCAGGGCGTCGGCCTTCACGGCCAGCCGCCGCACCAGGTCCTCGATGCTCGCGCCGCCGTCCACGAGCCACGAGCCATCCGGCCGTTGCACGAAGGCCGCTGCCTCCGTGCGGTGCTCGTCGTGGATCTCGCCGACCAGTTCCTCGATCACGTCCTCCAGCGTCACCATCCCCTCCGTACCGCCGTATTCGTCGAGCACAATGGCGAGCTGGTTCTTCTCACGCTGAAAGAGCTCCAGCAACCTGTCGAGCGGCATCGTCTCCGGCACGAACAGGGCCCGATGCAGCATCTTGCGCAGTTCGAGCGGCCAGCCCATCCAGGTATGCCGGAGGACGTCCTTGAGCAAGACGTAGCCGAGGATGTGGTCGAGTGACCCCTCGTAGACCGGCAGCCGTGAGTAGCCTGCCATGGCGATGGCACCGAGGATCTCCCCGGCCGGCGTCTCGATGTCGAGCGCGTCGAGGTCGATCCGCGGCCGCATGATGTCGCGGACCGTCCGCTCGCCGAGCCGCAGCGCCTCTGCGGCCACCGATTGTTCCACGGCCTCCAGCACTCCCTCGGCCCGTCCCGCCTCCAGGAGGTGCTCGATGTCGTCCACCGAGACGCTTGGCTCGTCCTGGGCACGGACCCCGAGCAGGAGAAGCACGGCCGAGGTCGCGGCGCTCATCACCCACACCAGCGGCCGCATGACCCGCGAGAACCAGTGCATCGTCGGGGCCGCGAGCCGGGCGAATGATTCCGCCCGGCGCAGCGCCAGCCGCTTCGGCACCAGTTCCCCGAGCAGCAGCGTGACGAACGACAGCACGGCCACGAACACGACGAGCGCGATCGGCTGGGCCCAGGCCGCCAGCCAGGCCGGGGAGTGCCCCTCGATCCAGCGGGCGAGGTCGCTGACCAGCCGGTCGCCGCCGTAGGCCGCCGCCAGCGTGCCCACCAGCGTGATCCCGATCTGGACCGTGGGCAGGAATCGGTCGGGGCTGTTCGACAGTTCCAGCGCCGTCCTGGCGGCCGCGTCCCCCTCGGCGGCGAGCTGCCGCAGGCGGCCGCGCCGGCTGGCGACGATGGCCATCTCCGCCCCCGAAAAAAACCCGTTGGCGAGGATCAACGCGAGGACGATCAGGAGTTCGATCATCATCGGGATCGCGGCGACGCCGTCCCGGGGGCGAGGCCGGGCCCGCGGCACGGCCGAACGATCACGGCGCCGGTCAGCATGAGGCCGTCTCCCGGCAGGTGACGGCGAGGTTGTCGCGGTGGATCACCTCCTGGTACGGGCAGTAGCCGAGCACGCCGGCAATCGCGTCTGTCTTCAGCCCGGCGATCCGATGCAGCTCGGCCGCCGGGTAGTTGACGAGTCCACGGGCGAAGGGGCGGTCGCCCGCCGTCTCCAGGGCGACGGCGTCGCCCGTCGCGAAGTCGCCACGGACCGCGGTGATGCCCGCGGCCAGCAGGCTCCGGCCGCCGCTGACGACGGCATCGCGGGCCCCGGCGTCGACAACCAGCGTGCCGCGGACGTCGGTCGACCATCCCAGCCACCGCTTCCAGGCGGGCATGGTCTCGGTCCGCCCCGTGAACAACGTTCCCACCGTCGCGCCCGCGACGATCTTCTCAAGCACGTGGTCGTCGCGACCGGAGGCGATGATGCAACTGCTCCCCGCCGCGGTGACGATCCGGGCGGCCGCGATCTTGCTCGCCATCCCCCCCTTGGAGAGGCCGCCGAGCCGGTCGCGGGCCAACGCCTCCACCGACGCGTCGATCCGGGGCACGTGGGGGAGGATGCAGGCGCCGGGCTCGGCCGGATGCCGGTCGAACAGCCCCTCGACGTCGGAGAGGAGCACCAGGAGCGGCGCCCCGAGGAGCGTCGCCACGAGGGCCGCGAGCCGGTCGTTGTCGCCGAAGGATGTCCGCAGTTCCTCCACGCTCACCGTGTCGTTCTCGTTGATGACCGGGATGGCGCCGTAGTCGAGCAAGGCCCGGAGTGTATTGCGGATGTTGAGGTATCGGGTGCGATCCTGGAAATCGTCGGCCACGAGCAGCACCTGTCCCACGTGGCGGCCGCGGTCACGCAGCGAACGCTCGTAGGCCTCGATCAGGCAGCTCTGGCCGATCGCGGCCACCGCCTGGAGGTCGGCCAACTCGTCCGGCCTGCGGGCGAGCCCCATCCGGCCCATGCCCGCCCCCACGGCCCCGGAACTGACGAGCACGACCTGTCGCCCGCCCGCCAGGACGGCGTCGAATTGGCGGCCGAGGGCTTCGATCCGGGCGGCATCGAGCAGGCCGTCGGATCCGGTGAGCACGCGGGTGCCCACCTTCACGACGATCGTGCGCGCCGCGGCGACGAGATCGTGGCGCAGGGGGTCGGTCATCGTGGAGACCATGGCCGGAGAGAATGGTCCGTCCCGAACCTGGCGGCGGACCGGCGAGCCGAAATCCTACCCGTTCAGCAGCCGGCGTGGCCACCGGGTCGGTCGCGAAAAACAGCCGCCGTGCCGGCGTCTGTTGAGCGCGGGACAAGGCGGCCCGTATATTCGTCGTCACGGCGCCCAGCGGGGCCGCCCGGCCGTCGGCGCGGCCCGTGCCCCGCCGCCGACCCGCCCGGAAGCCCGCAGATGAGCGACTTGCAGCACGAGTGCGGCCTGGCGGCGATCTACCACCTGCGGTCGTCGGAAACCTCTCCCCTCTGCCCGCTGCAGGGGCAGGAAGAAGTGTCGCGGCTGGTGCCGCGGATGCTGCTCGACATCCAGAACCGCGGCCAACTCTCCGCCGGCATGACCGTCTGGAACCCCGCCCGGGCGCAGCTGCGGGCCACCTACCCGGTAGTCGGCAGCGTCAGCGAGGTGTTTCGGATGAGCCATCGGGGCAAGTACGAGAGCCTGATGGAGCAGCACGCCGGCCGGGCCGCCATCGGGCACGTCCGCTACGCCACCTGCGGGGCCGACGATCGCGGCTATGCCCAGCCGCTGGAGCGGCCCCACATCCAGACGCGGAAGTGGTTCGCCTTCGGCTTCAACGGCCAATTGGCCAATTACCCGGCCCTCCGCGGCGAGATTCTCGCCGCCGACGACAACCACCTTGCCCGCGACAACGACACCGAGGTGATCATGCACGCGATCGGCCGCGAGCTCGCCGGCGACGCGGATCCCGACCCCGTGCAGCTCCTGGCGGCGATTTCGGCCCGCTTCGACGGCGCCTGGAACATCGCCCTCCTCGACGCCTGCGGCCGGCTGATCGTGGCCCGCGATCCGCTCGGCATCCGGCCGCTGGTCCACGCCCGTCTCGGGCCCCTCGTGGCGGCGGCGAGCGAGAGCGTGGCCCTGCTCAACCTCGGCTTTCCGGCGGAGTCGATCCGGTCGCTGGAGCCCGGCACCGCGCTGCTCGTGGACGGGGAGAAGGTGCGGGTCGAACGGTTCGCGGCCAGCCAACGTCGGGCCCACTGCTTCTTCGAATGGATCTACTTCGCGAACGTCGCCAGCACCATGGACGACCGTAGCGTCTACCTGACCCGCAAGCGTCTCGGCGAGGAGCTGGCTCGGCTGGAGACGGTGCCGATCGACGAGGACACGGTCGTCGTCCCCGTGCCCGACACGAGCAAGGCCGCCGCCGACTCGATGGCCTATCGGCTCCGCATCCCGTCGGTCGAGGGCCTGATCCGCAATCGCTACACGGGGCGGACCTTCATCGACGGGGCCGCCAGCCGGCGGCAGAAGGCGGAGACGAAATACACGCCCCTCCGCGAGGTGCTCGAAGGCAAGCGGGTGATCCTCGTCGAGGACTCGATCGTGCGCAGCACGACGATGAAGGTGCTGCTCGGCCGGATGCGGTCGCTCGGCCTGGCCCGTGAGATCCACGTGCGGGTGGCCTGCCCGCCGATCGTCGCCCCCTGCTTCTACGGCATCGACATGTCCACGATCGACGAACTGTTCGCGCCGGAGTTTCTCGGCGGCGGTCCGCTCACGGAGGAGGCGCAGGGGGCGATGGCCGCCCGGCGCGGCGCCGATTCGCTCCGCTACCTGCCCGTGGAAGCGGTCGCCCGCTCGATCGGCTTCGCGGCGGACGAACTCTGTCATGCCTGCCTGACGGGCCGCTATCCGACGCCGGCGGGAGAGCGGCTCTACGAGATCGCCCTCGGCCAGACGTCCCGCGGCGGCTCGGGGCGGACCTACGAGGCGGTTCCCGCCGGCTGATGCATCCGATCGCAGCCGGCTGGCGCGTCGTTCCGCACCAGCGCGGCTCGCCACACGGGCAGCCCGGCCAGCCGCGTGCGGCGCTCGAAGTGGGTGCGGTAGTCGAGGTCGTGACGCGGTTCGCCGGCTGGTTCGTCTTGCGGAGGGGCGAAAAGCCCGGTCTCTCGGGCCGCTGCCAACGCTTCGCGGAAGTATTCCTCGACGTCGGTCCAGATGTGCAGTTCACCCCCCGGGATGAGCGTCCGGCCGACATGCCGCAGGAACGGTTCACAGAGGACGCGACGCTTGCGGTGCCGGGCCGTCCACCAGGGGTCGGGGAAGTGGTCGTGCTCCGCCGCCAGCCGACGATCGGGCAGCAGGCTGCGCACGAGGAACGTCGCGTCGCCATGGATGATGCGGGCATTGCCGGCCGCTGCCGCCGCGAGCCGGCCGGCACAGAGCCGGGCGTAGCCGGCGCTGATTTCCACGCCGAGAAAGTTCCGCTCCGGACGGGCGGCGGCGGCAGCGGCGATGAACAGTCCCTTGCCGCTACCGACCTCGAGTTCCACCGGGGCGGCAGCGGGAAAAAGTGCCGCCGGATCGCAGGGCGCCGGCAGGGCGGCCAACGGCAGCAGGTGGGCCGAGAGATCGACCGTCGGATCGGGCTTCTTGGGAGGACGGCGCGGCATGGGTAGGTCGGCGGGCCGAAGGTGGAACGGCGGTTCAGCCGCCGGCTTTCGGGCCGCCGGCCGCGGGCACCATCGCGTCGACGGGCAGCGGCACGCCCTTGATGATGCCATCCACGACGATCCTGTCGCGGACGATGCCCTGGAACCGGCAGTCGATCATCGCCTTCGGCCGGACGCGGATCTTCTCGACGGCGATCACGAGCCGGTCGCCCGGCACCACCGGCTCGCGAAAGCGGACTTCCTCCAGCCCGCCGAAGCCGACGACCTTGGCCTGGAGCAGGTCGTAGCGGTGGGTGAAGTAACTGGAGAGTTGTGCCGCCGCCTCGCACATCAGGACGCCCGGCATCAGGGCCATGCTCGGAAAGTGGCCCCGGACCCAGAACTCATCCTGCGTCACGTCCTTGTATCCGACGCACAGACAGCGTTCCTGGTCCTCGTGGATGATCGCCGTCAACTGCTCCATCTCGAACCGCTGCATGTTCCAGCGGCGGATCTCGTGGATGTCGGCGATCACCCGATCGACGTCGTATTCATCGGGGTGGATGATGTAATCACGCGGGGCCACTGGGCACGTTCCTGCGATCGACGAAATTTCGGACTCTGGAACGCGTCAGGTGCGGATGTGCTTCCGCTTGGCCTTGCGGGCCTTGCTGTTGGCGGGACGCGCTCCGTGATTCGCCTTCTTGAGGCCGCGATGGGGCTTGGCCATGACTGGTCGCTCCGGGTGTGGCCGGCTGCCTCGTGCCGCCGGAAAGGCTGTTTGTACCACGTTCCGACCGGGCAATCCACGGGGGCGGCTCAGGCCGAACGGTTGCGAGGGGCCGTCGCCCGCTCCGCCGCGATCGCCTCGCGGAGGCTGTTGCGCACGATCTCCACGAAGCTGGCGGCCAGAAACCCGACGAGGCCGCCGATCACGGCCGCGGAGGCTCCGCCGAGCACCGCGCCCGCCATCGAACATGATGTCAGCAGCCGCAGGCACGTCCCCCCGATCACTCCACCGCTGAGTCCTCCGATGCCGACGGAGACCGGAACGAGCAGGCCGAGCCGCGTGCTCCGCTGCAGGTGGTTCGGCCGCGCGGCGGGCAGATCAACCACGGCCCATGCCCGGCGGTGCGTCCCGACGCGGTCGAGATCCCGATCGGTGTCGTCGCGCAGCCGCGTTCCGATCGCGTTCCCCGCGACATGCATGCCGACGCTCGCCACCAGCACGGCGGCCGCCATCCAGCCGGCAAGCCCGAGCCAGCCGATGGCGGCGCTGGCGATCGCGAGCACCACAGCCAGCCAGGAATAGGTCGCGAGCCGCATCGGTCTGGCCTCGTCGCGCCGTCGCCGCGGAACTCCTTCACTATAGCCACCCACCGGGCCGTGGAGACAGGGCCGAAGGCCCGGGCGGTCACTCCACCGCCCGGGGGCCGTAGATCGGCAGCATCCGGTAGTAGACCTCCAGGGTCAGTACGGCGAGCGCTGTGTGGGCGAGGCGGCCCCCCGGAGCCGTGTCGGGATCGGCGAAGAACCAACTGCCGGCCTCGTGGCCGAGCCGCGTCTGCTGGGCCACGATCTGGTCGCGGTTCTTCGCGTTCCAGCGCGGCCAGGCCGGATGGTCGCGTTGCAGGAGCGCCTGCGCGAGGTAGAAGTTCTGATAGATCGCCGTTGGATCGGGGCCCGGCCGGGCGAGATCGGCGAGGCCGCGGTCGATCGCGTCGGTATCCTGCCAGCCGGTGTACATCCGGCAGAGCAGTCCGATAGCCGACGTGCAGGGCGTGGCCCGCGGTCCCTGGTAGCCGTAGGACGTGCCGCCCCGCGACTGCACGCGGTCGAGGAATTGACCGGCACCGTCGATCGTCGCCCCGGGCACGTCGAGGCCGCCGATCGCCGCGCTCTTCAGGGCCGCCACCTGCCAGGCGGTCACCGTGATGTCGCCCGGCTGCCCGGGCAGGTACCGCCAGCCGCCGGCGTAGGAGTCCTGCGCGGCCGCGATGAACCGGATCGAGTCTTTGGCCGGCCCAGCGAGCATGTCGTCCCGGGTCATGCAGTAGGCCTCGGCGAGCGCGAGGGTGGCCACGCCCTGGCCGTACATCGTCCCTTCGCCCAGATCGCCGCCGCGCGGCGTGGGTCGCAGCCGCGCGGCGAGATACGCAAGTCCCTTGGCGACGGTCTCGCGGTGGTCGCCCTCGACATGCGTGTGGCCGGCACCGAGGAACGGGAGCAGGGCGATGCCGGTGCTCGCCGTGGTGCTCGCCACCGTGCCCGGGTCCCGACAGCCCCCGTTGCACCGGCAGCCCGAGAGGTCGAACCGCCACGATCCATCATCCGCCTGATGCGCCGCGAGCCAGGCCAGGCCGCGTTCCACGGACGCCTCGCTGAACACGCTGCCCCCGCGGCCGCGAACGGCGGCGCTGCGGCCCGTGGTCCTGCCGGCCACCACTGAGCCGGGGTCGGCGGCGGCCGTGGCTGGG
>JBKDUV010000406.1:0-5459 GCA_046339335.1 Planctomycetia bacterium | reverse complement strand
CGCGGCGAAATCTCGCAAAAAGTCGCCCAGGCGGCGGCCTGGCACCTTGCCAACGGGCTCACCTGGGAGCGGTTGGCGGCCGAAATGATCGACCACGCCGGCGGCGATCCCGACGCGCCGTTCTTCGCCCCCTGGGAACTCGAGGCTGCGTTTCGTGTCGTCGAAGTTGCAACGACGAACGCAAAGAAGGACGAGCAGGCTGACGCCGAGTCCCGGGCTATTCGTTGAGTCAGCGGTCCGGTCGAAGGCCCAGGGACGGGGTTCACAGGCCGGTAGGCACGTCCCCGGCGCCTCGCGTGCCGAGGGCCTGCCACGTCGGAGCATCGATGTCGGAGCGGATGAACCGTGCCGAGCCGTCCATGAAGGCGACGTTCACACCACCGGAGTGATGGCTTCGAGCCGTGACGATCGCGCGGGTCGCGGCGTCCGTGTTGTTCGCCGCCTTGGTGGGGGACATCTCGCGCGGCGACGTCAGGTCGATGTCGTACTGCTTGCCGTCGGAGTGGTGATAGGCCACCTTGGTGTTGGGCGGCAACGCGGTGGTAAAGCCGATATGCACCGTGCGGCCGCATACCCATTCCGTGTGGCCCGCATCGACGGAGAAGCTGCCACCGCCGGCCATGGCGGCGGCGGCTGCCGCGTCGGCCGGAGCGGTCGGCGACATCGAGGGAACGTCCTGCCAACGGGGCGTGTAGGCCTTGACCTCGGCGAGTGCCAAGGTGTTGCTCAATCCATCTGGAAACTGGCTCGCCCGAAGTTGCTTGAAGGGAGCAAACGCCCCGCCGCCATCGGCGCCCGTTTGCGGATCGTAGACCAGATAGACCCCCGTGTTCAGCCCGTAGTTGAGCGGGAAATGCTTGGCGGCGCCGGCGGTGTCGACAACGGCCTGGGCCCGCGGTTCGCTGGGGCAGACCAGGACATCGACCCGGGTGGCCGCGACTCCGTTGGGCGGAAACAGGGCCTTGTTGGCGGCGTTGCCGTAGGACTTCGTGAAGTCGATTCGTCGGAAGACGACGTCCCCCTCCACGAACGGCAGCAGTTGGGCCTGGCCCGACCAGGGGGCCTCGGTGCCGCTGGCGACCGCGAGAGCCGATGCCGGAAAGGCCTTTCTCGCGCTCTCGAAATTCGCCAAGGCCAGGCCGAGCTGGCGCAGATTGTTCTGGCAGGCCGCCCGCCGGACCGACTCACGGGCTGCCTGTACCGCCGGGATCAGCAGGCCCATCAGCACGGCGATGATCGCGATGACCACGAGCAGTTCAACGAGCGTGAACGCCCCACGCACGGGCGCCGGGAGCGGTCGAAGACGCGGCGAACGATCCGAGTGTCCCGGTTGCTGCGCGACGTTGGAAATCATTTTGCAACTCCAGGCTTGAAAAATGCTTTTCGAAAACGAGAATCATTCTCAACAACAACAGGATAGGCGTCGACTGGCGTACTGTCAAGAAGGCGGAGCGGTTGAACTTTTGCCCGAGAACCCGGTGGGTGCGTTTCGTGGTATGAGCGATTGGGTACAACCGAAGGAAGCACGGTCGCGGTCGATCGCCCCGTGCCGGAGGCAAGGCAGATGAGCGAATTGAGGCCAGGAATCGCCGCGCCGCAGGGCGGGGCGGCGGCCGCCGTCGACGGCCCGGTCGTCGAGACCCGCAACCTCTCGAAGACGTACCGTGATTTCTGGGGCCGCAGCAAGAAGGTGGCCCTCAAACCACTCGACCTCACCATCCGCCGTGGCGAGATCTTCGGTCGGCTCGGCCCGAACGGCTCGGGCAAGACGACGACGATCAAGCTCATCCTCGGCCTTCTCTTTCCCACATCCGGGGCTGCGTCCGTCTTCGGCCGCGATGCGGCCGACGTCGGCAAGAACGAACGGGTCGGCTATCTGCCCGAGGAGTCCTACCTCTACAAATTTCTCGACGCCGAGGAGACGCTCGACTTCTACGGCCGCCTGTTCGACATCCCGCCGGCCGAGCGGAAGCGACGGGCCGACCTGCTCATCGAGATGGTCGGCCTGGCCAGGGACAAGAAGCGGCAACTCAAGGAATACTCCAAGGGGATGACACGCCGCATCGGCGTCGCCCAGGCGCTGATCAACGACCCGGAACTGGTCGTGCTCGACGAGCCCACCAGCGGCCTCGACCCGATCGGGACCCGCGAGATGAAGGATCTGATCCTGGATCTCAAAGGCCGCGGCAAGACGGTGATCATGTCGTCGCACCTGCTCGCAGACGTCGAAGACGTCTGCGACCGGATCGCCGTGCTCCACCAGGGGGAACTGAAGGAACTCGGCCGGGTCGAGGACTTGCTGCGGCTCACCGACGTCACGCAGATCCGCGGCCGCAATCTGTCGCCGGCCGCGGTGGCGGAAGTCAGAGCCGTGCTCGAACGGCACGGTGCCTCAGAGGTCGAGGTCGGCAACCCGACCACCACGCTCGAGGACCTGTTTCTGGAGGTGGTGCGCGATACCGAGGCCCGGCCCGGCCGCCGTGCCCGGCGGGACGCGGCCGCGGACCGGGACGGACGGCGTTAGGAGGCGGCATGGTCCTGGAGGAAGAAATCCCCCCGTTCCTGACCTGGCTCAGCCCCGCGGTCGGCGGATACGCGGTGAGCGTCGCCCTGCTCGGCGTCGTGGTCGCGGGCTGCTGCTGGCTGGTGCAGTCGTTCGTCGTCGGCCCGGTGACCGCCGGGGACCGCGTCTATCGGGGCATCGTCGGGGTCGGCCGTGACCTGGCCGCGACGTCGGGGCGGCGGACCTGGGCGCTGGCCCGGCTGGCGATGCAGGAGTCGCTCCGCCGGCACGTGCTCGTCGTGCTCGGGCTGTTCGCGGTGATCATGGTCTTTGCCGGCTGGTTCCTCGACCCGACGAGCGTCAATCCAGGCAAGCTGCGCGTCGAGTTCATCCTCGCCGCGACCAATTTTCTCGTCTGCGCCGTGACGCTCCTGCTTGCCGTCTTCAGTCTCCCCGCCGACTTCAAGGCCAAGGCGATCCAGACCGTGACCACGAAGCCGGCGCGGAGCGGCGAGATCGTGCTCGGCCGGATCCTCGGATTCGCCCTGGTGGGGACGGGCCTGCTGACGGTCATGGGCATCGCCGGATGGGCATTCGTCGCCCGCGGCGTCGTCCATGCGCACGGCGTCGATGCCGCGCAGCTCGTCGAGATTCGAGACGACGAGGGCACGGTGATCGGCTACGAGGGCAAGACGAGCGTCGATCATGGGCACCGGCACCGCGTCCGGCTCGATGCCGCCGGCAATGGCGTGGCGGAAGCCGAGCAGGGGCACGGCCACCCGATCCGCGGCACTGGGCCCGGCCGGCACGTCGTGGACGGTCCCGAGGGAATTCTCGAGGCCCGGCGGCCGCTCCGCGGCCGGCTTTCGTTCCTCGGTCGCAACGGCCTGCCGATGGACCGGGGCATCAGCGTGGGGGACGAGTGGGCCTACCGGTCGTACATCGAAGGGGGCACGCTGGCCGCCGCGATCTGGACTTTTGCAGGCGTGACGGAACGGGATTTTCCCGACGGGCTGCCGCTGGAACTCGAGATCCATGTCTTCCGGACCCACAAGGGTCAGATCGACAAGGGGATCGGCGGCAGCATCCGCGTCCGCAATCCCGTGACCAGGCTGCAGAGCGACCCGATCGTGTTCATCGCCAGGGAGGCGACGCTCGACCGCCAGCCGATTCCCCGGCAGCTGACGGTCACGGCGGCCGACGGAGACCGCCGCGAGGTCGATCTTTTCGAGGCCCTGGTCGCGGACGGCCGCGTCGAGGTCATCCTCCAGTGCCTGGAGCCGGGGCAGTATTACGGGGTCGCCCAGGCCGACTGCTACCTCCGTGCCGGCGACGGGTCGTTCGCCGTCAACTATGCCAAGAGCTGTCTCGGCATCTGGTTGCAGATGCTCCTCCTGACGGCGCTGGGTGTGGTGCTCAGCACCGTCGTCGCCGGACCGGTCGCCCTGTTCGGCACGCTGGCGATCCTGCTCGTCGGCCAGTTTCGCGACTTCATCTCCAAGCTCTTCACCAGCCAGGTCACGGGGGATTCCGTGGCGGCCCCGGGCGGCGGCCCGATCGAATCGTTCTACCGCATCGTGACGCAGGCGAGCATCACGGCCGAACTCGAGAAAACAACCGGCGTGCTCTGGATGAAGACGATCGACACGCTGCTGCTCGCCCCGCTGCGGCTGGCCGCGGGCCTGTTCCCCTCGCTCTCGGCACTGGGCACTTCCGATTTCGTGGCCGGCGGCTTCGACATCCCCTTGAACCGGGTCGCCATGGACGTGGCGGAGACCTTCGGGTACCTGGTCGTGCTCGTCGTCGCCGGGGCGGTCTTTCTCCGCACGCGGGAGGTGGGATCGACATGAACGAGACACGACCGGGGAACGCGCATGTGGGGAGCACCGCCGGCACGACGTTCCTCGGCCTCAAGCCGGAGAAGGCGGTGGCGCTGGTGGTGATCGCGGCGCTGCTCGTGCCGTTGTCGGCACTGAGCCAGCCGGCCGATACCAAGGCCGCCGGAGGGACGCTGGCACGGATGCGGGCGGCCAACGGTCTGGCGCAGTCGGGCCTGGGGGACGTCGACGCCACCGGAGAGACGCTGCGCCTGGCCACGCTGGGGCTGAAGAACGTCGCGGTCGTCCTGCTGTGGGATCGAATCAACCACTACAAGATGGTCAAGGACTGGACGAGCCTGTCGGCCGCGCTGGAGCAGATGACCAAGCTCCAGCCCCATTTCTTCAGCGTCTGGGATTTTCAGGCTCACAACCAGTCCTACAACATCTCGGTCGAGTTCGACGATTACCGGGACCGGTACGCCTGGGTCATCAAGGGAATCGAGTTTCTGCGCAAGGGGGCGGCCCTGAACCGGACGGAGCCCCGGCTCCCCGACCGGATGGGCTGGTACATCGGCCACAAGATCGGCACGGCGGACGAGAAGCGGCAGTTTCGCCGCCTCTTTCGCGAGGATGACGATTTCCACTTGCGGGACGATCCCGCACGGACGCTGCCGGAGCGGGACAACTGGCGGGTCGGGAGAGAGAAGTACCTGGCCGCTGAGGCGATCGTCGATGCCGGACACCCGGTTCCGAATCCGGTCGTCTTCCACAGTCACGTCATGAAATGGTCGATCAACTACGCCCGGGCCCTGGAGGCCGAGGGGACGTTCGGCAACGACGCGGGCGTCGCCTGGATTCGGGCCCAGAAGGACCTCGCCGCATTCGCCAGCCGCGAGATCCCCACGAGCTGGCACGTGCCGATCCGGCTGGCGCTTCGCGAGGAGCAGGAGGCCAAGGCCGCACGGCTGGAGCAGGAACTCGAGACCCTGCTTCCCGGCCAGTTCACGGCGCTGGCCCGCACCCTCCATGCGGCACTGCCCGACGAGGCCCGCAAGGCGATCGAGACACCGCCGAAAAGCCGGACGCCCGAACAGCAGCAACTGGCGGAAGCATCGTTCGCCGCCTCGACCCCGACC
>JBKDUV010000405.1:0-9455 GCA_046339335.1 Planctomycetia bacterium | reverse complement strand
GCAACTTATAGTCCAACTCCCAGCTGTTGACGTCGGAATTGAACCACGTGTCGAACCGGTTCGCGCCGGCGAAGCCGGGGGCGAATGGTGCCAACGGGATGATCGGAGGCGTGATCGCCAACGGGGCACCGATGGCGTTCCAGCCATCCCTGTCCTCGTAGGTCATCCCGCCGTAGTAGATGAACTCCAAAGCCCGGTCCCGGTCGAGGTAGTCCCGGCCGAGCGACCTGCCGATCGTGACACGGGCGCCGGGAGAGAGGTTGAATGGCTGCGCGGTGGTCGTGAACTTCGCGATCTTGCCGACCCCGGTCACCGGATCGACGAACGCTTGTTCCGCGAGCACGCGACGGTTGTTGCGGCTCAGGTCCATCCACAGCGACTCGCCGCCGGCGTACCAGCCGCCATTCCAAAACCAGTCGCCGGAACTCGCCTCAAAGGGCATTTCCTCGAGCCGAAACTCGTCGAGCAGCATGCCTTCGGCCGCCCTGGCGGAGGCATCGACCACGTCCCCGCTTCGGGGCCCGGCCGCGGGGAGCAGTTCAACCGGCGCCGGCGGCTCAGCTCCGGGAGGGAGGAGCAATTCCCCCTCGCGAACCACGATGCCGCCGTTCGCATCGCCGGATCGCGGTGCCGGCCCATCGGCCGCCTGGACCGCATGCGAAACGATGCCGGCACAGATCGCGACGGACAGGGCGACATACCGATTCGATCGCAGCGAATGAATCACGGTCGTTCCCATCACAAGGGGGGAGGGGTCGTCGTCCGCATGAGCCATTCGATCATCGGCATCGCTATGATCGTTTCGACAGTTATTTTCGCCACGGTCGTCCCCGCCTTGCCCATCTTCCCGGGATTGCGGTTGCCGACAGCCGGCGGCGTCATCGGCACGGCCGATGCAATCCAACGCGGCGACGAAACGTTCCAGCCGCCCCCGGGAGGCGGACCGATGACCTCCAGAAAGGGCTCCCTCATGGGCCCGCGAGAAGCCTCATGGTCCTGCGCCGCAACCACATTCTGTTCGCCGGGCTCCTGCTGTTTCTGCTCGGGCTGCAGTTCCGCCTCGTGCCCTCGTTCTCGCTGAACGACCGCTCGAGTCGGTTCGTCTCGGCCCGTCTGGGGGACCGCGGCCCCCAGGGTGGCGGCATCTGGCAGGCCGCGGCCCAGTCCCGGACCATTCAGCCGCCCCGCTGGCTCGGCCTCGCCCTGATGTCCGCGGGTGCAGTGCTGACCATCAAGAGCCTGTCGATGCGCGGCGCGGCGTAGCCGACCGGGCGGGCGGCTGCCATCAGGCCGCCGTCACGCCGGGGCTTTCGCCGAAATAGTAGCGCTGCGCCTCCGGATTCGAGAGCACCTCCTCGGCGCTGCCGTGGCAGAGGACCTTGCCCGCCCTGATCACGTAGCTGCGATCGGTGATCGCCAGCGTCTCACGCTCGCGATGATCGGTGATCAGGATCGAGATCCCGTCGTCGCGCAGCCCTTGGATGATCTTCTGGATGGAATGAATCGTGACCGGGTCGATCCCCGTGAACGGTTCGTCGAGGAGGATGATCCGCGGCTCGGTGACCAGGCACCTGGCGATTTCCAGCCGGCGCTTCTCGCCGCCGGAGATGTAGTGGGCCCGTGACTTACGGATCCGGGTGATGTCGAACTGCTCGAGGAGTTCCTCGCACCGCCGCCGTCGCTCCTGCGGCGCCATGCCGACCAGTTCCATGATCGCCAGCAGGTTCTGCTCGACGGTCAGCTTGCGAAACACGCTCTGCTCCTGGGCCAAATAGCCCATGCCACCATCACGGGCCCGGCGGTACATCGGCCAGTCGGTGATCTCCTCGTCGTCGAGAAGGACGCGGCCGGAATCTGGGATCACCATTCCGCATGTCATGCGGAAACTGGTCGTCTTTCCCGCCCCGTTCGGCCCCAGCAGGCCGACGATTTCCCCGGCCTCGACGTGGAAATCGACTCCGTCCACGACCCGGCGCCGGCCGTAGTTCTTGACCAAGCCCTCGACCGACAAGAGCGACATGCGGGATCCCTCCCTGCGCCGAACCGACGCCGACCCGCGGCCGCCGTGGGCGCGTACGGCTTCAGCGAACGAACCCCATCCTCCCGAAGTTCGGCCAGCAGGGCAAGCGCACTTCCCACCCGCGCAGGTTCACCGGAACGCTCCAACTTGCCGGAATCGCGTGCGGCCAGAAGATCACCAGGGCCCGGCCGATCAGCAGTTTCCGATCGACGTGAAACGGCCCATCCTCGGGGTGTCCCCACGCCCGGCTGTCCTTGCTCGCCGAGGAGTTGTCCCCGAGCATGAGAAACTGGCCGGCGGCGAGCGGCGGGAACGTGAACATCGGTTTCTCGGCTATCCGGCCTGCCATCGCGTTCGCGTCACCGGAGGCGATGTAATAGACGTCCCGCAGCACGCGGAGGCTGCCGACCGCGACGTCGGCCCCGATGGCGGTGAGCCCGACGGGGGCGAGATCGTCCGCTTCCTGCTCGCCGGGAGTGCCGCTGCGGACGACCGGAGCGTTTTGGCTGGCCGTCTCGAGTGGCCGCTGCCAGGCGGTGGGCCGGTCGAACGCGACGGGCCGACCGCCGACGAACAGTCGCAACTCGTCGTCCACGTTCGTGAACAGGAGCGTCCATCGACCCCGGCCGCGCACGGTCGTGGACCCCCGGGCCGGATCCTCCTGGACTCCACCGCGCCAGAGCCGTACCGTGCCGTCGGTCAGGTCAAGCTCGCAGCGGTGGGCGACCCCCGCTTCGACGAGGTCGAGCACCAGTGCACCCGCCGCGGCCCGGCTCTCGATCGCGACTTCGATCCCCAGGTCACCGACGTAGTGCGGCCCGCGGGAGTCGGCATTGTAGGGCTGCAGATCGCCGATCACCGTCGGCCGGGCAAGCCCCGCGAGCGACTTTCCGTTGCGGGCAGCATCCCACTGGGAGTCATCGGGGACCATGTGTCGGTAGCGGAGGGTCGCCGCCGCGCCGGGCGCACAGGCGACGGCGAACGACCGGCCCCCGTCGTCGGTCTGCCAGCCCGCGGCCCGCGGGTCGCCGGCTGCCTTCCAGTCGCACCAGGGCAACGGCCAGTCCGCCTGTCGCAGTTCCTCGGCGACGTGCCGGCTGTCGTGCACGAGCTGCAGCAACCGCGGCAGCCGCTCGGCCGGCTTGCGGGCGATCAACGCCGGCCCGCCGTCGCGGGCCACCCAGAGATCGCCGCCGGAAATCGACAGCGTCTCGCCGGGAAGGCCCACCAGCCGCTTGATGTAGTTCGTCTTCGCATCCTCCGGATACTTGAAGACCGCCACGTCCCAGCGTTCGGGTTCCGCAAAATCGTAGGCAAACTTGTCGACCAGGATTCGGTCTCCGTTGAATGACGGATAGCGGTCGTCGGCAACCCGCTGCCGGCCTTCGCCCTCGGCCAGGCGCATCGCGTTTCCGCAGCCGGGGCAGCGGGCCTGCTCGAGCATCCGCAGTGGATCGACCCGCTGCTCGCGCTCGTCGAACTCGGCACTGCAGCCGACGCGAAAATCGCGGCCGCATGCCGCACAGACCAGATCCTTGTGGCGACCCATCAGCGTGGGTGCCATCGAACCGGTGGGGATCACGAAGGCCTCGGCCTCGAACCCGCGAAACAGGAGCGCCAGCGTGAAGGCGACGACGATCGATTCCACGGTCTCGCGGAGGCCGGACAGCGGATTCCAGTCGGCGGCCCGCTCCGGAGCGGACGCCGGTTTCGCCCGCTGGCCCGCCACCACCGTATCCCCACGCTTCTGCCGAGCGTCGGTGCGATCGCCCATCGTGCCTGCTCCGGGACGCCGTCCGCCGCGGACGGTCGCCGAAGTCTATCACGGCCCGAGCAACGCCCGCACCTCCAGTTCGACGTCCTCGTAGGTGAACGGCCGCCCCAGCCGTGCGGCGGAGTCGGTCGCATCGAACCGACGGGCCAGGCTGCCGTCTGGCCGCCAGACGAAGACGGCCGGGATGCTGTCGAGTTCCAGGTTGCGGTACATGATGTCGGCTTCCTCGGTTGCCAGCATGTTGACGATCCGCTCGGCCTCCACCTTCCGCAAAAACTCCGCGACCGGCCTGGCCGCCTGCTCCATGCTGCCGAGCCCTTCGAAATCGAGCGCCAGCGACAGGCAGGCAACCCGGCCGCGGTACTTCCCCTCCAGGGCCACGAGCCGGGGAAATTCCCGGACGCACGGTGGGCACGAAGTGCTCCAGCAGTCAAGCACGACCACCCGGCCCCGCTGCGCCGCCACGGTCCGCAACAGCCCGTCGTGATCGACGAACTCCAGCCGCGGCGGCGACGGAACGGACGCGATCGGTTCGGCCCGGGGTCCGCAGCCGGCGGACACGGCGACGATTCCGAGGAGGAGGATTCCCGTTCCCCGGCCGATGCCGCAGAATGCGGACCGGGCTCCGTTCCATCCGGCACCGCGCATGTCCCGGTTCGTCCACATCCGCCACAAACCTCCGCACACGCTCCCTGCACCCCGCGAGCTGATCGTCGCCTGCGCGCCGATGCGCAGCCACGTCAATCTCTCCCACATCGTACGGACCTGCGGCTGCTTCGGCATCCGGCGGGTGATCGCCTGCGGCGCCGCCGGCCTCCACGGCCGGATCGCGCGGGACGGCGCTGATGCCGTGACGTTCGACGTTCACCGCAGCCTGCCCCCCGTGCTCGACCGACTGCGGTCCGATGGCTACCAGATCGTGGGACTCGAACAGACCACCGGCTCCGAGTCGCTCTTCGCCTTTTCGTTAGCGGCCCGCACGGTGCTGGTGATCGGCAACGAACGGCTCGGCCTGGAGACGGACGTGCTGGAACGACTCGATCGGGTCGCCGAGATCCCGCTGGCGGGAATGCCCCACAGCCTCAACGCCGCGACGAGCGCGGCGATCGCCGTCTATGCATACTGCCGGCAGTTTCCCGGTCCGGCGGCCGGCGGATCCGGGCCATGACGCTCGTCGTCGGCACGGACGAGGCGGGCTACGGGCCGAACCTCGGCCCGCTTGTGGTCGCGGCTACGCTCTGGGACGTGACCGGTCCGGTGGACGCCGTGGAGGCGATCTTCGCGGCGGCGAGCGCGGCGGTCCACGATCCTTGGCGCGACTCGAAACAGGTCTATCGCGCGGGCAGCGGCTGGGCGGCGCTCGAGCACGGGGCACTGGCTGCGCTGACCATCGCCACCGGCGCCGCACCGGCCGACTGGCGGTCGCTCGTCGCCGCCGTCGCCGGTCCGGACGGCGCGGGCGAACCGCCGGAGCACGATGCATTGGGCACCCTGGTGCTGCCCCGCGCGGCGGCCGCGCACGAGACCGCCACCCGGGCCGGCGCCATTGGCCCTGTGCTCGCCGCGCACGGTGTCCGACTGCTGGCGGTCCGCTGCCGCATCGTGCAGCCGGGAGAGTTCAATCGTCTCCTCGAGTCCGGCCTCAACAAGTCCGACATTCTCTCCCGGACCACGCTCGGGCTCGCCGCCGACATCCTTCCGGCCGCGCCGCGTGGGCCGGCCGTGATCTGGTGCGACCGTCACGGCGGCCGCCGCCGCTACGCGGCGCTCTTGGCCGCCCAGTTCGAGGCCGCCGCTGTCCACGTCCGTGAGGAGACGGCCGCACACTCGGCCTACGAACTGCCCGCGGCCGGCTGCCGGGTCGAGTTCACAGTCGGCGGCGAGGGGCGGATGCCCGTGGCGTTGGCGAGCATGACGGCGAAGTACCTGCGTGAACTGTCGATGCTGGCCTTCAATGCACACTGGACCGCGCAGATCCCCGGTCTGCGGGGGACGGCCGGCTACCCTGTCGATGCTGCCCGCTGGCGTCGCGAGGCGGAGGCCGCCCTGCGGCCCGGGGGAGTTCCTTGGGAGTTCGTCTGGCGCCGCACCTGATCTTGCCGGTGGCGGACCACGACCTCACAATCCGTAGCATGGCGACGCTCACCACCCGACTGTATCTCGTGCGGCACGCCGTTGCCGAGGAACCGGCGGCCGGTGTCGCGGACGAGGCACGGCGGCTCACCAAGCGGGGCCGCAAGCGGTTCGCGCGTTTGGTGCGGCAGCTCACCGGTGCCGGCATGGATATCGATCTCGTCGCCACCAGTCCATTGATCCGCGCCAGGCAGACGGCCGAGATCCTCGCCGCGAACATGCCCGGCGCGCCGCGGGTCGACGTGGTCGACGCGCTTGCCCCGTCGGCCGACTGGCAGGCACTCGTGGAGTGGACCGTGCAGCAGGACGCGGCGTGCGTCGCCTGGGTGGGGCACGCCCCCTGCATCGGCAGGCTCGTCTCCCTGGCGATCGGCGACGGCACGGCCGCCGTGCGGATGCACAAGGGGGCGATCGCCTGCGTTCGTCTCGACGACGGTCCGGGCCTGGCCGGCGAACTCGACTGGCTGGCGACGACCGACCTCGTGGACGACGACTGACTCCCTGTCCGGGGGCCGCCACGCAGCCGGCCGATCCCCCTTCAACCCCCTTTCGCGGACGGACTTGTCGCCGTGGTTACACTAAAGTCGTTTGGCCGGCGGTCGGGTCGTCAGGTTTTTCAAGCCGTTTCGGAGGAAATCCCATGTCGCTTGAAGTCTTCGCACGGTCTTCCCATGGCCGGAGTGCAGTGGCCCGGGTGACGCCCGCGTGTCTGGTCGCGACGGCCTTGCTCGTGCTGACAACCACGGGCGGCTGCAGTGGGAGCCGCACGCAGACCGGCGACGCGGTCGTGGAGATCGAGGAGATCGAGCGGCTGCCGACCGAACCACCGGCAGCCCCCGCAACCGCAGCCGAACAGAAGACTGCGGAGGCTGCCCCGACCGCATCCACCACCAACGGTGCGCTGAAGCCGCCGAGCCCGGTCCCTGCACCGCCGGCGGCCGACGCGACCCCGGATGAATTCGTCGTGCTCGGAGATCCCGCGCTCACCGCCGGCATCCCCGGCGCCGGCCAGGTGGTGACGCTCGCGGACGTCGAAGCCTGGCTGGCCGAGCCGCGGAACCACGTGGTCATCCAGCCGCTGCTGCCGCTCGGGCTCGCGCAAGGGAAGTCCCAGATCCACGGACTCGAGACGAATCCGCTGACCCGGGCGAAAATCGAACTCGGGCGGCAGTTGTACTTCGACACCCGGCTCTCGGCCGACTCGACCGTGAGCTGCGCCAGTTGCCACGATCCGGCCACGGGGTACACGGCGCACACGCCGACGGGCGTCGGCATCGGCGGCCAGAAGGGGGGCCGCAATTCGCCGGTGTCGTTCAACCGCATCCTCTCGGCGGCTCAGTTCTGGGACGGCCGTGCCGACTCCCTCGAGGCTCAGGCCATCGGCCCGATCGCCAACCCCGTCGAGATGGGGTTCACGCATGACGGCGTCGTGCAGCGGCTCCGGGAGATTCCCGCCTACCGCCGGCAGTTCGAAAAAGTGTTCGGTGAACTCACGATCGAGCGGGTCGGACAGGCGATCGCCGCCTTCGAGCGGGTGCTGGTCACGGCTCCCTCGCCGTACGACTTCGGCGACGAGTGGCGGCGACTCGAGGCCATCGACGCCGACGTCCTGGCCGACGACCCGGCACTCGCGAAGCGTCACGCCGATGCCAAGGCGGCGGCCGCGGCCGCGCCCCTTTCGGAGGCGGCCATCCGGGGCCGGGAAATCTTCTTCGGCACGAAGGGCAACTGCTCCGCCTGCCACGTCGGTGCAAATCTCGCCGACGAGAAGTTCCACAACATCGGCATCGGCATGGACAAGTCCGAGCCCGATCCGGGCCGGTTCGCGGTCACGAAGGATCCCAAGGACACCGGCGCCTTCAAGACGCCCACGGTGCGGAACGTCGCCCTCACGGCCCCCTACATGCACGACGGGTCGCTGGCGACCCTGGAGGAGGTCGTCGAGTGGTACGACAAGGGAGGCCATGCCAATCCGCACCTGAGCGAGAAGATCAAGCCGCTCAGGCTCACGGCGGAGGACAAGGCCGACCTCGTGGCGTTCATGCAGGCCTGCACGGGGCCGACCCCGGCGGTGGAAACGGGCCGGCTGCCCGAATGACAATCGTCCGTCGAACGCTGGTCGCGGCGGTGGACGCCCGACCGCCGCTGTTTGCCGGCATCGACCTCGGCGGCACGAACATCAAGGCCGCCCTCGTCGATTCCGCCGGTGCCATGCTCGCGTTTCACACCGAGCCGACGGACGTGGCCCGCGGCCCCGAGGATGCCGCCGCGCGGATGGGCCGGGCCGTGGGCCGCCTCGCGACACAGGCGGGCGTCGCGCCCGGGGAGATCGCCCGCGTCGGCCTGGGGACGCCCGGACCCCAGGATCTGCCCGCGGGCATGATCCTCCGAGCGGGCAACCTGCCCGGCTGGGAGAACTTCCCGATCCGCGACCGCGTGGCGGCGCACTGCGACCGCGCCGTGACGTATGCCAACGACGCCAACGCGGCGGCATACGGCGAGTTCTGGGTCGGTTCCGGCCGCGGGCATTCGAGCCTCGTCCTCCTCACGCTCGGCACCGGCGTGGGAGGCGGAATCATCATCGGCGACCTGAACATCTCCGGTGCCCACAGCCACGGCTCGGAGTGCGGCCACATCGTCGTCGATGCATCGCCCGCCGCCCGCCGCTGCCCGCTCGGCCATCCCGGCTGCCTGGAGGCCTACGCGAGCGCCACGGCGGTCAAGGCCCGGGCCCGGGACGCACTGGCGGCCGGGGGCCGGGGCATGCTTGCCGGAGTGGCCGCCGGCGGCAATCTGACGCCGATCACGATCGCCGACGCGGCCCGCGGCGGCGACACGCTCGCCCGCGACCTGATCCTCGAGACGGCCCGCTGGCTGGGAATCGGCGTGGTGACGCTCATGCACACGATTGACCCCGCGGTGGTGCTCATCGGCGGGGCGATGACCTTCGGCGGCGACGCCGATCCGCTGGGACGGGAGTTCATCGACCGCGTGCGCAGCGAGGTCCGCAGCCGGACGTTTCCAGTGCTGGCCGAAAAGACCGTGATCGGCTACGCGAGCCTCGGCGGCGACGCCGGGTCGATCGGCGCCGCGGGCCTCGCCCGGCTCGACCACCTGCACGGCCGCTGACGGGTCCCCTGGGGGCTGTGGAGCGGTGCCTGGGCCCACCACGGGACGAGGCGATGGGGGTGTCGGCGAACGCTCGAGGGGCGCCGGGCCGCTGTTGCCCACGGCGACGAGACTTTTGCCGCCCCCGAGCCGGCGATGCGCCAAAGCCTGATGCGGTCTACCGACCGCGGGCCGGCGGCGTGGTCTTGCGCTCCTCGTAGCCTGGCGGAATCACGAAGTCATCGGTCGGGCTGCCGTCCGGCTCGCTGATCAGCTCGAGGTCGCCGATCCGCGGAATCTCGACATCCACCTTCTCGAGCAGGGCCGAGAGGGTCTTGGGAGAGAGCCGCTTCAGCTTCGGGATGGCGAGCGGACCCTGCTTGGCGGCGAGCTTCGTCGCGATCGCGACCGCATCGGGTG
>JBKDUV010000404.1:0-17800 GCA_046339335.1 Planctomycetia bacterium | reverse complement strand
CGCCCCGGCTGCCGCGGCTCGGGGCTGCCACCGACGACGTCGTCCTGCCGGAACGGCCCTACAGCATGCACGGCGCGGACGGCCTCGGCGGGGCGGAACTGCCGCGGGTCTCGCTGCACGGCGGCCATGCCTCGGAGAAGGTGATCTGGGAGTGCCTCAAGGCCCACCCGCGCGAGATCACGATCCTCACGCTCGGGCCGCTGACCACCATCGCCCGGCTCCTGCGCCGCGACCCCGCGATCCTCGAACTCGCCGCCGGCCTCGTCGTCTGCGGTGGCACCGTGCACGCCGCGGGCAACGCCACCGCAACGGCCGATTTCAACTTCTACTGCGATCCGGCCGCGGCCCGGCAGGTGGTCCGGGAGCCGATCGGGAAGACGCTCGTGCCGCTGGAGACGAGCGGGCAGGTGGTGCTCGGCTTCGATCTGCTGGATCAGTTGCCCGACGAGTCGTCGCGGGCCGGTACCCTGCTGCGGCGCATGCTCGGCCACGCGTTGCGGGCGCATCGGCAAATCCTCGGCAGCGAGGGGATCTGCCTGCACGACGTCGTCGCGCTCGTGGCGGCGACGAATCCCGAACTCTTCGAGCGGCAGGCGGTCGCGGCCGACGTGGAGACCAGCGGCGAACTGACGGCGGGCATGCTCGTGATCGACCGCCGGCAGATCCGCCAGGGCCGGCCCAACGTCGACCTGCTCGTGGGCTGCGACGTCGCCGCGGTGAAGGACTGCATCCTGCGCGGGTTCGGCAACGCCGCCGCCGCCACCTGAGGGCCGTCAGGGCTCGAAGTCGCGCCGGCTGGCGACGGTCAGCCGCAGCGTGGATCGGCTCCGTTCCCGGAAGATCACGACATCGACGGTGCGTCCCAGGGGCGTCGTGCTCACCAGGCTCAAGAGGTGGTCGTCGTCGTCGACCGGCCGGCCGTCGTACGCGATGATCACGTCGTCCCGACGGATGCCGGCCCGATCGGCCGGAGCCCCCGGTGTGACGCCGATCACGAGGGCACCCACCGGACGCGGCATGCCCAACCGGTCGGCATGCTGCGGGGAGAACACCCTGTCGAGCGACACGCCCAGGAATGCCCGTTGCACCTGTCCATGCTCGACGAGTTGCCGGCTGACGAAAATCACCAGGGAGATCGGGATTGCGAAGCCGATGCCCTCGCTGCCGCCGGAGTTGCTGGCGATGGCCGTGTTCAGCCCGACCACCTCGCCCCGAATGTTGACCAGCGGGCCGCCGCTGTTGCCGGGATTGATCGCGGCGTCGGTCTGGATGAAGTCCTGGAAGCGAACACGGCCCTCGCCCAGGTCGAGGTCGCGGCGGCCCTTGGCCGACACGATACCGAGCGTCACAGTTTGGGCCAGGCCGAAGGGGCTGCCGATGGCCACCACGGCGTCGCCGATCTGCAGGGTGTCCTCCTCGGCGAACCGCGCGGTCTGCAGATCATCGGCCCCGATCTCCATCACGGCGATGTCGGTGTCGGCGTCCGACCAGAGCCGCTCGGGGTGGAGGTGGCGGCCGTCATCCAGGCGGAGCGAGATGTCTTCCAGGTCGGCCCGATGGACGACGTGACGGTTTGTGATCACCACCGTCCTGCCAGCCACCGTGGCGATCACCCCGGAGCCCGCTTCCTCCTCCGTGGTCTTGCCGCTCCGTGGCCGGGAGCGGGGCTTGGTGGCCGCGATGTGCACGACCGTGGGCCGAAGCAGTTGGGAGAGCCGGCGCAGATGCCGCCCGTGTCGCTCAAGGAACTCCGCATCCTGGGCGAGTTGCGCGTAGAGACGGTCACGGTCGGCCGTCGACAGCCGCGGAGCGGCGAGCGGGTCGGGGCGTTCGGCCTGCGGTCCGATCACCGCCGGCACCGGAGCGAGCGGCGGCGGTTCCTCGCCGGAGCACGGCGCTGCCAGTGGGAGCAGCGCCGCTGCGACGAGCCGCCAGGCGCTGCATCCTCTGCCAAGAAACCGTCGGCGGGCTGCCATGGAGTCGTCTCGTCGGGGGCGAAGGCGGTCCGCAACCATAGCAAAACCGGACGCCGGCGCGGACTACAGTTCCAACTCCCCCGACACGGTCTCCTCCCCGGCCTCTTCCGCCTCGTGCCGCCGCCCGTGGCCGGACGAACCGGACCGCTCCAGGTCACGCTGGCATTCGATGCACATCGTGGCGTAGGGCAGCGCGTTCAATCGGGCGAGAGGAATCTTGCCGCCGCAGACCTCGCAGAGGCCGTACGAACCGGCCTTCATCCGCTCCAGGGCGTTCTCGATGTTCGCCAACTCGCGGCTTTCGACCTCCGCCAGTTGCGAACTGAGCTCGTCCTGGGCCGAGTCATAGGCTGCGTCGACGACGTCCCCCGGCGACTCGCTGCGCAGCTCCCTGAGCAGCGTGAGATCGCCCGCGAGCGCGCTCCGCAGAGCATCGCGGCGGCGGACGAGGATCGACCGCAGGTTCAACAGAGCATCTTTGCGTGCCATGGTTGCAACTCCCTGCCTTCCCTGGCCCTGTCGGACGGCGGGCAAACTGCCGCCGGCGGCGGGCCGCAGCCAATACTACGGACGCCGGGGAAGGATGGTTCAGCCGGAGAATTTCGGCGGCCGCGGCGGTCGAAATGGAGAAAAAACCGGCCGCGACACCTGGGGCAAGAGGCGGAAAGAATGCCGGCCGGGAGAGCCCCGCCCCCGCGGCATGGACCCTCGTCACGGCAGGTGCCGTCGGATCGCATCCCATGCGGCGGCCACGTGCCGCCGTTCCGTGATCGCCCCGCCGATCGCCACGCGGATGGCCAGCCGGCCGGCCACCGTCGCCCGGCTGAGAAAGATATCTCCGGCCGCGTTGACCCGGTCGAGCAGGGTGGCGGTGACATCGTCGCCCGCACGCGAGGCGAAGCAGACCAGCCCCAGGGACGGGGGGGCGAGGAGTTCGAACCGCGGGTCGGCTGCCACCCAGTCGGCCAGTTCGCGGCCCCAGACGACGTGATCGCGAATCCGGCGGCGCAGGGCTTCCGCGCCGAGCATCCGGAGCACCAGCCAGAGCTTCAGGGCCCGGAAGCGACGGCCGAGCGGCACCTGCCAGTCGCTGTAGTCGATCACCGCTCCCGCCTCGCTGGCGGCGTTGCGCAGATAATCGGGCTTCAGTGACAGCGCCCGGACGAGCGGCCCGCGATCGGCGACCCAGAGCGTGTGGCAGTCGAAGTTGACCAGCAGCCACTTGTGCGGGTTGCAGCCCCAGCTGTCGGCGGCCTCGGCACCGGCCACGAGCGGCGGGCGGAGTTCCGGGCAGATCGCCGCGGCGCCCGCCCAGGCGGCGTCGACGTGCAGCCAGGCGCCGTGCCGGGCCGCGAAGGCGGCGATCGCCGGCACAGGATCGATCGCACCCGCGGCCGTCGTGCCCACGGTGGCCGCCACGAAGAACGGCCGGCGGCCGGCGCGGGCGTCGGCCGCGATCGCCTCCGTCAGGGCTTTCACGTCGAGGCCTCCGCAGGCAGCGACGGGCAGGCGGCGCAGCCAGTCGCTGCCGATGCCCGCGATCCGCAGCCCCTTCTCGACGCTGGAGTGGGCGGCGACGCTGCAGTAGGCGGTCAGCGGCACCGCCTGCTGGTGCACGCCCGCGCGATTCGTCCCGCCATCGGTCGCCCGCTCCCGCGCCGCGAGCACCGCGCAGAGGAGCCCGCTCGACGCGGAGTCCTGGATCACGCCGCCGCCCGCACCCGCGGCCGCGAACCGCTCCGGCAGACCGAGCAACTGCCGCAGCCAGTCGAGGACGAGCGTTTCCAGTTCCGTGCAGGCCGGGGACGTCGTCCAGAGCATTCCCTGCACGCCAAGCCCGGCGGCGAGCAGTTCGCCGAGCATCGACGGGCCGCTCGTGGAAGCGGGGAAGTAGCCGAAGAATCCGGGATGCTGCCAGTGCGTGAGCCCGGGAACGATGACCCGGTCGAGGTCAGCGATGACCGCGGTGAGCGGCTCCGGATCCAGGGGCGGGCCGGCGGGGAGTTGCCCGCCGACCCAGCCCGGCGTGGCTCGCGACAGCACGGGGAGCGATTCGAGAGACTCCCAGTAGGCGGCGATCCAGTCGACGATGGCCCGGCCTTCGCGCCGAAACCGCTCGGCATCGAAGGCGGACGGGGCATGGCCGGGGACCGGCGGGATCTGCTCGTCGGACATCGCAACCTCCGCTCGGGGCCGGCGCTACCGTTCGCCGCACATGGTCAGCAGCAGCCGCCGTGGTCCGCCGCGGTCACGGTGCTCGCAGAGGTAGATGCCCTGCCAGGTTCCCAACGCCAGGCCGCCGTCGCGGATCGGCACCGTGACGGAACTGCCGATGAGCGCGGCCTTGACGTGTGCGGGCATGTCGTCGGGCCCCTCGCAGGCGTGCCGGTAGGGAAGGTCTTCGGGGGCGATCGCGTCGAGGGCCATCTCCATGTCGCGGGGCACGTCGGGATCGGCATTCTCGTTGATCGCCAGGCTGGCGGACGTGTGCAGGATGAAGACGTGGAGCAGCCCGACGCGGACCGTCCCCATGTCGCGCAGGGCGGCCGCGACCTCGGCGGTGACGAGATGGAAGCCGCGGGGGCGGGGGGCGAGCCGGACTTCGTGCTGGAACCAGGGCATGATGACGAGCGGGGAGTATGCCGCCGCGCCGGCCGCGGTGTCCACGCGGATCGGCTACACTCCGGCATTCCGCCCCCCAGTTCCGGATCAAACGTGATGCGCGTGCGCAGCGAACAACTCCAGGCCGCCTGGTGGCTCGCGGTCGGGGCGGCGCTGCTCTGGGTGCTGTGGCTGCTGCGCGGCACGCTGACGCCGTTCCTCGCGGCCGCCGTGCTCGCCTTCATCCTCAATCCGGGCGTCGACTGGCTTGCCCGCCGCCGTGTGCCGCGGGTCGGGGCCGTGGCCGTGATGCTGGCGCTGCTCTTCTTCGGCCTGATGGCGGTGTTTCTCGTCGTCGCGCCGCTCATCCACCGGGAGACGCTCGAGCTCGCCGCCCATCTGCCGCCGTTCCTGGCCCGGCTCGACGCCGCGGTCGCGCCGCAGCTTCAGGCGCTGTTCGGCAGGGAAGTGCATCTCGATCTCGAATCGTTGGCAGGGCTGGTCGTCGCCCAGGTGAAGGGGATCGACGGCATCGCGTCCGGGGTGCTCGCCATGGGGCGGAGCGGAGGGGCCGCACTCGCCGCGCTGCTCGGCAACCTCGTGCTCATCCCGATGGTGCTCTTCTATCTGCTCCTCGACTGGCACGGCATGGTGGCCCGGGTCGACCGGCTCGTGCCGCGCCGCTTTCACACGCTCGTCGGCGGGATCGCCGCCGAGATCGACGGCGTGCTGGGGGAGTTCCTGCGCGGCCAGTTGGCGGTGATGGGCCTCCTTGCCCTGTACTACACCGGTGCCCTCTGGGTGCTGGGGGTCGACTTCGCGCTGCCGATCGGCCTCGTCACCGGCGGTTTGGCGTTCGTGCCATACCTCGGCTTCGGCACCGGGCTCGGCCTGGCCCTGCTCGGTGCGCTGCTGCAGCCGGACGGATCGTGGAGCCTGATCGCGGTCGTGGTGGTGTTCGGCTGCGGCCAACTGCTGGAGAGTTTTTTCCTCACGCCGAGGATCGTCGGCCAGCGGATCGGCCTCCATCCGCTGGCGGTGATCTTCGCGCTTCTCGCCTTCGGGCAGGTGTTCGGCTTCTTCGGCGTCCTTCTCGCCCTGCCGGCCTCGGCCGTCCTCCTCGTGGGCCTCCGCCATCTCAAGGACGCGTACCTCGAGAGCGACTTCTACGCCGGCAGCTGACGGCGGGAGGGGAACCGCTACGGTGGTCACCGTCCACGGCAGCGGACGAGCGTGCGGACGGCGAAGGCGGTGCCGTACTGCGTGTGATAGTCGTAGAACGGATAGTCCCACCAGCAGCCGTTCGGCTCCTGGAGCGGAAGGATCACCCGGGCGAGCTGGTTCTGCAGCGGCGGCCGGGCGGCCGCCGGAAGCGACTCGATGCACTCGGCCGCGTAGAAGTGGCCGTAGAAGAAGAAGTAGCCGGCGACGGCGAACCACGACTCGTGCGGAATCGGCTTCTTGCGGGCGAGTCCGAGCCAGCCGTTGCGGGCGAAGAGCCGCTCCAGCCAGGCGGTGATCGCGGCGTCGGTGAGCCCCTCATCGCCGAGCCGGCGGAGCGCCGCATGGCAGGCCTGCGAGCGGCCGACGCTCCCCCCCGGCCGGTTGACCGGATGGCCGGGCTGGTACTTGAGGTATTCGCCGTACAGATAACTGCGATCGGGCTTCGTCTGCCGGCGGATCGAAGCCAGGCCACGGTCGAAGAGGTTCTGCGGCACGTCGACGCCGAGGTCGCGGGCATCGGCCAGCGCCAGGAGCACCGTCGCCGTCGTGAAGGTCGTCGGGCTGGATGCCGGCTTCTGGGCGCCGACCGCGAAGTCGTAGTAGCCCCAGCCGCCATCGACCGATTCGTACCGCCCGAGAAGTTCGACCTGGCCGCGGATGCAATCGGTGATCGCCTGGCGCCTGGCCTCTTCGCTTTCCGGCCGGCGATGCACGAGGGCCAGAGCCTCGATCCCGTAGGCGTGGCCCCAGATGTTGTAGAGGGCGTCGGGAGTGGCCCGGCGCAGGTCCGGCAGCCGTTCGAGGAGCCAGGCCGTGCCGCGGTCGATCGCCTTGCGGGCCGCGTCGTCGTCGCGTCCCGATTCGATGACCGCCGACACGCAGATCGCCGTCACCGCCGCCCGGAAGGCGTGGTGGCCTCCCGGCGCGGGGGCGTAGATGTCGATGCCCCCCTTCGTGTTGTCGGCCGAGCCCCACGAGCCGTCGGCCCGCTGCGCTTCGAGCAGGAAGGCCACGCCGCGGTCGATGCCGGCCTCGAGTTCCGCCGGGGGTACGGGCTCCACCGCGGCGGGACTGGGCCCGGATTCGGCGAGCGGTCGCGAGGGAACCGGAGCGACCGGTGCCGTCGGCTCGCCGGCCCTGCAGGCCGACGGCGGGACAGATGCCACCGCCAGCGCCATTCCAACGCCGGCGATCACACCGCGAATCCGCGCGCGAACCTGCATGCCGTGCTCCGTCACTTCTGGCCGGGGGCTGGTTTGTCGGGCGCATCCTTCGGTGGCGAGGCTGCGGCACCTTCAGGGGCCGGCGTCGCCGCGGCCTCGGGCTTGGCGGGTTCCGGTTTCGGGGCGACCGGTTCCGGTTTGGCCGGTGCAGCCTCGGGCTTCGCGGCCGCGGTCTCTGGCTTGGCCGGCGCCGGCTTCTCGAGCAGGATCTCCTCCCCCACCGACAGGCCGGCGGTGAGCTCCGTGAGCTCGTCGTTGGAACGCCCCACGCTGACCATGCGCTTCATCGGCTCTTTGCCGGCGCCGGTGAAGACGAGGACGTACCGCCGACCGCCATCGAAATCATCGGTAAAGACGGCCTTCCGCGGCACCGCCAGAACATCGCTCCGCTGATCGGCGGTGACGCGGACCTCCGCCTCCATCCCCGCGACGAGCCGCGGCTGATCCTCGAGCAGGTCGACGAGTGCCTCGAATCGGCCTGCCGACACCGGTACTGCCGACACGCTGCGCACACGGGCCGGATGCGCGGCTTCGGGAAAGGCCTTTGGCACGATCCGCGCCTCGGCCGCCTCCGGCACGCGAGACAATTCCTTCTCCGGCACGCCAGCCCGCACCGCGAGCCGACCCGGTCCGATGACGGTGAGCAGCGGCTGCCGCGTGTCGAATTGCCCGCCCGGCCGCAGTTGCTGCGCCGCGTTGTCGGCGTCCACCCACCGACCCTGGTGAAATCGGCCGTAGTAGACGGTGCCGTCGATCGGCGCGGTGACGGGCAGGAGCCGGCGGAGTGCCTTCGCCTCGGCGAGTTTCCGGGCGGCCTCGCGCCGGTCGGCGGCCGATTTCTCCACGCTCAGCCTCTGCCGCGCCAAGGCAAGCGGCAGTCTGCCCTCGGCCTGTTCCAGATCGAGGGCGGAGAAGTCGGAGGACTTCCGCAGGGCGTCGAGCTCGCGCGGCAGGTCGAGCGTCGCCATTCGTTCGTGCCGGTCGCGGGCCATGGTGGCGATGAAGCGGGCGATGCGAGCCTCGAACCGGGCCCGCTTGAGGACGATCTCCTCCGTCTCCTCCGTCAGGTCGTCCTGCTTGTACATCTTTTCCAACTGGCCGAGTTCCTCTTCCGCGTTTTCGCGGTTGAACTCGTTGAACTCGAGGATCACGTCGTTGAGGTCCTTGGCGAGAGCCTTCTCCTTCTCCTCGTAGCGGCCCAGGTCCTCGGTCAGCCGGCGGCGGGTCGTGCGGGCCATCTCCAGCCACAACGGCGTCGCCTTCTCGATGATCGCCAGTTCCTTTTCCAGCAGTTCGTGGGCGATGTCGGCCAGCTGTCCGGCGAGCGTCTGGTCGGCGATCTCCTCGTCCAACGCCTCGGTGTCGACCTCGACGAGCACGTCCCCCTTGCCCACCCGGGTGCCGTGCGGCACCGCCTTCTCGACGCTGAATTGACTCGCACGCTTTGCGTCGAGCCGCACCTCGGCGCTGACGGGTGCCTCGAACACGCCCTCGATCCGGGCCTCGACCCGGAAGGGAACGCGGGTGACGCGGTGCAACGCCGGAGGGGAGGGATCGGCGGCGCTGGCGGATGCCGTGGCGGCGGCGAGCAAGGCGACGGCGAGGCAGCGAAGCGAGCGGTGCGAAGAAAGCATGAGGGCAGGCCTGGGATGCACGGTGTCGAGGATGGGACAGGAACGTCGCTCCATCGCGAGTGACGCTACCCCCGACGCGGGGCACAGTCAAACACGGCTTCGTCGAACGGAGGATCGGCCGTTCACTCGGCCGACCGCGGGCCGTGGAGCGTGCCGTCGTCGGAGCCCGCGAACACTCACAATCTGCTAAGTTGCCCAGATTTGGTGGCTGGCACCTTTTTTTGATGGAGGCGCAAGATGGCACGGACCGCGTGGGTCGCGGCGTGTGTGGTGTGCGTTGTCCCCGGCATTGCCGCGGTCGCCGAGGAGCGGGCTGCGGAAGGCAAGGCGTCACCACCGCGGCTGGTCGAAAACTCGATCGGCATGCGGCTTGTCGAGATTCCGGCCGGCGAGTTTCTCATGGGCAGCGGAGAGGGCGGCGACGAAATCGTCGCTGCGTTTCCGGAGCATGGACGCAAGCCGGAGGACTTTGTCGACGAACTGCCGCGGCGGCGCGTGAAGATCTCGCGGCCGTTCCTCCTCGGCATGCACGAGGTGACCGTCGCAGACTTTCGGGCCTTCGTCGAGGCGACCGACTATCGCACCGAGGCAGAACGCGACGGCACCGGTGGCTGGGGCTACGACCGCGCCCTCGGTCGCTGCACCGGCCGCGATCCGCGGTTCTCCTGGCGCGACCCCGGGTTCGAGCAGTCGCCCAGGCACCCCGTGCTCAACGTCTCATGGGGCGACGCCGTCGCCTTCTGCGCGTGGCTGTCGAAACACGAGGGGCGGCGATACCGGCTCCCGACGGAGGCGGAGTGGGAATACGCCTGCCGGGCCGGAGGCACCGGCCGGTACGCCGGAGGCGACGACCCCGCGGCCGTGATCAAAGCCGCACGGGTTCTCGATCCCGCGGGCCGCGACGTGCGGCTGCACGTGCAGGATGTCCCCGTCGCCGGCGACGGGGCACTTCCGTTCACGATGCCGGTCGGTTCCCATGCGGCCAATGCCTTCGGCCTCCACGACATGCACGGCAACGTCTGGGAATGGGTGGCGGACTGGTACGCCGCCGATGCCTACGCGACGGGCCCTGCCATCGACCCGGTCGGCCCCGCTGCCGGAACGGTCCGCGTCCGGCGCGGCGGCGGCTGGAATTCCTATCCGCTCTGGGCGCGGGCAAGCTTCCGAGACTGGAACACCCCCGCGAGCCGCTGCGTCAACCTCGGGTTCCGGGTGGCCGCGGACCCGCTGCCCGCGCGGCCGACGTCCCCCGCGGGCACGATGTCGATCGTCTTCGTCGGCGACGTGATGCTCGACAACGGACCCGGTCACGTGATCGCGTCGGGCCGCGATCCGTTCGCCGCCTGCGCCGGACTGCTGCTCGCCGGCGACGTCACGATCGGTAACCTGGAGTGCGTGCTCGGCCGCGGTGGCAGGCAGGTGCTCAAGCCCTACGCGTTCCGCGCGGCCCCCGACTCGGAACAATTCCTCAAGCCCTACTTCACCGCGCTCGGCACGGCCAACAACCATTCACTCGACTACGGCCGCGACGGGTTTGCCGAAAACCTCGCCGTGCTCGCCCGCGCGGGGATCCCGCAGTTCGGCGGCGGCCGCACCGCGGCGGAGGCCCGGGCGCCGCTCGTGATCGACCGCAACGGGGTGACCGTGGCGGTCATCGGCTGCAACGCCTTCCAGGCCGAGGCCAGCGCGGCAGGACCGGACCCGCCGGGAGTCAATCCGCTGCGGGAGGCCGAGCTGCTGGCGGACATCGCAGCGGCCCGGAAGCGGGCCGACTTCGTCGTGCCCTTCGTGCACTGGGGGCCGGAGAACACGCCGCAGCCCCGGCCCTGGCAGCAGCCGTTGGCCCGAAAGATGGTGGATGCCGGCGCCGCCGCCGTGATCGGCGCGCACCCGCACGTCACGCAGACGGTCGACACCCATCGGGGCGCTCCGATCGTCTACAGCCTCGGCAACTTCGTCTTCGACTACTACCCCGTCGATCCGCCAGAGTGGACCGGCTGGGTGGCGACGCTCACGTTCACGAAGGGCAGGCCGGTCGATCTCTCGACGCGGGCCGTCGTCCTCGACTCCGCCGGCATCCCGAAGCCGGCGGAATAGGCCGCGCGGCCGGCCAGCGTGGGATGGGGTGCCGTGAGCGGGGTTTCAGTCGCCGCCGCGGGTGATGGTCCAGCCTTTCGCCGCGCTGTGCTTGCGGACACTGTCGGGGCCGAGCAGGTGCGCCGCGCCGATGGCGATGAAATGACGCCTCCCCGACTCGCTCCGCAGCAGCTTGTCGATGGCGTCGGCTATCGACAGGTCGCGATCGGTGAGGAGGCTCGCCACGAGCTTTGGGCTCACCTCACGGACGACGGGGGAACGCGTAGCCCGGTCATGGGCACGATGGCAGGCAGGGCGGCGGCCGCTCACTCGGCGGAGTGGAAGCAGAGGACCGTGCCATCCTCGGAGGCGATGAACACGCGACCGGCGGCGATGGCGGGACCGGCCGCGAACCGGCCGCCGGCGTCGAACCGCCACGCCGGCTCCCCCGTGGTCACGTCGATGGCCAGTATCGTGCCGGCGGCATCGACGACCAGCGCCACGTGCCGTGGCGCGGCGGCTGCGTCCCCGGGGCCCGTCGCCAGGGCGACGGCCGGCGATGCATCGACCCGGCCGCGGGTCGGCAGCCGCCATTTTCGTTCACCGTCGGCGAGGGCGAACGCCTCGACGGCTTTGGCCCGGGAGCCGACGATCGCCAGGCCGTCGACGATCGCGGCGCTCGATCGGTATGACTGTCCCGCGGCACCGGCTTGCTTCCGCCAGGCGACCTTCCGCTCGAGCACGTCGATCGCGAAGAAGCCGCCCCCCTCGGTTCCGAAGAACACCCGGTCGGCGGCCACCGCGGGCGTCGCGCCGGTCGGGCCGTCGATCGGCACGGCGCCGATCTCAGCGCCGTCGGCCGCGGCGACGACGTGCAGCTTCCCGTCGCAGCCGGCGATGAAGATCCGGTCGCCGTCCGCGGTCCGGGCGACCGTCGGCGAGCAGCGGATCTGGTCGGCGATCGAATGCTTCCAGATCAGCCTGCCGGCTGCCACATCGAGGCAGCTGAGCGAGGCGTCCTGCGAGCCGACGACCACGCGGCCGCCCGCGGCCGTGCGCAGCACGGTCGGGCCGCCGGAGATTTCCCCCTCGGTTTCATACTCCCAGACCAGTTCCCCCGTGGCGGCGTCCAGGGCCCGGACGACGCCCGTGTCGTCGCCGACGATCACGAGCGGCCGCGGCCCGATGTCGGTCCAGGCGGCGCTGGCGGGAAAGCCGGCGGCTTCCGTCCGGAATGTCCAGCGGGTCGCGCCGCTGTCGGCGGCGAGCGCGTGGAACGTGCCGTCGAGGTCGCCGACGTACACGGTGCCGGCGGCGACGATCGGCGCGGCGCCGAACGAAGTCTTCTCGAAGCGACGCGTCCAGCCCTCGGCGAGCGGCAGGCGGAGCACGGCGACGCTGCGGCCGGTACCGGCCGGGCAGCCACGGGCCAGCGGCCAGGCGTCGGCCGGGGCGGCGGCGAAGACGGCGCCGGCCGGCGCGGGCTCCGTCTTCGTGCTGCCGCGAACCGGGCAGGCGGCGACGAGCAGGGCGACGAGCAGCATGCTCCGGTTCATCGCGCGGCCTCGTACAGGGAGGTGAGGTCCGACTCCGTGACCGGCCGCGGATTGAAGCCGGCGGTCCACTGCCGTGCAGCGAGGCGGGCGAGCGGCTGCGGGTCGAGCGAGGCTATGCCAAGACCGGCGAGCGTGTCGCGGAGGCCGCCGGCCCGGAGCAGGTCGGCGAGCAACGAGGCGAGCCGCTCACCGGCCGCGGCCGGCCGCACGGGGCTGCCCACGTCGGCGAGGAGCTCCGCATAGCGATCGGCGCACGCTGCCGCGTTGAACCGGACCACGTGTGGAAGCAAGACGCCGACCGCCTGTCCGTGTGCGGTGCCGAAGGCGGCCGTGAGCGGGTTGGCGAGCGCATGGGCCGCGCCGAGCATCGAGTGCTCGATCGCCAGGCCAGCCCAGGCGGCGCCGAGTTGCACGGCCGAGCGGCTCTCGAGGTCATCGCCTGAGGCGAACACCCGCGGCAGGTGGACGGCCAGCAGCCGCCAGGCCTCGCGGGAGAAGAGCCGCGAGGCGGGATTGGCCTCGCGACTGACGTGGCTCTCCACGGCGTGAGACACGGCATCGATGCCGGTCAGGGCCGCCACGATTGCCGGCTGCGTGAGCGTCAGGTCGACATCGAGGATCGCAACGCGGAACGCTGCCCGGGGGTCGCCGCAGGCCATCTTCATGCCGGTCTCGGTGTCGGTGACGAGCGCGAACGACTGCGTCTCGCTCCCCGTGCCGGCCGTGGTCGGCACGCCGATCGAGGGAAGCATCGGGCCCGTGGCCCGGTTGCGGCCGTGGTAGTCCTGCATCCGGCCGCCGCAGGAGAAGAGGAAGTTGATCCCCTTCGCGCAGTCCATCGAACTGCCGCCGCCGAGGCCGACGAGCAGGTCGGGTCGAAACTCGCGGGCCACGGCGGCGCCGGCCTCGATCTGGGTCGTCGAAGGGTTCTCGCCGAACGCGGAGAAGACCGCCGTGGCGATGCCGGCCCGTTCCAGCGCGCTGATCCCGGCCGCGGCGTGTCCGGCCGCCACGATTCCGGGATCGCTCGTCACCAGCGCCCGGGTGGCCCCGAGTTCGCGGGCCAGGTCGCCGAGCCTGGTGAGCGTGCCCGGTCCGCAGACGAGCCGCGTGGCGGCGCGATACTCGAACCCGCGGGGCGGCTCAGGCATGGGCGGTGGTCTGCGCGGCGGCCGCGGGCCGGCCGCCGGCCCCCGCGACCTGCAGGGCCCGCGACCGGTACAGGAAGTCGATGATGTTGCCCTCGTGCGGCTGCAACCAGTCGAGCTTCGTGGTCGGCAGGGGCCCGAGGTTGAGACGGTCGATGTGGGTGCAGTCGATGAGCGCCGCCTGGAAGGCGGGGTCGTCGCTGATCGCCGTGCAGACGAGCGTCGGCCCGATCGCCTCGAGCATCCGCTCCTGCGGGCACTCGACGACGCTCACGAACGGAAACATGTACTCGGCCCGGGCGATCTCCGGAGCCGGGCTCGTGCAGTGGGCGACGGTGGGCCGCAGCCAGCCGCACCGCTCCCCTTCCACGAGCCGGTCGCCGTGCGCCGCGGTCATGTGCGTCACGCCTGGTGCCTTGAGGCCGGCCTCGATCTGCCCCCAGATCGCCTTGGCGGCGCCGGGGATCGTGAACGCGGCAAGTTTCGCCTCGGGGTCGTCCGGCGGCCGGACGTCGATCGGGCCGAGCCGGTCGGCGATGGCCGCGGCGATGGCCTTCGTGTGCCGGCTGGCGTAGACAGCCGAGGCGTTGATACAGCCGCGGCCACTATTGGCGGCCACGCTTTCGCAGATCACGTCGAGGTGCCGCTCCCAGGCGTCAACGCAGTCGTCGCCGAGGATGATCTTGGAGAAGCCGGGGCCGTGCACCTGCACGCCCGGGTTGCTCCGGTACTGCTCGACGGTCTTCGCGCTGCCGAAGATCATGCTGCGCTTGCAGCCGGCGAGGACGCCTGCGCCCACGTCGGTGGCCCCAGGGTAAAGGCCGATCGCCTCGGCCGGAATCCCGGCCTCCACCATCGCCGCCGCCATGCGGTACGGCGTCCACGGCTCCTGGCTGCCGGGCTTCATCACGAGGCCGACGCCGAGGGCGATGACCGGCAGCCAGAGGGTGTGCACGCCGGGGGAGTTGGAGGGGAGCACGAGGCCGAGCACCGGCGACTGGGCCTGGTAGCTGACCGTCACGCCGCGGTGCTCGTCGCCGTAGCCACGCCAGAGGATCCGCGTGTCGAGACCGCGTGACAGGGCGTCGAGGATCCGGTCCATGTTCGAGAGCACGAACATGTTCTTCTGCATGTTGGCCCGGCAGAGGCTCTCCGGGAGGCCGGTCGTGGCCGACTGGCAGGCGACGAACCGCGCGGGCGACTGCGGCTCACCGCCGACCTCGACCGTGCCGTTGGCATACAGGTTGCCGGCCGTCTGCAGCCGCTCGACGATCTCCTCGGGGTCAATCGCCAGCAGCGCCGCGCGGGCCCGGCCCGCCTTCTGCAGGTCGCGGCCCACGATCGCCCCGCCCACCTGACTGACCTCGGCGACCGGCTCGCCCGTGAGAAAATGGACGAGTGTCTCGCGTTCCAGGGATTCGTAGGGCTTGCCGAACCGCCAGGCAGGAAGATGCATGGGAATGGTCTCGATCGGGGTGCGAACGTCGCGTCAATAGACTCCAACGGTGGTGGTCGCGGCGAGTTCGCGGAACGGGCGGACGCCGCTGATGCCGTCCCAGGGATACTGCACGCAGGGCCGTTCCCGCTCCCCCTCGTCCCGCTCGAGGAAGCCGGGGATGAAGGTTTCACGGGTGAGCGTCGTCAGCCGGACGCGGCCGGTGCCGCCGTAGGGCACGACGCGGTCCCGGTCGTCGAAGTCGACGACCTCGATCACGGCCCGCGGCTGCGGCGCATAGTAGGCGATCGGGTAGCCGTCCGCGGGCGTCACCGGCCGCGAGGCGGCCAGGCCCATGAGCGTGTTTCCGTACGTGGGCGTCATGTAGGCGCCATCGAGGAGTTCCTCGACGGCGAACCGGGTCCACTGTGGCGTGAACTCGGTCCCCCCGGAGAAGATGCCGGTGATCCCCATCTTGCGGATCGTCGTTCCGCGCTTCTCGAGCGCGATCGCCAGCGCCTCCAGCAGCTTCGGCGTGGTGAACATGCAGCGGACCTCGTGCCCCGCTTCGAGGATCGTGATCGCCTGGTCGATGCAGTGCTGCTTGTAGGCCTCGAGGTGCTCCATCCAGCCCTTCTGAATGAGCTTGATCACCCAGCGCGGATCGAGATCGACGCAGAAGCAGATGCCGCCGCGGTGCTGGGCCAGGTGCTCGATCGAGAGCCGCAGCCGACGCGGCCCGGAGGGGCCGAGCATCAGCCAGTTGGCACCGCGCGGAATATGCTTCTCCGGGAGCGTGTCGCTGAACATTTCGTAGTCGGTGCGGAAGTCACGGCAGTTGACCCGCGACTTCGGGACGCCCGTCGTGCCGCCGGTCTCGAAGACGTAGACCGGCTGGTCGGCGAGCCCCTTCGGCACCCAGCGCCGGACGGGGCCGCCCCGCAGCCATTCGTCCTCGAACGGCGGAAACTTCTTCAGGTCGTCGTAGCACGTCACGGCCGTGAGCGGGTTGAACGGCAGCGACGTGGCGTACTCCAGCCAGAACGGGCAGCCCGTCGACTCGTGGAAGTGCCAGGCGATCGTCTCGACGGTGTGGGCGTCGAGGGCGGCACGGGCCGCGGCGATGGCCGCATCACCGGCGACTTCGAAGGCTGGCTGAGAAGCGGGCGAGGGGGCCATGCGTGGAAGGAACTCTCGGGGGTAGAACGGGTGATCGCTGTCAGGTCAGCCGCCGGACGGAGAGTCCTGCTGCGGGAGCGGCGCCCCGAGTTGCGACAGCAGCTGCATGATGCCGTTGAAGTGGGCGAGTCGCGGGCCGTAGCGGTCGACGAACTCGCCGAGCGCGTAGTCGCTGTCGGCGAAGTCGTCGGCGTTGTCGGCGGCATCGCGGGCGATGCCGCCGAGGAATTCGGTGTGCACTCCGCTGAGCGATTCGGCCGCCCGGCGGCAGGCCGCGGACAGTTCCGGATTGGCCTCCTTCCAGGCCTTCAGTTCCGCCATCCGCTGCCGTTGCTGGAGAGAAACCTGGTTGAGGAGTTCGACGAGCAGTTCGCAGCAGCGATGCTGGAGGGCGACCAGGTCACCGAGCAGCCGGTTCGTGTCGGCCAGGTCGGCGGACGCTTGGGTCGGGGCCGGACCGACCGTGCCCGCAGAGATGTCGAGTTGGGTGTAGACGGGGGGAAAGCTGGCCATCGACGTGTCGGCGTTCGTTCCGTTGGCGGGGGGCGGGGACGCACCGGCGGTGGAAACCCGCCGCGCCTCCCAACCCTCCATGATATGACGCTTGCAGCGGCTTTGCCATGTTGCCGCCGGTGCTGTGGCGGTTTTCGTCGGTCGCGGGGCCAGATGGGTGCTCGCACACGACTCTGCCCGTTTCCGTCCGCGTCATAATCGATCCAAACCCGACTGTCCTTGGACACAGTCCGACCGAAGCCGGAAATCGGCGATATCCGACTTCCCACGGGGGCCGGATCGGCAAGACCGGATCTCCTTGACGCAGCGAGTGCGAAAGCCGACTATTAATTGGCCGGTTCGGAAGTCTGGACCTGACGGATCCTGCTCGCAGCCTCGCGGAGAGCGCCGGCTCGGCGCAGTGACATGAAACGCGGTCTGTTCGGCACGTTCGACCCCTCGCCGCTGCGGAACCTCGGCCGCCGGTCGGTCCTCAAGGGCGTGACGCTCGGCGCGGGCGCCGCAGTTCTCGGGCCGTTCGTGAACGGCCTCGAGGCGGAGGCTGCCGGCGAGGATCCGCCGCTGCGCATCATTTTCCTGCTGACCGGCAACGGTCTCTGGCCGCACCACGTGCAGCCGACGGGCATCGGACTCAAGCCGACGGCAGAGTTGATCGACCGGCCAATGGCGGAACTCCACCTGCCGCCGCAGATTGCCAGGCTCGAGCCGTTCAAGCGGCAGTTGGGCATCATCCAGAAACTGTCGCACAAGATCGCCGGTTCCGGCGACCACGGCAAGAAGTTCGGTGCCCTCGGCTGCTTCAACTGGCGACGCGAGGCGCTGGGGCAGACGGTCGACCACGCCGTCGCGAAGGCTCAAGCAGCGATCTTTTCCGTCGTCGGGCTGGGCGTCGCCCCGTCGGCGGAGACCGTCTTCGTCAGCAATGCGTCGGCGATCGGGCCGAAGCGGCCGCTGTCTGTGGTTTGCGACCACGAGGTGGCGTTCAACGCATTGTTCGGCAGCACCGCCGAAGGCAACGCCGGCCGGCTGTTCAACGCCCGCAACAACCTGCTCGATTTCATTCGGGAAGACATCAACCGGGTGCGTCGCGAACTTCCGGCGATTGACAAGGAGAAGCTCGACATCTACCTCGACACGTTCGAGCAGATGCGGATCCGCACCGACAAGCTGGCGGAGGTCAAGGACCGTCTCCGCGCGGGACGGCCGGACATCGACGATTTCAGGAAGAACCTGGC
>JBKDUV010000403.1:0-2829 GCA_046339335.1 Planctomycetia bacterium | reverse complement strand
GCTCTGTGTTGGTGGGCGGCGGCGCGGGCGCGGGTGGCGTCGGCGGCTCGACGACGATCGTGAGCGGCAGCGCGCTGTTGTCTACGGGCGCAGGCGCGTCGTATGGATCCGCGACGATCTCTACAGTCGAAGCGTCGTCGGGCTCCAGCGGCGCGGTGACGATGACGTCGGGCTCGTCGACGGGTACAGGCAGTGGCAGTGGCGCGGTGACCATCGGCTCCGGACCGTCGACTGGCGGCTCGGGCGGCTCCATCGACATTCGTGTTGGTGAGAGCTCGAGCTCGAGCGTGAGCGGTGTCGCTGGCGGCGGCGTGTCGATTGGCGCAGGGTCGACGACGTCGTCGAGTGCGACTGGCGGCGGCGTGAGTGTTACTGGCGGCTCGGCGTCCGGGTCCGGATCGTCAGGTAGCGCCATCGATGCACGCGGTGGATCGCGTGTTGACGGCAGTGGTGGCTCCGTGTCGATTCAGAGCGGCGTGAGCGCGTCGACGTCGAGTGGCGACGTCGTTGTTGGCTCGGCGAACGGCGGCGCGCGCGGCTCGAGCGGCGGCGCGGTGTTGTCGACGGGCGCGACTGCTGGCGGCGCGTCGGGCTCGGTGTCAGTGTCGACCGGTCGTGCCGTCGGTGGCGCGTCGGGCGACATCGTGGTGTCAGTTGGCGACACGGAGAGCGTGAGCGGTGGCTCGGTTCGTGTGACCGCTGGTGTGAGCGTGTCGAAGTCGGGCGAGGGCGGCTCCGTTGAGATCGTGTCGGGCTCGGGTGCTGCATCGGGCGGCGATGTTCGCGTGTCGGCTGGTCAGTCGTCGGGCGGCTCGGGCGGCTCGGTGTCGATTGTGAGCGGCGGCAGTGGTGCCGGCGTGAGCAGCGGCGACGTGACGGTGACATCGTCGGCGTCGGCGGCGAGCGGCTCGGTGACAGTGTCTACGGGCGACTCGTCGTCGGGCAGCAGCGGCTCCGTGAGTGTTGGCAGCGGCGCCTCGGTGGATGGCGCTGGTGGCGACGTGACGGTGTCAGTTGGCGGCGGCTCAGTTGGCGCAGGAGGCGCGTTGACGATCGGCGCTGGCTCGACGTCGGCGAGTGCGAGTGCGGGCGGCGCGGTGAGCGTTCGAGGTGGCGACGGCACATCGACGGCAGGCGGCGCCGGCGGCTCTGTGTTGGTGGGCGGCGGCGCGGGCGCGGGTGGCGTCGGCGGCTCGACGACGATCGTGAGCGGCGCGAGTGTGTCGAGCAAGAGCGGCGATGTGGTCGTGGGCAGCGCGGCGTCGTCGGCGACCGGTGGCGTGTCGGTGTCGACGGGCGACGCGGCGGTGGGACCATCGGGCGAGGTGTCGATCCACAGCGGTGCGTCAGCACAGGGCAGCGCGGGCGGCGTGTCCGTGTCCGTGGGCTCCAGCGGCGAGGGCGACGGCGGCAACGTGGTTGTTGCGGCGGGAGACGCGAAGGGCGCTGGTGGCTCTGTGAGCGTGTCTGGCGGCTCGAGCAGCGGCAGTGGCGCGACGTCCACGGGCGGCGACGTCGAGATCGCGGGCGGCGACTCGAGTGTGTCTGTGGGCGGCGGCGTGACGGTTCGCAGCGGCGCAAGCAAGAGCGGATCGAGCACCGGCGCCGTGACGGTCGAGACGTCGTCGAGCGGCGGCGACAGTGACAGTGGCGACGTTGTCATCCGATCGGGATCGTCGGTGCGCGGCGACTCGGGTGCGTTCGAGGTGAGCACTGGCGCGAGCGTGAGCGGCACAGCTGGCGGCGTGAGCGTGAGTGTGGGCTCGAGCGGCGCGGGCGATGGCGGCTCTGTGATTGTGTCATCTGGCGCGGCGACGGCAGCCAAGTCGAAGGGCGGCAACGTGGAGGTTGTGTCGGGCAGCGGTGCGATGAGCGGCGGCGATGTGACTGTGCGCAGCGGCGGCGCGTCGTCGCTGGGCGGTGTTGGTGGCGACATCAGCATCCAGGCCGGCACATCGATGGCGGCGACGGGCGCTGGCGTGCAGATCGGCGGCGGTGCGAGTGTCGGATCGTCGGGATCTGGCGGCGTTGTGCAGGTGACGGGCGGATCGTCGGAGGGCGGCGCTGGCGGTGCTGTGCAAGTGCTCAGTGGCGCATCGTCGGCGGCGACGTCTGGTGCGGTGCAAGTGGGCAGCGCGGACGGCAGCAGCAGCGGCTCGGGATCAGGAGCGGTCGAGGTGGCGTCTGGCTCGGCGGCGTCGGGCGCGTCGGGCAGTGTCATTGTGTCCACTGGATCGGCGTCGTCGGGTGTCGCTGGCGACGTGCGCGTGTCTGTGGGCTCGTCGTCTGTCGGCGACGGCGGCGACGTGAGCGTTCGAGCAGGATCGTCGACGTCGGCGTCGAGTGTCGGCGGCGATGTGTCGATGGTTGCAGGCGAGGGCGTGTTGTCTGGTGGCGCTGTGGCGATCTCGGCAGGCGCGTCGTCGTCGGCGGCGGGCGGCGATGTGTCGGTGACGAGCGGTGCGGGCTCGTCGTCGTCGGGCGCTGTGCTGATGTCGTCGGCAGCGTCGTCGGGCTCCGGCTCGACGGGCGGCGTTCGCGTGACGTCGGGTGCGTCGTCGAGCACGAGTGGCGATGTGTCTGTGGAGAGCGGCGCGACGTCGAAGGGCTCGAGCGGCTCGCTGTCGGTGATGTCGGGTGCGTCCACGAGCTCTGGCTCTGGCAACGTGACGATCGGTGCTGGCTCGGCCGGTGGCAGCGACGGCGGCGAGCGGCTCGGTGACAGTGTCCACGGGCGACTCGTCGTCGGGCAGCAGCGGCTCCGTGAGTGTTGGCAGCGGCGCCTCGGTGGATGGCGCTGGTGGTGACGTGACGGTGTCAGTTGGCGGC
>JBKDUV010000402.1:0-7742 GCA_046339335.1 Planctomycetia bacterium | reverse complement strand
CTCCTGCACCGACCGTGGTGCCCAAGCTGGACGACACACCGGCGCCGGTGCTCTCATCGGTTAGACTCAACCTGTTTTCGGAGCCGCGGGCTGCGGCGGCGTTCACGAAGCTGGACGGCATCCAGGGCGAGGCGACGGATCAGGGCCACAAGGACTGGGCGATCATCCAGTCGATGTCGGCGTCGATCCATCGATCGATCCCGTCGGGCGCGAAGGACCAGCAGCGGACGAAGGGCGAGACGTCGCTCGACGACATCAAGATCGTCCGCCAACTGGACAAGTCGTCGGTCAAGATCCAGGAGGCCTGTGCCAGCGGGAAGTTCTTTCCGACTGTGGAAATCGAGTTCTGCACGGCGGTCAAGGACCAGCAGGTCGCTTATCTCAAGCACAAGCTCTATGACGTGATCGTCTCGAGGTACAGCATGCACGGCGACGCGTCGGGCAATCCGCTGCCGAGCGAGGAGATCTGGCTTGGCTACTCAAAGGCCGACTGGACCTACGTCGTCGTCAATCCCGAAACTGGCGAGAAGAAGGGCGAAGTCGCCGAGAAGTACGACCCCGCCGAGGGCAAGGCCGCGGCCGCGGCTACCGAGCAGCCTGCGGCGGCCGAGGCCGCCACGGCCGCGCCCGTAGCCCTGCCGAACCTCCCCGACCTGCCGGCACCGGAACTCTCGTCGGTGATGCTCGTCCTGCCGTCGGAGCCGCGGGCGGCGGCGGCGTTCACGAACCCGAGTGGCATCCCGGGCGAGGCGACGTATCCGGTCTACAAGGACTGGGTGATCATCCAGAAGATGTCGGCGTCGATCCATCGGTCGATCCCGTCGGGCGCGAAGGACCAGCAGCGGACGAAGGGGGAGACGACGCTCGGCAACGTCCAGATCGTCCGCCAGTTGGACAAGTCATCGGTCAAGCTCATGGAGGCCTGTACCGCCGGCAAGTTCTTCAAGGAAGTCGAGATCCACTTCTGCACGACGGTCAAGGACAAGCAGGAGCCGTACCTCAAATACAAGCTCTACGACATCATCATCTCGAGCTACAGCGTTCACGGCGACGCGTCGGGCAACCCGCTGCCCAGCGAGCAGATCTCGTTCGGCTACTCCAAGGTCGACTGGACCTACGTCGTCATCGACCCCAAGACCGGCGATGCGAAGGGTGAGGTCAAGGGGGCGTCGTACGGCGATGAAAAGACAGGCATCACTCCCGACTACCGCACGGTCGAAGCGGGCCAGACGACTGTCGGATCGCGGCCTCAATTTGGAGACTCGCCGCTTGTGAAGCAGGGCGACGGCACGCTCGTCCTGGCGGCTGATTCCTCGGCAACCGGTCGCGTGACCGTGACCACCGGCACGCTCGTCGTGCAGTCGGCCAAGGCTCTCGGCGCCGGCGGCCTCACCGTCTCGGCCGGCGAAGTGCGGCTCGAAACCGGCTACGACACCGTACCGCTCACGAGCCTGGCCCTGACCGGCGGCCGGCTCGACCTCGGCTCCGGTCGCATCAGCGTGGCCGCCGGTGGCTATGACCTCGCGTCCGTGCGGCAGTGGCTGCTCGCGGGCCGCAACGGCGGCGGTTGGGACGGGGCGACGGGGATCGTGTCCCGCGCGGCCGGCAGGACGGCCGTCCGAGAGATCGGCTACACCGTCACCGACGGCGTGCTCACGATCGGCTGGGCGGCGGCGGGCGATGCGAACCTCGACGGCCTCGTCAACGACGCGGATCTCGACGCCGTGCGGGGCCGCGGCCTCTACCGAGCCGGCGGCACGTCGGCCACGTGGGCCGACGGAGATTTTGACTACGACGGCCGCGTGGGCGTGAGCGACCTGGTGCGAGTTGCGAGCACGTCGCTGCTCAATGCCCCCACCTACCGCACGGGAGCAGGCACCGGACCTGTGACAGCGGTATCGAGCCCGCCCGTGGCTGCCGACGCCTCCGGCCTGCAGCCGTCCGCCGCCGGCACGGCTGCCCCGCGGCCAGTCGTGCGGACCTCGACGGGCTCGGGCGTGCTCGTGGCGGTGCTCGACTCGGGCATCGATCGCACCCACCCGCAGTTGAACGATGCGATCTGGAGCAACCTGGGCGAGATCGGCGGCGACGGAATCGACAACGACGCCAACGGCTTCGTGGACGACGTCTACGGCTGGAACTTCATCTCGAACTCACCCGACACGCTCGACCGGTATGGCCACGGCACGCACGTCGCTGGCATCGTCGCCAAGGCGCTCGACGGCTCGGGCGTGACAGACGTGTCGTCGTCGATCAGGATCATGCCCGTGTCGGTGCTCGACGATCGGGGCATCGGCAGATATGGCTCGGTGGCCAGCGGCATCTACTACGCCGTCGCCCAGGGCGCCCAGATCATCAATCACAGCGTGGTCGGCATCGGGGCCGAGGTGTTCGACGCGCTGGAGTTGGCCCGCGAGCACGGGGTGCTCGTGGTCGCCGCGTCGGGCAACGACGCGGCGGCCCGGCCCGACTCGCCGGCCCGATACAGCGCCCAACTCGACAACGTGATCTCCGTCGGCGCCGTGGATGCGGCGGGCGGCTTCTTCCAGCTCACCAACCGGGTCGGCGACAGCGGCGCGGTGCAGGTCGATGCCGTCGGCCAGGGCGTCGTGAGCACGATTCCGGGGGGCGGCTCCGGCATGATGAGCGGCACGAGCATGGCCGCGGGCCAGGTGAGCGGGATCTCCGCGGTCATCCAGGCGACGGTGCCGACGCTGCAGGCTCCCGACCTCCGCACCGCCCTCGTGAGCGGGGCGCAGCGATCGAACAACGGCTCCGACAGCCGCGGCACGGTCGACCTCGCCGCCAGCCTCGCCGCGGCCCGCTCGCTCGCCGCCGCAGCGGGAACCAGCCGCGCGTCTGCTGCGGCCACCGCGGCCGCTCCGCAACCGGCTCCTGCCGCGGCGGCCGCGGCGACCGATGATGCGTTGCCCGCGAACGTGCCGGCCACCGCCCCGGCAGTTCAACCGGCTGCCCAGTCGTCAGGTCAGGTCGGCGATGCGTATGTCTCCTTCAACCGGGCGACCGGCGAAATCTGGGTCAACCCCGGCCATGCCGTGACCGGCAGCCCGGGCATCAGCGGGTATGTCGTGACGATGGATCCGGCGATCGGCCTGCTCTCGACGAACGCCGTGCACTACGTGTTTCCGACCGGTGACTACACCGCGTTCGCGCCGCAGACCGGCGCCGACGCAGGCAACGCGTTCGGGGCCGCCTTCTTCACGCTCACCGTCCCTGGCGGCGGGACCGGGTCGGCCACGTTCATCCAGACAACCCTGGCGGCGGGCGGTCCGCGCGTCCGCGATGCCGCGATCCCCGGCTACGAGGGCACGCGCGAGGTTTCCTTCGGCGCCATCGGCCCCATCGGCCTGTCGGAGTCGCGGGCGCTGGCCGCTTTCGGAGCCTCGCGCCAGGGCGGCTTCGCCACCGGCAGCGGCGGCTACAGCCTCCAGGATGTCGTGGGCCTGCAGGCATTCCGCGTGTTCGTCGATCCGAACCGCGGCCCGACCGACATTGTCCTCACGGCCTCGGCCATCACCGAAAACCTCCCCGCAGGCACCGTGGTGGGCTCCCTCGGGACCACCGATTCCGACGCCAATGAAGTCTTCGCCTATGCGATCGTGCCCGACCGCAAACTCGATGGCACGACGATGTTCGAGATCGTCGGCAACCAACTGCGGACGAAGGCTCCCCTCGACTTCGAGGCCAAGGCGACCTACTCGATCCGGATCCGGAGCACGGACTCGGGCGGGCTGTACACCGGAAAGGTGTTCACCGTCACGGTGAACGACGTCAACGAGGCACCTTCCAGCCTGACGCTTTCTTCGTCCGTCGTCGCCGAAAACCAGCCCGCGGGCACCGTGGTGGGCTCCCTCGTGACCACCGATTCCGACGTCGGCGAGACCTTCACGTATGCGATCGTGCCCGACCGCACACTCGACGGTACGGCGCTGTTCGAGATTGTCGGCAACCAACTGCGGACGAAGGGCCCCCTCGACTTCGAGGCCAAAGCGACCTCCGTGCTCCGGATCCGGAGCACGGACCGTGGTGGCCTGTTCGTCGGCCGCGTGATCACCGTGACCGTCGGGAACGTGAACGAAACGCCGACGGCGGTCTCGCTGTCGGCGACGAGCGTAGCGGAGAACCGTCCCGCCGCGACGGTGGTGGGCACGTTCACGACGACCGACCCGGATGCCGGTGATGCGTTCCGTTACACCATCGTGCCCGATGCAACCCTCGACGGGATGGGAAGATTCACGATCGTGGGGAACGAACTGCGGACGACAGGCCCGTTCGACTTCGAGGCGAAGTCGAGTTACCGGATTCGCGTGCGGAGCCTGGACAAGGGCGGGCTTTTCGTCGGCCGCGTGATCACGATCACGGTGACGAACGTCAACGAGGCGCCCCTTGCGATCGCGGTGTCGAGCTTGACCGTCGCCGACAACCTTCCGGCGGGAACGACGGTGGGAGTATTCTCGACGTCCGACCCGGATGCCGACGGCACGTTCCGCTACATCATCGTTCCGGCGTCGAACCTCGATGGCACGGGACACTTCGAGATCGTCGGCAACCAACTGCGGACGAAGGCGTCGTTCAAGGCGTCGGTGAAATCGAGCTACGCGGTCCGGGTGCGGAGTACCGACCAGGGGGGCCTTTCCACGTCGCGAGTGATCACGATCAACGTCACGGCCTGACGCGGCTGGCCAGAGCGGTCGTCGCCGGAACCGCGGGGCGTCGGCATTCCGCAACGGCCCGTCACGCAGCCCGCCCGACCGGATGCTGGCCGCTTTTCAGGCAGCGTCACTTGCCGATGCAGTGCCGGGCGAAGATCCGGTCGAGCAGGTCCGCTCCCATGCTCCGCCCCGTGACCTCGTCGAGGGCGTCGATGGCCCGACGGACGTGGGCCGCGAGCAGCGGTTCGTCGGCCTGTTCGTGCTCGAGTTCACGCGCCGCCGCGCTCAGCGCCGCACGGGCGGCCTCGAGCCCCGCCGCCAGCCGCAGCGTGGCCGGCGAGCCACGCTGCGGCAGCCCCGCCACGGCGGCGAGAATCGCCCCGCGTAGCTCGCCGATTCCCCGGCCGGTGACGGCGCTCGTGGCATGCTCGTCCGCACGGATCGCGACGTCTTCGCCACGGTCGCACCGCGTGACGACGTCGATCCGCAGCGGATGGGAATCACCGCCGGCCGGCGGCCTTGCAGCGGCCGCCATGCCCGCAGCCAGCGCGTCGCGGCAGACGACGAGCAGGTCGGCCCGGGCGATCTCGCGCCGGGCCACGTCCGCCGCCGCGGCGTCGATGGCCGCGGGCGCGGCGGGTTCGGCGCCGGCGACCGATGACTCTGCCGCGGCGACAGGCACGGCACCGTGTGCCGCGTGACCGGCGGCCCCGCTGGCCACATCGACGCCCGCCACGTCCACGAGCACGCAGGCCGCGCCCCGGCCGTCGGCCGGTTCGAGCCGGCACTCGATCCAGTCGCGGGTCGTCCCGCGCTCATCGGCCACGAGTGCGGCCTCGCGGCCGACGAGCCGATTGAAGAGACTGCTCTTGCCGATGTTCGGCCGGCCCATGAAGACGACCCGCGGCAGGTCGTGCGCCGCGGCCGCCCGCGATCCCAGCCGCTCGGCCTCCGTCGCGACCGCCCCCCGGGCGGCCCGCCGCCTGCCGGCCACAGGGCCGTGGGCCCGCGGTGCGGGCCCCGGGGCGGGGGCGGTCTCGTCGGCGAAGTCGATCGTCGCCTCGATGTCGGCCAGCAGGTCGAGCAGGTCATCACGGACGCGGCCCAACGCCCGGCCCGCGCCCCCCGCCATCCGGTCGAGGGCGACGGCGAGTTCCTCCGACGACTGCGCGTCGACGACCGCCAGCACCGCCTCCGCCTGCACGAGGTCGAGCCGGCCCGCGAGGAACCCGCGGAGCGTGAACTCGCCGCCCCGGGCGAGCCGGCCGCCGTGCCGGCACGCCTCGGCGACAACCGCCGCGACGAGCGCCGGGCTGGCGGGAAGCTGGACTTCGGCGAGCGGGCCGCCCGTCGGCCCGGCCGGTCCGGGCCAGTGGAAGATCGTGACGTCGATCTCTCCCCAGACGCGGCCCAGCCCGTCTGCCGAGAGCCGCGCGGAAACCACCCGCGGCGGCGCGCCGGCCGCGGCGAAGCCTGCATCGACCGGGGTGAACATCGTCGCCAGCAGACGCGCGAGCCCGTCTCCGGCGATCCGCACGATCGCCCGTGCCCCGCCGCCTGGCACCGTCGCTGAAGCCACGATCAGGTCATGCGCCGACCACATGCTGGGCACCCGCGGCCGCCGCTGTTCAGCGCTGCTTCTTCCGCGCCTCGCGCTTCTGCCGGGCGAGTTCCGCGGCGCCGTTCCCCTGCGCCCCCTTCTCCACCGGCGCGAACGCCGCATCGACCGTCCGCGTGCCGGCCGGCCCGGCGGCCGTGGACGCCGACGGTGACTTGGGCAGCCAGAGGAGCCGCTCCGCCACGCCCCACAGGCTCGAGGCGATGAAGTACAGGCACAGGCCGCAGGGCACCTTGAAGAACGCCAGCGCCATGAACCACATCATGAAGTTCATCATCTGCTGCTGCATCCGCTGCTGCTCGTCCATCGCCGGCGGCATGAACAGCTTCTGCTGCCAGAGCATGAGCGCGATCGTCGCGATCGGGAACAGGTTGAGATACGGGCCCAGGTAACCCTCGGGAGCGGTGAGGAATGCCGGCAGGTACTTGGACCAGTCGAGGAGCATGTCGGGGGCGGCGAGGTTCGAGCACCAGCGGATCGCGGAACTGAACAGCGGCGCCTGGCGGAGTTCGACGTCCGTGGCCAGTGCCCGGTACAGCCCCATGAAGATCGGGATCTGGATGAACACCGGCAGGCAGCCGCCGACCGGATTCACGTTGTGCTTCCGCCACAGGTCCTGCGTGGCGCGGTGCCGCTTCTCGGGCTCGTTCTTGAACTTCTCGGCGATGACCTTCATCTCCGGCTGCAGGGCCTGCATCTTCTGCGAGGAGATCGCCTGCCGACGCGAGAGCGGAAACATCGCCCCGCGGACCAGCACCGTGAGGAGGATGATCGCGATGCCGTAGTTGCCGATCAGGGCGTGGAGTCCGTGCAGCAGGGCGATCAGCGGCCGCGCCACCCAGCCGAACCAACCGAAGTACACGAGGTCGTCCATCCGCGCGTCACCGGCCCCGAATCGCCGCAACAACTCCGGCTTCTTGGGGCCGGCGAAGATCTCGTACTGATGCCGCACCGGGGCGCCGGGGGCGACGTCGAACGTCCGCGACACGAGCCGCGGCGTGACGTCCACGAGCCGGCGTCGGGCGGCCGGCGGCGGCTCGCCAACGGCGATCGATCGAACCTCCGCCACCGGCGGCACGTCGGGACCGGAGGCCGCCGGGATCAGGGCCGCCGCAACGTACAGGGCGTCGACGCCGGCGAACGACAGCGGTTTGCCCGGCTGCACGGCGGCCGCCGGATGGGCGAGCGACCCGTCGGCGATCTTCAGCCCGCTGACGAGCGCGGTCGGTTCGCCCGCGAACCGCATGGCGACGTCGCGGACCGCGAGCGAGCCCCAGTCGCGGGCCACCCGCTGGGCGTACCACCAGCCTTCGGTCGGCAGGCCGGTCGGCCCGTCGAGGGCATAGGCCACCTGCGTGGTCCGGGCTCCCTCTCCCGCCGTCCGGAATTCGACGGTCAGTTCCAGGCGGTTCTCCGCCGCGCCGGTGGGCGCGAGCCGATACTCCTTGGCG
>JBKDUV010000401.1:0-9342 GCA_046339335.1 Planctomycetia bacterium | reverse complement strand
GTCCATCCCTCGATGCATCGCATCGGCCAGCTCAACAACAACTACGGCCTCTACGAGGTCATCCCCGGCATCTACCAGGTCCGCGGGCTCGATCTCGCCCAGACGACGTTCGTTCGCGGCAAGACGGGCTGGATCGTGTTCGACTGCCTCGTCACCGCCGACGCCATGCGAGCCGCCTGGAAGCTTTTCCAGGAGCACAAGGGAGAGGGTCTGCCGGTCACGGCGGTGGTGTACTCGCACTCTCACGGCGACCACTGGGGCGGCGTCCGCGGCGTGGTGGACGAGGCCGACGTGCGGGCCGGCAAGGTGCAGATCCTGGCCCCGCGGGACTTCATGAACTTCTCGATCTCGGAAAACGTCTTCGCCGGCAACGCGATGAACCGGCGGCTGTTCTACCAGTATGGCGTGCTCCTGCCGGTCGGCCCCCGCGGCTACGTGACGCAGGGGCTCGGGCACGCGATCTCGCGCGGCACGTCGGGCCTGATCGCACCGACCCGCGTCGTCGACAAGGACATCGAGGAGTTCGAGGTCGATGGCGTGCGGATGATCTTCCAGAACACACCCAACACCGAGGCGCCCTCGGAGATGAACACCTACATCCCGTCCTTCAAGGCGCTGTGGATCGCGGAGAACGTCTGCGCGACGCTTCATAACATCTACACGCTCCGCGGGGCCCTGGTCCGCGACGCCCTCAACTGGTCGAAGTACATCAACGAGGCGCTCTATCGGTTCGGCCAGGAGGCGGTCGTGATGTTCGGCGCCCACCATTGGCCGCGCTGGGGCAACGACCGGGTGCAGGAAATCCTCCGGGGCCAGCGGGACCTGTACGCCCACTTCAACAACCAGGTTCTGCATCTGGCCAACCAGGGCGTGACTGTCAACCAGATCCACAACGTCTACGAGCTGCCGAAGAGCCTCCAGCAGCGCTGGGACTGCCGCGGCTACCACGGCTCGGTGCCGCACAACGCCCGGGCGGTCGTCAACCGCTACCTCGGCTACTGGGACTGCAATCCGGCCACGCTCATCCCGCTCTCCCCCGGGGATTCCGCCCCGCTGTACGTGGAGATGATGGGTGGGGCCGAGAAGATCCTCGCCCGGGCGCGGCAGCTCCACGACAAGGGTGACTACCTGCTCGCCTCCGAGATACTCGACAAGCTCGTGCACGCTGAGCCCGCGAACCGCGCGGCCAAGGACCTGCTCGCCGACGTCTTCGAGCAGATCGGCTACCAGCAGGAGAATCCCGGCCTGCGGAACAGCTTCCTCGCGGGCGCCTACGAGCTCCGCGAGGGCGTGCCCGAGGGGTCCTCGCCGAAGTCGAGCGGTCCGGACGTGATCCGGGCGATGAGCACGGAACTGTTCCTCGATTTCCTCGGCATCCGCATGGACAGCCGCAAGGCAGAGGGGCTGCGGTTCACGATGAACCTGATCACGCCCGATACCGGCGAGAAGTTCGTGGTCGAGCTCGAGAACGCCACGCTCACGAACCTGCCCGGCTTCCTCGCCGCCAAGCCGGACCTCACCCTGACGATCAACCGCAAGAATCTCGAGCAGACGATGATCGGGGCACGGACGCTCGAGGCGCAGATTAAGGACGGCACGGCCAAGGTCGAGGGGAACGTCTCGATCCTCGCCACGCTCGCGGCCACGATGGTGGACTTCGACCCGCGGTTCGAGATCCTCCCCGGCACGCGGCGGAAGGAGCCGATTCCCCACGCCGACGCCTACGAGGCCGTGCCCGGCAGGTCGATCCCCGAGTGACGCGGCCCTGTCAGAAGCCCACGAAACCACCGAACATGCCGATCGGAATCAGTGGCTGCCGTCTCTGAACGTCAGCAAAGGGGGGCGAGCCGCCCCCCTGGCGATAGGGAGAATGCGCCGGCGCCGATCTGGGTCGGGCCGCAGCCGCCTGGGATGCGGATGCCGTCGCCCGTCGGCCGGCTGAAGCGCGTTCGGCAAGCACGGCCTGCCGCGCTTCGACCCCCTGCTGCCTCTGCTGGAGCGTGGACCGCAGCGCATCGACGCGCTGGATTTGCTGCGCGAGCTGGGCGGCGTTCATGTCCAGAAGGTTGGGGATCTTGCGCAGCTCCGCGGCGCGCCGCGCGTCAGACATGGCAGACAGATAACTGCCGAGCCAGGCCTTGGCATCGCGAGCTTCCGGTGAGTCGAGAAGTTCGAGCTTGGCACCGAGCGATTCGAGAAGGTACTCGATCTCGTAGGAGGACATCGCGGCGACGCGGCCGTTGAATTGCGACTTGATCCGGCGGACTTCAGCCGGGGAGTAGATCGTCTGCGTCGTGAGCCAGGTGCCGAACTCGGCGATGGTGCGTTGCCACCGCGGGCCATGCATGATGTCGGACTTCCTGGCGAGATCGCCGTCGTCGTCGTCGGCCTCGAGCGTGTACTCGTCGGCCCTGACCTCACCGACAGGCCGCGTTGTGCCGACCGGCCCCGCCACCGCGACGGCGACGCAGAGCGATGCAGCGACGCCGCGAGCCCGCCGGACGAGGCGGTCCGCAGCGGGGCGAGCCGGGAACCAGGACTGTTGGAACGATGTCATTTCGTGCCACCTTTCGGCTTGCGAACCCAGGTCGCATGCACGGGCATGCGATCGTCGGCCGCGAATGGGTCGCGCATTGTCCGCCACTGGCAACGATCCTTGCCGTCGTAGGTGTAGATGTGGACGGCCGTCGACTGGGTGCCGTCGGCCTGGACCGATGTCCCTCTGGCGATCCAAGACGTCCCGTCCCGGAACCATGTGGCCTCGGTACGGGTGCCGTCGGTCGAGAAACTCCACGAACGGACGCGACCGACGAGCGGATCCCAACCGATCCTTTGCTGCACGTCGACCGTCACGGGTTCGGCGGCCGGCAACGTCAGGCGGACGTCCCGGACCAGAAACATCCGCCCAGCGTCCCAGCGAACCGACATTTCCATCGCCGGCACCGCGTCCTTGGCGGCGCCCTTCTCCGGAACGAGCGACCAATCACCGACCATCCAATCTAGATCGTAGAGCGCGTCGGCCTCGGCGGCGGGCGGTCGCTCCGCCTCGCGGATTCCGGCCAACTTCCATTCGCCTCCCTGTTTCACCCAGATGGCGGAGAACCAGCCCTCGATGGGGATCGTCGTGCCGGGCACGACGACGTCCACCGAGCCATCCTCGATCGCGACATCGGGGGTGATGAGTCGCAGCCGCGTTTCGCCGACCCGGATCTCCGGCCTCGGCCCGCCGGCAGCGACCGTCACGTCGGCCGCCGAAAACAGGTTGCCCCATCCATCGACGACATCGCCGTCGACGCTCCACGCACGGCGGATGCCCGCCGCGTCATTCTTGGCAAGCGACTCACGATACGCAGCAGAGGCGGCGCGTATCGCGACCACTTCGGCCTCCGCCTGCTGCTTGGTCGCGCCGGGTGCACTGGGTCCATCCGCGGCACGCACCGCCAGTGTGGCGAGGCCGAAGCCTACGACGAGCATGGCTGACACGAAGCCGCGCACCGGCGCGGAAGCCTTGAACTGCCACAAACCTGTCTTCTCGGTGAGCATCGGTTCATCCCGAAGTGAGCCGGGGCGGAAAGCGAACGGCATCATGCTACAAGCGGTTCAGCCGAAAGGAAATCTCGCCCCGCCGGACCGTGTCTCTCCACGGTTCTTCGCCGGCCGCCGTCCCAACCAGGTCGCGTCACGTACCTGTTCGTCGCGTGCATGCCGGCTTTAGTGGGCGCAGACGTCCGGCCCGGCGACCGTTCCGAGGCATGGTCCGGACGACTACCGGTCGCCCATGAACGTCATAACGTCGGCTCATTCGGCACCACCCCGATAACCAAAATTCCTGGCGCAGGCGGCACGGCCGGACGATGAACGAAGTGCGTTCGTCGCTTCACCCCGAGAAAAGCACCACCAAAAGGCCGCCACCTACCTAGCCCGCCTGCCTCCCCCGGGGGTCAGTTTCAGTTCAGGGCCTTGCCCGGCGCTCCAATACCTGCGTCATGCCAACGCATGCGACTCCGCGATCCCTTCTCGGGCCCCGCCGCGGGTGGCTGTCGGTCGCTGCATGCCTCGCGCTGGTCTGCGTTTCGTGTACCCGCTCGCGGGCCGCCGAGACGCTCGTGAACGATGCCGGCGATGCGACGCTCTCTCCGCAGTGGTCCGACGAGTGGGCGGTCTCCCCGGACGCGGTGTCCTGCACTGGCTGCACGGGCGGCGACGGCTTCGCCGCCGGCGACCGGTTCCGCGTGGACTATGCCAACGGGTTCGCCATCCTGCCCCGCGATCCCGACGCGACGCCGTTCTCGCTGCGCATCCGCAACCAAAACATGTTTCGCTACGACGGCTTCTCTCGGGCGGAACCCTCGTGGACCGACAGCGCGGGCAACACGATCCCGATCACCAACTCGAACTATTTCGGGATTCCGCGCGGACGGCTGATCTTCTCCGGCGACGCCCTCATGCCCGGGCTCTCGTACCTGCTGAACATCGACTACAACTCGGTCACCAGCCAGCCGATCGGCTTCCGCGCCTTCTGGCTCAGTTACCGGTTCAGCCGGGCCCTCGAACTGTACGTCGGCCAGTCGAAGGTGCCGGGCTCGCGGGAATGGATCGAGAGCGCCTTCGCCCCCCTGCAGAGCGCCGACCGCACCATGGCCACGACCTTTTTCCGGCCCAGCCTCAGCCAGGGCGTGTGGATCATGGGCGAGCCCGCGGACGGCGTCTTCTATCACGCGATGCTCTCGAACGGGTTCAACACGCTCAGTCTCATCCCCGAGGAACTCAACAACCGCTTTGCCTGGTCGGGGTCGGCCTGGTGGGAGCCGGGGGAGCCGTTCGGCCGCGGCTACTCCGATCTCCAGGACCATCGACAGGCCGCGGTCCGGATCGGCGGTTCCTACACGTTCGCTCTCGGCCGGGGCAGCCAGGCGGCGAGCGACGCCGTGGAAAACTCCCCCGTGCGGCTCTCGGACGGCACGATCATCACGACGCCGGGCGCCCTCGCCCCCGGCGTCACGCTCCAGTCCTACGACATCTCGCTGGCGGCGGTCGACTGGGCGTGGAAGTACCGCGGCCTCGGCCTGTCGACGGAACTCTACTTCCAAAACCTCAGCGGCCTCGAGGGCACCGGTCCGCTGCCGATCGCCTCCACGTCCGCCTTCGGCGGCTTCGTGAAGGGGGGCTTGTTCGTGGTGCCGCGTGAAACCGAGCTCTATGTCCGGGCGTCCTCCGTCAGCGGTGCCTACGGCTCGGGATACGAGCTCGGAGGCGGCGTCAACCATTTCTTCCTGCCGGGGAAGGACAGCCTGTTCTTCACCTTCGACACGGCCTGGCTGGAGAACTCGCCGGCCGGCCAGAACCGGACCGGCTTCGTGGCCGGCCAGACCGGCCTGCTTGTGCGCACGCAATTTGTCGCCGTCTTCTGAGGGCCTCTCCGATGCTGATCCGACACATGCACCATGTCCTCCTCGCCAGCCTGATCCTGGCGGCGCTGGTCCAAGGCCCGGCCAACGGGCAGGCCCAAAGTCCGCCCCGCATGTCGGCCGAGGAGTCACCCGCCGCCGCGCCACCGGGCGTCACCGAACGGCTTGCCCATCCGTACTCGATCGACCTGCTGCCCGACGACCCGGTTCCGCCGCCGTTCGAGGCCACGCCCGAGGGCAGCAGCCGCCCGCCGCAGCAGCCGTCGGCGGCCTTCGGACAGAAGACGGTGACGGGTGACCTCTTCGATCGCTGGCTGTCGACGAAGGATTCGGGCATCACGTTCGGCGGCCGGGTGACGCAGTTCGCCTTCGGGGTCGATGGCGGCATCGATCGGCCCGTCCCCTACCCGCTCGGACCAGGCGACGTGTTCCGCTACACCGGCCGCAGCGAGTACGACGCGGTCTTCGACCTGGAAAAGTTCGGCGGTCTGCCCCACTGTCGGCTGCTCGTGCGGGCCGAGCAATGGTACGGCGAATTCGGAAACGTGTCGCTGCGGACGGGCGCCTTCACACCGGCCGTGTTTCCGACGCTTTTGCCGCCGCGGCCCAACGGCCCGGGCGTGCCGTACATCACCAACGTCCTCTTCACCCAGCCGCTGTCACCGAACTGGGTCGTGTTCGGCGGCAAGAAGGACGTGCTCGGATCGTTCGACCAGGACATCTTCGCCGGCGGCGACGGCACCGACCAGTTCGTCAACCAGGCGTTGATCGCCAATCCACAGTTCCTGCTCGGCATGCCCTACTCGTTTTTCACGACCGGGTTCGTCTCGCCCCGCGACTGGGGCGGCGTGGGGATGTTTGTCATGGATCCCAAGAACCGCACGGCCGACTTCATGCAGTTTGGCGACCTGTTCAACCAAGGGATCATCATCGGCGGTGAGATCAAGGTGAAGACGCGGTTCTTCGACCTGCCGGGGCAGCAGCATGTCGGCGCCGTCTGGAAGCACCAGCAGCAGCTCGACCTGCGGTTCGCGTTCACGCCCCCCGGCCCCGACTCCGCGCCCGGCTCCGGCGGCCCACGGACGCTCTGGGACTCGTGGCTCATGTACTACGGGTTCGACCAGTACTTCGTCCGCTACACCGATACCCCCGACCGGGGCTGGGGCCTGTTCGGCCGCGCGTCGATCGGGGACGGCAACCCGAATCCGATCCAGTACTTCCTCAGCACCGGCGTCGGCGGCTTCAGCCCACTGGGCGGGCGGCGCGGCGACACGTTCGGTCTCGGCTGGTTCCTCGTCGGCACGAGCGACCAGTTCGGCCCGGTGCCCACGGCACTGTTCGGGCCGCGGCAGGGCATGGGTCTGGAGTGGTTCTACAACATCCAGGCCACGCCCTGGCTCAACATCACGCCCGACCTGCAGTGGATCCGGCCGGGCCTGGGGGCCATCTCCACCGACAACGCCTTCATCTACGGCATCCGGGCCAACGCAACGTTCTGATACGGGTCACTCACGGTCTTGGAGGCCGCGGCGCCGCCCCCCACCATGCGGCGCAGGACGTCCACGACGTCGAGCAGGCTGCCGGCCTGCGCGGAGAGCTCCTCGGCCGCCGCCGAGCCCTGCTCCGAACCGGAGGCGGCCTGCTGCGTGACCTGCTCGATCTGCTCGAGGGCCGTGCCGATCCGTTCGATCGCCCGATTCTGCTCGCGGCTGCCGGCATGCACCTCGTCCACGAGCACCCGCACGGCGGCCGACCGCTCGGCGAGGCTGTCGATCGCCGCCGTGACCTCGGTCATCTTCCGGCGGCCGGCCTGTGTTCGCGTCAGCGACTCGCCGATCAGCGTGGCCGTCTCGCGGGCGGCCTGGGCGGACCGCTGGGCGAGGTTCCGCACTTCGTCGGCCACGACCGCGAAGCCGGCCCCGGCCTCGCCGGCCCGGGCCGCCTCGACGGCCGCGTTGAGGGCGAGGATGTTGGTCTGGAAGGCGATCTCGTCGATGACCTTGTTGATCGACGAGATCCGCGTGGCCGCGGCATCGATCTCGCCGATCGCGCCAACCATCTCCCCGAGGAGGCCGACGGCCGTGCGGAACTGATCCTGCTCGCGGCCGACGAACTCGCTCGCCTCCCGCGCCCGCCGGGCGTTGTCGGTGGCCATGCCGCTGGTGGTGCGGGCGGCCCGGGAACTGTCCTCCACGGCGGCGAGTTGCTCGGCCGTGCCCTGTGCCAGCGACAAACTCGCCGCGGGGACCTGCGCCGCTCCGGCGTTGACGTTGGCGGCCGTCGTCGAGAGCTCGTCGATGGCCCGGCGGACGGCGCCGGCATGGCCGCGGATCGCCAGCCAGATCATCCCCGCCGAGAGCGTCGCCAGGCCCACGACCAGCGCCGTAAGCAGGTCGCTCCGCCCGCGGGCGGCCGCCACGGCCCCGGCGGTGCGGCCGTCGAGCAGCTGCTCGAACTCGCTGATCGGCCGCATGATGGTTTCCTTGTCGGCATGGTACTTCTTGTCGTGCATGATCCGACGGGCCATGTCGCGATCCGCTTCGCCCCGTTTCGTGTAGCTCCCCTGGCCGTCGGCGAACAGTCCCTTGACGGCGTTCATGGCTATCGTCTCGGTGGTCACCAGGGCGTTGGAGTTGTCTTCGGCCCGCTTCAGGCAGGCGAATTCGTCGGCCGTGAATCCCTGCCGTTCCATGAGCGTCCGCAGCGACACTCTGCGCCCGTCGGCACGGGGCTCGGTGCCGTTGCGCACGGCGAGCACGTTCCAAAACTGTTTCTCGTAGACCGGGTCGCCCGTCACCACATAGGTGCGGGCCAGCCGCGTGAGTTCGTCCGAACTGCGGCGCAGCTCGTTGGCCAGCCTGTACGACTCGTAGCGATTGAGGTGGGCCCGGTTGAGCCCCGCCTGGTTGCTGAAGGCCAGCATCGCCAGCACCACGAGCCCGAGTACGGGCCCGAGCGTCATCAGCTTGAGTTTTCGCATCGTGTTCATGGACCACTCCCGCAGGATTCGCCAAGTCTAGGTTGCATTTCGGTGCCGGTCGGGCCGTCCCGAAAATCGGCCCTTGCTTTGGCAAACCCGGGGCGAAACCGGCTCGAAACCCACTCTGGCCCGGCCGCAGCAGGCCGATTTCGGAGCTAGGATGGGGTCATGGCCCCCGAATCCTCCCCACCCCTTGAATCCGCCCGGCAACTGCTCCAGCAGGTCGGTTTGGAAATGGCGTTCCTCGACCCGGCGACCGCCGGTGGCGGGCCGGCAGGGACGGCGCTCGGTGGCCTGCTCGCCGACCTGTTCGCGGCCTGCGCGTCCGCCCCCGACCCGATCCGCAGCCTGATCGCAGTCGCCCGTGACCATGCGTTGCGGATCGCGACCGGATCCGCCGCGGTCATCCCCTTCATCGACTGGCTCACCGGCTGGCACGCCTGGATGGAGGCCGCCGTCACCGCCTGGGACCGCGGTCAGCCGCTGCCGGCAGTGCCGCAGATAGTCGCTGCCGGTCCGGCAGCCAGTCCGGAAGCCGGTTCGTCAGCCAACACTGCCCCGCCCACCGTGGCCACGCCGTCCGTGACAACGCAGGCGGTCGCCGTGCCGGCGCCACGGCGGATCGACCTCGACGATCCCGCCGGCTGCCAGGACGTCGCCGTGCTTCCGGACGATGCCGACCCCGAACTCGTCCGGCTGTTCTGTGAGGATTCACAGGATCTGCTTCGCGACATCGAGCAGGGTGTGCTCGTGCTGGAGACGAATCCCGGCGATCCGGACACGCTGGCGACCGTGTTTCGGGCGTTCCACACTTTCAAGGGCAACGCCGGTCTCATGAAGCTCGCCGCGGTGCAGCGTCTCGCGCACGACGTGGAGTCGCTGCTCGACGCGGCCCGCCGCGGCACCCGCGTCCTCGACCGCGAGGCGATCGACGTGATCCTCGCCGCCGCCGAC
>JBKDUV010000400.1:0-8726 GCA_046339335.1 Planctomycetia bacterium | reverse complement strand
ATGTTGCACTAACGCAAGAGGAGCTGGCGAGGCTCGGCGGGGCTGCTGGCGCAGACGCTGCCAAACTCCAAGGCGAGATAGATAAGGCGCACAAGGCACGGCAGGACGCAGAAACCGCACTTGCCAGCGTCGTACGCAAGCTGGGGCTATCGCTCGCGTTGACTCGCCTGGAACTGCCTATCGTGAACCGGTTAAAGGCAGAGGAAGCTCGCGAAGCCTGGGAGGGGCTGCGCAAGGGAACGATGGAGAATAAGGAGAAAGTGTTGGCGGTCGCGTTGCCGGAACCGGCGACAGCTGATCCGCTTTTGGGCGACTTGCCCGCCGAGACTCGGGCGCAGGTTCGGGATCGATTCATCGAAGCCTTGGAGCGGATCTACAACCCTCCGCCGCCGCACTGTGCTTCGGACTTCATCATGGGCCATCTTCGGGGCGAAGCTCGCCCAAAGGCGTTGGCGATGCTCGCGGAAGCGTCGAACACGGGAGCTGCCCACGCAAAGGCGGCAGCGAAAAAGGTGCGGGAAACTCGCGAGGTGCTTGAGGAATTAAAGGCCAAAGACGAGCGCATTCAACATCTGCCAAAGGCAACGACCGAGATCAAGGAGAACCTCGATGCTCTCAACGGTGAGAATCAGCAAATAAGCCGCACGCTTGGGCAGCTTGAAGCAGAGATCAAGAAGTGCAAGGCGGACCTGCACACATTGAATGAGGAGATCGGGCGAGTTCAGGAGGAGCTCGCTCGGCTAGGGCCGGAACAAAAAAGAATTGCGGTGGCCGAGCGAATCGGGCGGGCCGTGAATGATTTGTTGGATATTTTGCAGCCCACCACGACAAAACGGTTGGAGGATCAGGTCACCGAGCACTATCTGCGGATCGCCGATCCGAAATTCCAGGGCGGAAAAGTCCTGCTTCCGCATGGAGCAACACCGGAGTTTGAATTTCCAAACGGCAACAGACTGCCGCTCGAGACACTGAGCGGCTTTGAAAAAAGGTCGTTTGGAATCGCGTTTTCTCTGGCGCTTGCGGGCATTACGCAGCGCCGCGTGCCGTTGGTGATCGACACGCCTCTTGGCAACGCCGACTCGAAATATCGTCCGCGGGCTTTGCGGGCGCTTGCGGATTTCGACATCGACCAGGTCATCATCCTGACGCACGACCAGGAGGTAACGCCTCAGTTGAGTCGGCATATCGATCGGTCGATCAACCAAACATTTCTTGTGGAACTGCGCAGTCGCGAGGAAGGGTCGCTCGTAAGCGCCAATAAGTATTTCGAGGGCTACGATGAGTCTTAATTTCTTGGATAACGTTTGGCGCAGCGACTTCCGTCCGACGGAGGAATCGGCGGCGTTCGAAGACAGTCTGCGAAAGACGTTCGGGCTGGCGTACCGATACGAGGCCGCGCGGCTGCTTATGGGCCGTTCGCTTGCGGAACCGGAACCACCTCCGCCGTTACCGAGCGATACCAAGTACTACAACAAGCCGATACCTGGAGAACTGCTATTCGGAGACCAGGTGGATCTGTGGATTTGCGCTTTCACCGAAGACGGCAAGTTCACAAGCACCGCCACGTTTTCGGATCTGAAGGCTCTGATCGAGGCTCATTGGGCGCGAGGGTACGCGCTCGTCAAAGAGGAATTGGAGAGTTGCCAGAACAACGAGATCAAGTTGGTGCAAAGGTTGTGCGACCGGCTGCCGGAAGAGGGCCGGGGTTTTGATACGGGGGCGGGGCTGGCGGGCGGCACAGAGGGAGAGGTGCAGCTTCACGTTGGCTCAACAAGTCAAATGCTTTCCAACAACGAGCCGGTGGAGTTCGCGATCAACGCACCGGGCACTGCTCCCAATATTGCTCTCATGGGCGGCGTCGGAAAAGGTAAGACAACTACTGGCACTCAAATGGCGCTCGAGTTGGTGCGCAATGCGCGGATCCCGTTGCTCTTCATCGACCCAAAGGGCGAGTTTGTTTCCGACGGATCCGTCACGGGAGCTCTCGCGGAACTTGGTCCTGCGATCACGGGAATCGAGGTAACGTCCCAGGCGATTCCGTTGGACTTTTTGCCGCCAAACACTGCTCCCGGTCAGCGGATCGGGCGTGCGGCGATGCGGATGCGCGACACCCTGATGATGTGCTGCAGGTCGCCGGGAGACCTTCAGAAAGATTTGCTCAGGAATGCGATTCAAGACACGATCACGGCGGGAAATGATCGGAGTCTGGATGCGATCCGTGATCGCTATGAGCGGCAACTGCTCGCGAACGGCAAGCAGCCCATGGATAGCATCGTCAGCCGCCTCAACGAGCTGACAGATGCGAGCATGCCGTGCTTCACGCCTCAGCTTCAACCGTCGCAGTTCTTTTCGCGGAGCTGGGTCATCAGTCTGAAACTACTGCCCGAGGATTTGAAGCGGCTCGTGACGCTCTTGCTGCTGGATGCGACGTATAGCTTTTTGATCGAGCAAGATGACTCGCCGGTGCCAAGTGGATTCCGGGTACTTCGTCATCTGCTCGTCGTCGATGAGGCGAGAAAGATTCTTCGGGAGAAGCGGTCGGAGTCGTTGGTCGACCTAATTCGGCAGGGCCGATCCAAGGGCGCGGTCGTTATGCTGTTGTCGCAAGACCCCAGCGACTTCGAGGGCGAAGCCGACGACTTCCTCAGTCAAATCGGAACCGTCGTTGCATTTGCATGCAATCAGAGCCGTAAAGGGCTTGGGTCTTTGGAGGGAGTGTTCGGCCGCAAGTTGCAAGCAGCGGAGTTCACAGACACGCAACTCGAACCAGGTGTTGCGTTCGTGAAGCTGCCCGGGCGGGAACCCGATCGGATTCGATGCTGGACGCCAGGCGGCGAAAAAAAGTGATTCAGCCGTCAAGCAGACAGATCACGTAACGAACCGACGCATTCTGCGATGCGATCGATTGCGACGTTGATGTCGTCATCTGTCGTCGTTGTGCCGATGGAAACCCGGATAAAGTCCCTTGGGATTTTTGCGGACCCGTGCATCGCCGAAATGACGTGCGATGGCTCACCGGAGTCGGCGAGGCAGGCGGAGCCGGCTGACGCGTAGAGGTCGTACTTGTCCAGCATCATCAGAAGTCCATCGGCGCCGATGCCGGGGAACGAGATGTTGGTGGTGTTCGCGATCCGCGGCTCCGAGTGGCCGTGAATCGTAGCAGGGCTGCATCGCTGCAAAAGCGCTCGCTCCAACCGATCCCGGCGAGGGGCGATGACGCGGGCATAACCGTCGGCGTTTACGGCAGCGTTCTCAGCCGCCACGCCGATGCCGATGATTGACGCGACATCCTCCGTGCCGCCGCGTCGTCCGCGTTCCTGGTGTCCGCCGTGAATCAACGGGGTGAAAGGAGCCCCTCGGCGGATAAACAACGCACCGATTCCTTTCGGGCCGTTGAACTTGTGGGCGGCTAGGCCGAGGTAAGTGAATGGAGTGGTCTTCACATCGATCGGGAGTTTTCCTGCGACTTGAACGGCATCAGAGTGAAACGGGACGCCGAGTTCGTGGCAGCGTTTGGCTATCCGATCCACAGGAAAGAGGACGCCGGTCTCGTTGTTGGCCCACATCACGGAAACGATAGCGGTGTCCTTATTGATAGCCCTTTCCAACGCGTCGCAATCGAGGCGACCATCGGCGTTCACGCCAACAACAGTGACGGGGTAACCCCGCGACGCGAGCCATTGGCAGTACGCGAGCACAGATGAGTGCTCGACCGCTGTTGTGACAACGTGGCGGCGGGCCGGATCAGCCATCAGAGCAGCGTGAATCGCAGCGTTGTTTGCTTCTGTTCCGCCGGACGTGAAGAGGACTTCATCGGGCGACGCATTGAGAAGCCGCGCTACCTTGAGTCGCGCGGTCTCGATGACGGTTCGTAGGCGGGAGCCGAAACTGTAACTGGATGACGCATTTCCCCACTCTTGCGACAAGTAGGGCTCCATCGCCGTCTGCACGGCGGGATCGACAGGAGTTGTCGCGTTGTGGTCGAGATAAATCATGACGAAGAAACGACGGCATCTGGCCGCCAACTGCTAGAGGCTTCTCGAGCAACCTTGAGCATTGTGGGCAAATCCACGTCGGGAGGGACAGTGGCTTCATTTGGCCCGAGCCGTTCCGGCGTGAGGCCGCCGGCGCGCATCGCGGCAGACACGGCAGCCATGCGCCCCTGATCCGGGTGGTTTGCTGGCAGTAATCGCTCCTTGAAAAACAATCGCTGGTCCTGGGCGGCCTCGGCGTACTCAAAAACCTGAACCTGCAGACGTGCAAGGTCGATTTTTACCCGCGTCTTCAGCGAAGGCAGCGGCTCGCTGTCGAAGTCGTGGTAGTTCAGAAGTGTGACCTTATGGCTGCGGGCATGGATCTTGATGATGTCGGCGTCGCGATAGGAACCGTAAAGGCGGCATCCGCAGTCCACGAAAACGCGGAGCGGAGCTGGCAGCGTCTCGACGACCGAACGGTGCACGCTGTAATGTGCCTCCGCCTCATCAAACCACCCCACATCGGCAGATCGTATAGCGGCGATGAGAGTGTCCGAATCCTTGAGAGATAGCAGTAATTGAAGCCCTTGAGTCTGCGCTTGCTTGTAGCTGCCGAAGTGGGATTCTAGGTCATTGCGCAGGCGATCGCCGAGGTGCTTCAGCGGAATCGGCTTTCTGAAGTTCGCGAGGGCTAAATACACGAGTAAGTCATCCCGGCGCTGCCTTCTAGCTGCTTCGTAGGTGTCGGTGCCGAAACGATCCGTGAAGATCCGAAGCGCCTTCTTCTGAGTGCCGATGCGGTCGCGCAGCTCTTGTTCGCGTTGAAACTCGCCAGCTTGTGGCAGCCGCCCAAGGTCGATGGCGAGCGTCCAGAACTCATCGAGCAGCTCTTGGTTTTGGAGATATACGTCGACCGCCCCGGGACGAGGCGCGCGGCGCATGAAGCCCAGGCGCCGGCTTAGTTGCTCCCAGTCGATGTGTCGGCGACTGCGGGCGGAAAGGAAGGCCTGGGCGTCTCGGGCATCGCGAAACACGGCATAAATGCCGGTGGAGATCGGGTGCGCCTCAGCGTCCAGAGCCGATTCGATAAGGCCTTGGATCTCGGCAGGCGAGAAATACTTCTGAAACGTGTTTCGCTTTGTGAGGATGCCGTCGGAATGCTCTCGAACAGAGTTGTAGAGTTCATTTCCTTCGATCAACGTGGACACCAACAGGACGCGTTCGGTGAACGCCCAAGCGTCGAGGAGAACATCGACGCGCTCTGCCGGGTCTTCGATGACATTCAAGATGTAGCCGAGATTCACAAACTCGGCCGGCAGTTTCGGCTCTTTCGGGAAATAGGCCGGATCCCATGCAGCCACCGTATAGCCCATCGCCCGAAGATGGGCGGCGTCATTGCCCAAGCCACAACCGTAATCGAAGACGGTGTTGTTTTCGGCAAGCAAACCGTTAGCCAGTGCCTCTCGGATCGGCTTGGATAGGTCCGTTCGCGAGATGGCGGTTCGGTGCCGTTGCACCGTCACGGTCGGCTCCGCCTTTCCTGCAACTGACTCTAAATGAACCCAAATGAGCTCGTGATCTGCGTACGCGACCCCTTTTTCATGAAGCAGGTTTTCCCAATTGCGTTGAAAACCGATTGAGCGCGGGTGCTCGAAAAGGCCGGCTGCCTCCTCCTGCTGCGTCAACTTCGCAAACCGCGGGATATCCGGATGAGCAGGCGGAAGGAAGCATTCTTTGCGATGCAAGATCGGCGGGTTCGCGTGTCCCTCGTAATTGAGCCGCTTGGTTTTTCCCGACGCAAGATTCACTCGCACCGACTCGGCAAGAATGGGATGGGGTTCGGTGAGAAAAGTGGGGTATCGCAGGAACGACAGGGTGAAATCGTGGCCAAGCTTCAAGACGTTGAACGTGTCGCTCAATCCGAGGCGGTCGCGAAGGCCGGAAACGAAGGCAGCTAGTCGCGGAGGCAATTCTTCGCAGGATGGCGCGTAAACGTATGTGGCCGTGGGCAGCTTCTTGCCGAAAGCGAGTTCCGAGACGGCAGCGTCAAAGTCGTTGGCGTTCACGATGCGGCTCGGCGAAAAGATTTTTCAGTCGGGGCCAGTCATGGCGAACACAAATGCAGCGCTGCTGTTTCGTCGGGCGCTGCATGGGATTGTGACCGACTGGCGAAAATCAGACGAAATCGCGAATGCGGTGACTTCGGCTGATTATCCGGATTTGGCCGCTGCCGCGGAACCAGTGTCGAAGCCCGGGCAAAGTAGCGTTTTTTCGGTATTTATTCGGGCTGTCGCGAAAGGCCGCCGTGGCGCGCAATCGGAGTCGCAAAAAACTTGCTGGGCGTGGGCAGGATGTGGACGACATCGAGTTCGCGGCTTAAGACCCGCCAGGAGCGTGCGGGTCGGCCGCGGCCGCCTCCGGCGGGCTCGGCCTGTTCAAGGAGCCCCTTGTCAGCGAGTTCAGACAGGAAGCCGGCAACAGTGGATCGGCCGGCATTGAGCCGCCTGCGGATGTCAGCGGCAGTGAACGGCTCTGCCAACGGCTGGTCGGGATCGTCGATCTCGCTGCATAGGCGGTCGTGAAATCGCCTGGCTGGGTCGGAGAGGGTTTCGCCAAGAGAACGGCCGAGAGGCCCAGCCAAGAGACGCGTAGTGAGTTCGTAGTCGGCTTGCTCCGCGACAAGAAATCCGGCCGGGTTTTTAGCCCGCTGCCGTTGGTGGAGCAGGGTGGAAGCCTGGATCATCGCGAGAATCATCGGGAACGCGCGGCGGCATTCGCAACGATCCGCAAACAGCTCCAACTGGGCGGCTAGCGCCTCAGCGTACGGAATAACTACGTCGTGGCGCTCAAGTAATCGTTGCAGAGCATGGTGGCGGGCAATCACGTCCGGCTCGAGTAAGCCGCCCTTACCGCTGACGTGGAGAGCGAGACGGCGCAGGATGGTCTTTGTTTGGCCACGCCGCTCGTCCGTCGAGAGTAGGATGCAGCGGTTGGCGTCCTCCTCGAAAATGCGAGCCGCGGTTGTGGACTCGACGAACGCGATCGGGCCGGGCTGCTCGATCATCACCGTCTTGATCTCGCCTCCCAGTTTCACGGGCATCATCTTCGAGAGGCGACCGGCGGCGAGCATTTCGCGCAGGGCGCGGGTCGCCTCGGCCTTGTCGTCGTTGTCGATGCGCGATCGCTCACCGGCCACGACCCAGCGATGGGAAAGGCTGCCGGCCTGCGCGTGGAAGAGTGCCTGGGGCGTCATCTGCGTCGCGTGGATGACGGACTCCTTCGGAAACATCGCGGCAACTCGCTCGATCGTGTACGACTTGCCGCTCGAAGACTGCCCCTGCACGATCCCGGCCAAGGGCCGGCGCAGGAGTCGGCTGGTGCCAATCATGTAGAGCGTCAGCCGCAGGTCTTCCTCCCCGGCAACGCCGGCCGCCTCGATGTCAGCGGAGATGCGGTCGATCAGCGCCGGGTCGGCCAGAAGTTGCTCGGCGTCCTCCAGCACCTCGGGATACGTGGCCTCGATCTCCCGGCGGGTGAGCGCGACCAAGTCGTCGTCTGGCGGCGACTGAGAGGGCGCATCCGGGGCGCTGGACCTTTGCAGGGAAATCGCCAGCAGCTCCTCTTCGATTCCGGCGCAGTCAGCGTTGGCGGCCGCCGCAATCTTCTCCGCAAACATCCGCCGCTTTTCGGGCTTCGCCAGGTCGATGGTTTCGGCCTCGATGAGCCGCTCGCCATCGAGCACACGAAGAACCGCCTTCATCTGTTTGCCGACGGGCGACCACTGGATCGAAAGTGGGGGCTGATCATTCCTGGGCTCGGTGGTCATGCTTGAAAACCCTTTCGTGTCCATCGGGCTGATTGAATACGGCGCGGCGCAGGGCATCCCTCGTGCGCGTCGAGGGGCCGGGGGGCATTTCGGTCGCGTTCATCGCACGCGGCATCGACGAAGAGCGCGATCATGCGGCGGTCGTCCGGGCCGACCGGCATCTGCTGCCCGATCTCTGCGATCGCCCGGCCGGAAAGGGCGACTCGCTCGAGCTGCTTGTCGAGACTGGGCGCGGGCGGCGGCCGCCGCGATGGCATCGGGCGCGGGTTGAGTCCGTGCGCCTCGAGGAACGTGGAGAGAGTGCTGTGCAGCGTTTGACGAGCGTAGTAGGATCCGACCATGCGAGCCCGCCTCCTGCGCGGGCTTCCGCGAGCCGCCGGGTACCATCCGGCGGCTCGCAGCTTTTGAGGGGGAAGGTCACGTCGCCGATCCGTCGGCGCGGCTGGCAATCCACTTGGCAAGGTCACTCGCGCGGTAGCGGACGGCGCGGCGGCCGACGCGAACCTCGGGCGGGCGATCCTCCCGGCCCTCCCACTTCCAGCGGGCAAGCGTCTGCGGCTGGAAGCCGAGAACTTCAGCCGCCTGGCGGCGCGTGAGGAGCTTGTCTTCCGTTCCGGTACTCATGGCGTTTCTCCGAGGGTTGATCTCGTGGCGACGCGTCAACTGCTGACGCGTGGTGCCAACGAGTCACAACCTACGGACGATGAAACGCCCTTGAAACGACGCACCATTCGGTATGTCGGTGACATACCGGCCGGTGTGTCATGCCGGCGTCGGGGCGCACGGGGCTAGGCTCTGTCTGAAAACGGTCTGGCGGCCGGACAAGTCGTTCTGTAGTTGGTCTCCCGCCAAGGAGGCCGACTGCCATGAAACGACACGAAGTCACAGACGAACAGTGGGAAGTGATTCAACCCATTCTCCCCAAA
>JBKDUV010000399.1:0-7709 GCA_046339335.1 Planctomycetia bacterium | reverse complement strand
GGAGGCCGACGGGAGACACCGACAAGTCGATCGTCACCCAGACGCGGATGATCTGGGGCCTGTCGGCCTTCCATCGTCGCTACCCGGAGCATCCCGACCTCCGGCTGGCTGCGCGGCAAGGTGTCGACTTCTTCATCGAGCACTTCTGGGATCGGGCGCACGGCGGCTGGCACTGGCGGACCAACCGGGCGGGACGGACGCTCGACGACGGCAAGGTGATCTACGGCCAGAGCTTCGCCATCTACGCCCTCGCCGAATACACGCTCGCCACCGGGGATGACCGCGGCCTCGACTATGCGGCCCGGACGTTCGACCTGCTGCAGAAGCACGCCGCCGACACCCTCCACGGGGGCTACTACGAGAACCTGGAACGTGACTGGAGCATCTCGGCGGCCGGTTTCGCGGCGGGCGACCGAAAGTCGCTCGACATCCACATGCACCTGCTGGAGGCGTTCACGACGCTGGCCACCGTCTCCGGCGCGGAGATCCATCGCCGCAAGCTCCGCGAAGTGGCCGGCGTGATCCTGAAGCGGATGGTCAGCCCGACGAGCGGCTGCGGCCTGAACCAGTTCGGCATCGACTTCGTGCCACGGCCGGCGATCGCCATCCGGCGGACGTGGAACGCCGACCGGAAGGCGGGCGAGGCGATCGCCCAGCCGATGGACACGACGTCGTACGGCCACAACCTCGAGCTCGCCTGGCTCCTCCACCGGGCGGCCGAGCCGCTGGGCGAGCCACCGTCGATCTTCCACGCCGCGACCCGACGGCTCGCGGAGCATGCCCTGGAATACGGCCTCGATGCCGAGTACGGGGGCGTCTACAGGGACGGACCGCACACCGGCCCCGCGCTCGTTCGCGACAAGGAATGGTGGCAGAACTCCGAGGCCCTCGTCGGCTGGCTCGACGCCTACGAGCAGTTCGCCGATCCGCGGTTCGTCGCCGCGTTCCTCGCCAACTGGGAGTTCGACCGGAATTTCTTCATTCATCCGCGGCTCGGCGAGTGGCGGCAACTGCTCGCCCGCGACGGAGCGGTGATCGTGGGCGACCTGGGCAATCCCTGGAAGGCCTGCTACCACAGCGGACGCTCGGTGCTCGAATGCATCGAGCGACTCGATCGCCTGCTCGCCAGTTGATCTCGTCCCCGGGAGACCATGCCGATGCTGCGCAGGACGTTCTTGGCTGCCACGGGTGCCGGCCTCGGGATGACGACGGCCTGGCCGCTCAACGCGGCCGGGCCGCCCGTAGAGGTCATCGACAGCCACGCTCACTTCTATCGCACGCCCTGGCCGGACACGATGCCGGAGAAGCAGCGAGAGAAACTCTTTCCGCGGCCCCGTCTGCCGGACGACCTGGTCGGACCGGCCCGCGAGGCGGGCGTGACCGGAACGGTGGTCGTCGAGGCGAGCCCCGATCTGGAGGACAACCAGTGGCTTCTCGACCTCGCCGCCAAGGAGCCGTTCATCCTCGGCGTCGTGGGCCGCATCGACCCCGCCGCCGACGGTTTCGACAAGCATCTGGAGCGGTTCGCCGCGAATTCTGTGTTTCGCGGTATCCGCATCGTGCAGGGTGAAATCCTGGCGGGCCTGGCGGGGAAGACGCCCCTCGTGGAACGCTGCAGGGCGCTCGCCGACCGCGGCCTGACGCTCGACGTCGTCGGCGATCCGGGCGTGATCGAGCCGGCGGCCCAGTTGGCGGCCGAGGTGCCCCGGTTGCCGATCGTCATCAATCACGCGGGCAACCTGCGGATCGACGGCCAGCCGCCCCGGCAGAGCTGGAGGGATGCGATGCAGGCTGCGGCGAATCAACCGAACGTGCGCTGCAAGGTGTCGGCGATCGTCGAGAACACGGCCACCAGTCCGGCACCGCGGGACGTGGCCTACTACACGCCGGTGCTCGACGCCCTGTGGACGCTGTTCGGACCGGAGCGACTTTTGTTCGGCAGCAACTGGCCGATCTGGACGCGCAAAACATCCTTCGCCGACGTCGTGGGCGTCGTCCGCGACTATTGGGCCGCGAAGGGGGAAGAAGCCGCCGGGAAATTCTTCCATCGCAATGCCCGTGCCACCTACGGACTCAAACCGCGGTAGCGTTCGGGCGGCCGGACGGCGGCTTCCGGGCCTGGCGGGCAAGGGCCGGAAAGTCCCCGCAAACCCCCCGGGGAAGAGGATTTTTCGCGACGAAACCGAAAAAGCGAACTTCGCCCGGCCGGCTCCCGAAGAACAATGGGAAGTTGTGGCGGTCGCAGGAGCTGGGCTATACTTTCAGTGGTTTTATCGCCCCACTGAGGTCGCCCCGGTCGGGAACGCTCCGGGGCGTCTGGTGACGGTTTCCGCTCGGAGGTTTTCACCCATGGCTGGACGACCGATCTGCCCAGGGCCGGTGACGCGGCGCATGGCCCTTCAGGTGGGCGCCATCGGTGCCACCGGCCTGGGACTGCCCGACCTGCTTCGCATGCGGGCCGAAGCCGGGCTGCCCAGCGTCCCGAACGACACGGCCGTCATCTTCGTCTGGCTGGCGGGCGGGCTGTCGCACATCGACACCTACGACATGAAGCCCGATGCCTCGGACGAGTATCGGGGGCTGTTCCGGCCGATCAAGACGAACGTGCCGGGCATCGACGTGACCGAACTCTTTCCGCTGCACGCCAAGATCGCCGACAAGTTCACCCTCATCCGTTCGATGCGGCACCGCTTCTCCGACCACGGAGGGGGGTCGAAGCGGGTGATGACGGGGCGTGAGCCGAAGACACCGACCGGGACGGTGAACGATTCGCCCGCCATCGCATCTGTCGTGGCGAAGTTCCGCGAGGGGACGGCGGGAGCCATGCCGGCCAACATTCTCCTCGGCGATGCCGGCCGCGCGAAGGCCGACGTCTACGCCCTGGGCTCGGCCTACCTGGGATCGGGATTCAACCCGTTCGAGGTCGATGGGGATCCGTCCAATGGCAAGTTCAAGGTCAACAGCATCTCCCTCAGGGAAGCGCAGAAGTCGCGCATGGAGGGGCGCTGGAAGTTGCTCGAGGCCCTCGACCAGGTCCGCCGCGACATCGACGCCACCGGCTCGATGGCGGCGATGGACAAGTTCAACAAGCAGGCCTGCGAACTGTTCACCTCGCCCGAGACCCGGAACGCCTTCGATTTGTCGCAGGAGAAGGAGCACACCCGGCGGCGGTACGGCATGCACTCCTGGGGCCAGCGCTGCCTCATGGCGCGGCGGCTCGTCGAGGCCGGCAGCAGTTTCGTCACCGTGGCGCTGGAGAATCCGCCGCAGACCGAGGCCTCCGGCAAGAGCCGCGACGGGGTGTTCTACAATTGGGACTGCCATGCCGTGAACTGCGACGTGTTCGTGGACATGAAGTACCGGGCGCCGTCGTACGACCAGGCCCTCACCGCGTTGATCGAGGACGTCTACGACCGCGGCCTCGACAAGAAGGTGCTGATCGTCGCCACGGGAGAATTCGGCCACACGCCTCGGCTCGAGTACAAGGACGTCAAGGGCCGGAAGCAGCCGGGCCGCGACCACTGGCCGCACGCGTTCTCGATGCTCGTGTCCGGCGGCGGACTCGCGATGGGGCAGGTGATCGGCTCCACCGACACGGTGGGAAATTATCCGAAGGATCGCACACTGACGCCCGAGGATCTCTGGGCCACGGTCTACCGGCACCTGGGAATCGACACCTCGACGTTCATCTACGATCTCTCCAGCCGCCCGATCCCGATCCTGCCGACCGGCAAGCCCATCAAGGAACTGTTCGGATGATGCGAACGCGTGCGTGGTCGGCGTTTGGAGGCGGCATCGCGTCGTTCGTGTGTTCGCTGGCCGTCGCCGCCGCGCCGGCGGCGGCCCCCACGTCCGTCGATCGTGACATCGACTTCGTCAGTCACATCGTGCCGATCCTCACCCGGCACGGCTGCAATTCGGGGGGCTGTCACGGGGCCGGAGGCGGGGCCGGGCAAAACGGCTTTTACCTGTCGCTTTTCGGATTCGAGCCGCTCAAGGATCACGCCCGGATCACCGAGGCGGTCCGCGGCCGGTTTCTCGACTTCTCCGCGCCGGATGAAAGCCTGCTTCTGCAGAAGCCGAGCGGCGTCTACCCGCACGGCGGCGGTGTTCGTCTTGCCCCGGAGTCGGCGTCCTACGTCACGCTGCGCCGCTGGATCGCCGCCGGGGCGCCGCTGGGCGACCCGCGAAAGTACCAGGTGCGGTCGATCGAAGTGCAACCCGCCGCAAGGGTCGTCGAACCGGGGACACGGATGCGGATCAAGGTCACCGCCGTGTATGTCGACGGCAGCCGGGAAGACGTGACCCCGCTGACGCGGTTCGAGTCGAACGACGGCGGCGTCGCGGAGGTTGACAAGGACGACAACGGTCTCGTCACGGCCGGCGACGTGCCGGGGGACGTGGCCATCGTGGCCCACTATCTCGACAAGTGCGGCTACACCTCCCTGACCATTCCGCGAAAAAGCCGTTCCACGGGCAGTTTTCCCACGCCGGTCAACTCCATCGACACGCATGCGTTCGCCAAGATGCAGCAGATGGGAGTCGCGCCGGCGCCACCGGCCGACGACGGGGCATTTTTACGCCGCCTGATGGTCGACGTCGCGGGGCGCGTGCCGACGGCAGAGGAAGCAGCGGAATTTCTTGCCGATCCGGCGCCGACCAAGCGGGCCGCCTGGATCGACCGGGTGGTCGACAGCGGCGACTACGCGACGAACTTCGCCGACAAATGGGTCGTGCTGCTCCGCAGCAACCGCGAGGTCGCCGGGATCGGCCCCACCAACACGCTGCACCAGTGGCTGCGGCAGCAGTTCCAGGACAACGTCCCCTACGACGCCTTCGTTCGCGACTTGCTCACGGCCAGCGGCGCCGCGGGGGAAAATCCGGCCGTCGGCTGGTGGCGGTCGCAGCAGAGCCTGAACAACAAGGAATTTGCAACCAACACCACGGAACGTGTCAAGGATGTCGCCGAGGATTCGGCCCTGCTGTTCCTTGGCCAACGGATCGGCTGTGCGAAGTGCCACCAGCACCCCTTCGACCGCTGGAGCCAGGCCGACGACCACGGCTCCGCGGCGTTCTTCGCCCGAGTGCAGATGAAGCCCGCGGCCGGTCTCGGCGCGTCTCGCGTCGTTCACGGTCGCGGCGAGGCCCGGATCAAGCATCCCTCGACCGACGAGTCGCTCAAGCCGAAGCCGCTGGGCGGCCCCCCGCTCGACGTGCCTGCCGACGAGGATCCGCGGCAGCGATTGGCAGACTGGGTCACCGCGCCGGACAACCCCTTTTTCGCGAAGGCGATTGTGAACCGGATGTGGTCCCACTTCTTCGGCCGCGGTCTCGTCGATCCCGACGACGACATGCGGGAGACGAATCCGCCGTCGAATCCCGCGTTGCTCGATGCGCTGGCCGCTGAATTCGTCGGCCACGGCTTCGACCTCAAGCACCTCGTGCGGACGATCTGCCGCTCGGCGACATACCAGGCATCGTCGACGCAGGACTAGTTCAATCGCGACGACGACCGCAACTTCTCCCGCCACCTGCCGCGGCGGCTGAAGGCCGAGATCTTGCTGGATGCGATCGACGCACTGGCCGGGACGCGGACGTCGTTCAAGGACGTGCCGGTCGCGCGACGTGCAATGGAACTCCCCGACGACAAGTCGGGCACGACCTTCCTGGGAACGTTCGGAAGACAGCGGGCTTCGGCCGCGTGCGAGTGCGGACGGGACACGGCCTCTCCCAGCCTCGGACAGAGCCTGCAACTCATCAACGCCGAGGAGATCCAGGGCAAACTCGGCGCCGCGGGCGGTCGGGCGAAGGCCTTCGCGGAGGAAAAAACACGATCGCTGGAGAGCCGGATCGAGGAACTGTTCCTGGCCGCCTATGCACGGCGGCCGACCGGCGCCGAGGTCGAGCAGGTGCGGTCCCACCTGCAGGGTCACGAGCAGTCAGCGCAGGCCTACGAGGACGTGATCTGGGTGCTGATCAACAGCAAGGAATTCCTGTTCACCCGCTGACCCCCCTCCACCCCGACCGGATGGTCCCGAGGCCTGGCATCGTGAGGTTGCAACGTCCCGGTTGGATGCTGCTCGTGGCAGTGATTGGGGCGTCTGTCCCCGCTCCCGTCGCCGGGCAGCTTCCCAACCCCCGGCTTTATGGCCTCATTCCCTCCGGCGGCCGCTGCGGCAGCACCGTCGAGGTCGCCGTCCGTGGCGAGGATCTCGACGAGCCGGAAACGATCACCTTTTCCCATCCCGGGATCAGCGGAACCTTGAAGGCGACGGACCTGCCCGCCTGGCAGCGGCCCCCCGACACGCCCTTCGTCGTGACGATCGCCCGCGACGTGCCACCGGGAATCTATGAGGCCCGGGTCGCGGGCCGCTTCGGGTTGTCCACGTCCTGGCCGTTCGTCGTCGGCGACTTGCCCGTGCGCCAGGAGACGCCGGGCAACGATACGTCGGCGAAGGCCACGTCCATCGAGCCCGACACGGTGATCGAGGGTGAACTGGCGGGAAACAAGGTCGACTACTACCGGTTCACGGGGGCGCCTGGTCAGCGGTTCGTCCTTGTCTGCGAATCACGTCCGCTGCATGGCAGGTTCGACCTGATGGCGCAGGTCACCGGCCCGGGGGAGCGGATGCTGGGATCGGTCACGGCGACGAGGAGCGGAGATCCGGTGATTCCACTCACCGTCCGCGACGCGGGCGAACATCTGATCCGGTTCAACGATGCCACATTTCGGGCCGCTGACCCCAAGGAGACCGCCGCGGACCGGTATCGTTTCATTCTCTCGAGCCGGCCGTATCTCGTCCGGGTCTGGCCTCCGGTCGTCGCTGCGGGCAGCTCCGGTCCCCATCGGTTGCTCGGGTACCTGCTGCCGGGCGGCCGCCCAGTCGGTCGGCAGGGCCTCGAGGAGATCGACGTCGTCGTGCCTCCGATCCCGGCCACGACCCGTCGATCAGGTGAAGCGTTTCCGCTGACCAGGCTCGCGGCCATGGGCGTCGATGCCGGCTCCTATCGGCTGCCGGGTCCGCCGGCGTCGTCGAACCAGGTGCCCGTGGTCGTCGCGGCCAGTCCGCCGCTCGTTGAAGTCGAGCCGAACGACCGGGCGGCCCCGCAACCGCTGACGGTGCCCTGCGACGTCGTCGGACGGTTCGATGCCGCTGGGGACAGCGACTGGTACGTGTTCGAGGCCGCCAAGGGAAACCGGTTCGCCGTCGAGGTGCTGGCGGAGCGGATCGACGCCGTCGCCGACGTGGCCCTGGTCGTCGAGCAGGTCAGCCGCGATGCCAAGGGGAAGGAGCAGGTCAAGGTGGTCGTCGAGCAGGACGACCCGCCGCGGCGATTCACGCATCCGCCCTGTGATTTCGAGACGTCCGACCCGCGGCTCGTGTTCACGGCCGACCGGAGCGGCTCGTATCGGCTCGGCGTCCGCAATCTCGTCGGCGGATCGTTCGCCGACACGGCTGCGGTCTACAGGCTGACGATCAGGCCGCCCGCGGCCGATTTCCATCTCCTCGCAGCGGTCGGCGACCTCGGCACCAATCCGGGCGAGGGCGAGGACACGACGCTGCACGTGCCCACGATTCCGCGGCTGCGCCGCGGCGGGCGGGTCCCGATCGTCGTCCAGGTGCACCGCGTCGACGGCTTCGACGGTCCGGTGACGCTCGGCGTCGACGGGCTGCCGCCGGGCGTGACCTGCCAGCCGGTCGGGATCG
>JBKDUV010000398.1:0-18905 GCA_046339335.1 Planctomycetia bacterium | reverse complement strand
TGGGCGTTGCGGGCGAGCCGCTGCTGCAGCGCGTTGACGACGACGAGCAGCGAGAGCGACATCGCCAGCAGGACGACGGCGATCGTCGTCGCCTCGGCGTAGGCGAACTCCTCCAGGCGTGCCACGATCAGCACCGGTGCGATCTCGGTCTTGAACGGCATGTTGCCCGAGATGAAGACGACCGAGCCGTATTCGCCGAGGGCCCGGGCAAGCGACAGGGCGAAGCCCGTGACGACCGCGGGCAGGATCCCCGGAAGCACGACCCGGAAAAACGTCTGCCAGCGCGAGGCGCCGAGGATCCGCGCCGCCTCCTCCGTGTCGCGGTCGAGGCTCTCGATCACCGGCTGCACGACGCGGACGGCGAACGGCAGGCTGACGAACACGAGCACGAGCACGATGCCGAGATACGAGTAGGCGCCCTTCACGCCCAGCGGCACGAGCCACTGCCCGAGCCAGCCCTTTTCGACGTACAGCGCCGAGTAGACGAGGCCGGCCACGGCCGTGGGCAGGGCCAGCGGCACGTCCACGAGGGCATCGAGAATCCGGCGGCCGGGAAACTCGATCCGGGCGAGCACCCAGGCGACGACGAGCCCCAAAAACGCGCTGGCGGTCGCTGCGAGGACCGAGGCACCGAGCGACACGCCGTAGGCGGCCCGGGCCCGGGGCGTCCATGCGGCGGCGATGAATCCCTGTGGTCCGAGCGACGCCGCCCGGAGGACGAGCACGGCCAGCGGCACGAGCACGAGCGCCATAATCACGAGCGACGTGATGGCCGCGCTGGCCGCGAAGCCTGGGAGCACCGCCGGCCCGCGCCGCCTGCCGGACCGCGGCGGCAGGCCGGCTGACTCCACATGGAGGCCTGCGGCGGAGGAATTTCCGCGGGGCGTTGGCGCACTGGCTGGTTGGTGGCTCATGGATCGAGGCCCGCCGTGGCTGACATTCAGCGTCCCGGCTGGTAGATGGCGTCGAAGACGCCCCCCTCGCCGAAGAACTTCTTGTTTGCCGTCGGCCAGCCGCCGATTGCGTCGATCGTGAACGTCTCGATCTCCGGCCACGACTTGCCGGGCGACGGAGGCGGCGGCGTCTCACCCCACGGCCGGTAGTGATGCTTGGCGATGATCGCCCGACCGGCGGGAGAGTAGAGAAAGTCAAGATACGCCTCGGCGGCGCGCCGGGTGCCCTTCTTGTCCACGTTCACGTCCACGACCGCCACCGGCGGATCGACTCGAATTGATCGCTTCGGGTAGACGATCTCAAGCGTTCCCTTCGACTCCGCCACCTCCAGATGGGCCTCGCTCTCGAACGTCAGGTGCACGTCGCCGAGGCCTTTCTGCGAGAACGTTGCCGTCGCGGCCCGGGCACCTGTGTCGAGCACGGGCGTCCGCTTGTAGAGAGCGGTGACGAATGCCTTGGCATCGGCTTCCGAGCCGCCGGCGGCAAGGATTTCCCCCCAGGCCGCGAGAAAGCTGTACTTCCCGTTGCCCGACGTCTTGGGATTGGGCGTGATGATCGACACGTCTCCCTTGACGAGGTCCGACCAATCCTTGATCCCCTTGGGATTGCCCTTGCGGACGACAAAGACCACGACCGAGTGGTATGGCACGGCTTGGTTCGCCAGCCGCCCCTGCCAGTCTCCCTTGACGAGTCCCGCCTTGGCGACCGCCTCGACGTCGGGCCAAACAGCCAGCGTCACAACGTCGGCTTCGAGGCCGTCGATGACAGCCCGCGCCTGGCTGCCCGAGGCGGCGTGCGACTGCTTGACCGAGACGTCGCGGCCGTGATCGGACTTGTACTGTTTGGCGAACGCCTCGTTGATCTCGCGATACAACTCCCGCGTGGGGTCGTATGACACGTTGAGCAGTGCTATCGGGCCGCGATCGGCTCCCCGAGCCGCCCCGGGGCAAATCCCGAAGGCAGCCACAAGGCACGACAGGGGGACCACGACGGCAAGCGAGCATCGACGGAGCGATCGTGACATCTGGCCTCTCCGGACGGGCACACGGCTGAGAAATCGGGAAAACGCGCCGGCAAAGCCGACGGACCACCCCCGGTTCAGCAATGGTCATGCCAGATCGGCAATTTTTGTTTTGCCCGGAGCTGGCCGTGAAAGCCGTGCAGATAACGCGCAAAATCCGTCTCATTTCACGGACCATACAATGTCTGTGCTATTTGACGGCGAAATCCGTCAAATACGGTGGCCCGTTCCCGAGAGAAGCGGTTGGCTGCCCCGGCCACGATGGCAAGAGCAGGCTTGTCCAGGCGGATGGAGACCGGATCCGACGTGGCACGCGGCTTGCCCATCAATTCAACCGTTCGATCCTCGCCATCTGGCTGGACCACTCAAATACCTGTTCACACCTGGAGGTTCCGTCGTGCGTTGTCCGGAGTGTCGCTGTCGTCGGTCGTCATGTTGTTCGACATGGTGTCTCGTCGCCGTCTCGCTCCCGCCCTCTCCCGCTTCCAGGAATCGCCATGGTCACCGTTCGCCGAAACCAGATGATGCCGGTCCGCCGGCTGCGCGCCGTTCTCGCGCTGGCTGCCACTATGTTCGCGGCGGGCTCCGCGGTCACACCCGCGGCTACGATCGCCGGTGCCATCGGCCCGTCTGAAGCGATTCGCGCCGTCGCCCGCGAGGCGTATGTCTGGGGCTGGCCTCTCGCCTACGTGCACCAGTGCCGGACGCGGATCGCGATGATCTCATCGCCCGGCAGGAGCGGCGGCCTGCCGGTGGCGCCGCTCAATGAGTTGGCGATGCTCACCGACCGCATCACGCCGCGCACCGGCTTCGTCCCGTGCCCCAACCGCGACGTGCTCTACGGCTTCGGCGTCTTCGACCTTGCCGCGACGCCGGTCGTCATCCAGATTCCGGACTTCGGTGACCGCTTCTGGCTCTATCAACTCGGTGACCAGCGGACCGACGGCTTCGCCGACCTGGGCAGCATGCATGGCACCAGGCCCGGCTGCTATCTCGTCGTCGGCCCCGGCTGGGCCGCCGCGGTGCCCCCGGGCATCATCGGCGTCCTGCGGTCGCCTACACGGCACGCCTACTGCATTCCGCGCATCTTCTTCACGTCCGCGGACGGCGACCGGGAGGCTGCCGTAGCGGCTGCCGCGGGCGTGCTTGCGTACCCGCTCGGCGAGTTCACCGGGCGACCGCAAATGCGGGACTGGTCGCGGCTCAAATGGCTTCCCAGCCTGTCGCGCGACAACGCCGTCGTCGGCCCGGATCGCTTCCTCGACATTCTGCCCCAGCTGCTCGCCGACGTCCCGCCGCTCCCGGGCGAAGAGCCGCTGTATGACCGGCTTCGCGGGCTCGTCGCGGCCGTCGCCGCCGATCCGGCGGTCGGCGCCGCCGCGGCCGCGGCCATGCACGACGCGGAGCGGGAGGTGGTCGCTCCGCTGTTCGAGTTTCGCAACGTCGGCCGCCCGCTGCCGGGGGGCTGGACCACCGTCGTGAATGGCGCGGCGTTCGGCACCGACTACCTGACGCGAACCGCCGTGGCCCGCTCCAACGTCTTCGTCAACCGCCACCGCGAGACCAAGTACTACTACCTCGACGTCGATTCCGCAGGCCGACGCCTGCACGGCGACAGACGGCACGTGATCACGTTTTCTGCCGGCTCCCTCCCTCCGGCTGCCGGGTTCTGGTCGCTGACCGCATACGACTCCCGGCACGCCCTGCCGGCGGACTCGACGGAGCGTCACGCGATCGGATCGCGAGACGCGGCCCTGGCATTCAACGGCAACGGGTCCTTGTCGATCGTGATCGATCCGGCCGGCATGGCCCACGAGGAGCCGGCCGGGCCGTCGGCGGGCGGGGCGAATCGGATCACCGCGCCCCCGGGACCGTTCTCGCTCTACCTCCGGCTCTACGAACCCGGTGCGGCGGCCCTCGACGGCCGGTGGCCGCCACCGGCCGGCGGCGCGGCTCAGGAACCCCAGGCCGCGCCTTCCGCGGACCTCGCCGATGACACGCCACGCGCGAGCATTCGCCGGGCGGGCATGACGAGCACCGAAGAAGACCGTTGACGACGATTACAGGCCGATTCCGGAGGACGAACCCCGACCGCAGGCTGATGGTCGCGAATTTCGCAGTCGAAACTCATTCCGTTCGGAGTCCAGCATGCGTTTCGTTTTTGAAGACACTGATCTAACACGGTTGATCGTTGATCCGATATATCTGCCCGTGACATTGCATGGGCTGAAAGCCTTGCATGCCTCTGAATTCTGGTCCTTCCGGGAAGTTTGTGGGTCAGGAGCCAAGAAGGGGGTGTTCCTGCCATGTCGCCGGACTGTGGAGGCAAGCGCAGGCATGGATGCCGAAGCGCAGCGGACATGCAGTGAACGGAGGGCTGGGGGCCCGCAGAGAACGGCCGGTGACATGGCAGGGACACCCCCGACCCACGGAAAAGCCCGATGGACCCTGATTCTCGATCTTGAAACGCCTCGTAATATCCGACTCTCGCACCGGTGACATGGACCATCCCTCCAGCATTTCGGCGCAGGTGTGGCGCGAGGCCTGCCTGCACATCGAGTTGGACTCCGCGGTGACGGCGATCGCGCGGGCGATCGCACCGCACGGTCCGTTTCGGGCACTTGTCGTCGCCCGCGCCGACGCGACAACGCGGACCATCGAAACACTCGCCGTGGGCATTACGGGCAAGCGACTGGATGTCGTCTCGCGCACCCCGCCGTTGCCGGTGGCGACCTGGCAAAAAGTCATCCGCTGGCTGCGCGACGGTACGGTCGAACGCTTCGGCGCATCGGCGCGCCTCGACTGGCTGCAGGGCGTCGTTCCCCCGGACATCGACGGGGAGATCCTCGCCGGGCCGCTGTGCACCCAGCGTGGCCAAACCGGCCTCGTCCTCCTCATCGCCGACCGCGGCCGCTCGTTCGAACAGCGTCAGGTCAGTCTCGCCACCCACCTGCTCGAGCCGCTGGCCGTGGCGCTCGAGAACGACGCCCGGTTTCACGAACTCAAGGCCCTGCGCGAGGCGGCCGAGGCCGATCGCGAGACGCTCCTCTCCCGGCTGGGCAGGCAGGGCGTCAACGAGGACGTGGTCGGCGTCCGCACCGGCCTGCGGACCGTCATGGACCGGGTCGAACTCGTCGCCCAGGCCGACGTGCCGGTGCTGATTCTCGGCGAGACCGGCACCGGCAAAGAGGTCGTGTCGCGGGCGATCCACACCCGTTCCAAGCGGGCCGACGGCCCGTTCATCCGCGTCAATTGCGGCGCCATCCCGGCCGAGCTCATCGACTCGCAACTGTTTGGCCACGAGAAGGGAAGCTTCACCGGCGCTGCCGATCAGCATCAGGGATGGTTCGAGCGGGCCGACCGCGGCACGCTGTTCCTCGACGAGATCGGCGAACTGCCGCTCCCCGCCCAGGTCCGCCTGCTCCGCGTCCTCCAGGATCACCAGATCGAGCGGGTCGGCGGCAAGTCGCCCGTGCACGTCGACGTGCGGATCGTCGCCGCCACCCATCGCGACCTGGCGGCGATGGTCCAGGCGAAGACGTTCCGCGAGGACCTCTGGTACCGGATCAACATTTTTCCCATTCTCCTGCCCACGCTCCGCGAGCGGCTCGAGGACATTCCGGCCCTCGTCCGCCATTTCGCGCAGCGGGCTGCAGTCCGCTTCGGCCTGCCACCGGTTGAGCCAACCCCGGCCGATCTGCAGCAGCTCGCCGCCTACGATTGGCCGGGGAACATCCGCGAACTCGGCGCGGTGATCGACCGGGCCGCGATCCTCGGCGGCGGCCGACGGCTCGACGTCGGCGCCGCACTCGGCCTCGGCCGCCAGCCGCTCGCCCCTCCGCCGCGACCGCCGGCCGACGCCACGCTCTACGAGGTCGTGCCCGAGGATCCGCCCACGCCGCTCCCGCCGCCGGCCGGCGGTGCGCCGGCCGGCGGCGAGATCGTGTCGCTGGCGACCGCCATGCGGCAGCACATCGAACGGGCGCTCGTCGCCACCCGCGGCCGGATCGAGGGCAAGCGCGGCGCCGCGGCCCTGCTCGACATCAATCCGCACACGCTCCGCGCCCGGATGCGCAAACTCCGCATCGACGTGGAGAGTTTTCGGGAATGACCCTCGTGACAGCACAAACCCGGGGGCTTGGCAACCACCGCCCAGCTCGCTAACCTAGGCGGACTTTGCGGACGAGGAAGACTCGTCCGGTGGTGATTTTCACGGCGCGACGCTGACCGGACATCTTGGAGGCTCGCCTGACCAGCCCGCTTGCGCGGGTCGAGCAGGAGGCTCTCCATGTCCGTGTTCTTCGACACCGTCGAAACGATCGGGCGGACGCCTCTGGTCCGCATCAACCGGCTCACGCACGGTCTCGACGTGCGGCTACTGGCCAAGATCGAGGGCCGCAATCCGGCGTTCAGCGTCAAGTGCCGGATCGGTGCGGCCATGATCTGGGACGCCGAGAAGTCGGGGCGTCTCAAGCCTGGGCAGTGCGTCATCGAGCCGACGAGCGGCAACACTGGCATCGCGCTGGCCTTCGTCTGCGCGGCCAAGGGCTATCCGCTCACGCTCCTCATGCCGGAGTCGATGTCGCTGGAACGCCGGCAGCTGCTCAAGGGCCTTGGCGCGGATCTCGTTCTCACGCCCGCCACGGAGGGCATGCGCGGCGCCGTGGCCCGCGCCGAGGAGATGGCGCAGGATCCCAAGTACTTCATGCCCCAGCAGTTCAAGAACCCGGCCAACCCGGCGATCCACTTCGCCACCACCGGGCCCGAGATCTGGAACGATACCGAGGGGAAGGTCGACGTATTCGTCGCCGGCGTCGGCACCGGCGGCACGATCACCGGCGTGTCGCGGTTCTTCAAGGATGCCCAGGGTCAGAAACTGCACACCGTCGCCGTCGAGCCGGCCGCCAGCCCGGTGCTGTCGGGAGGCGCGCCGGGGCCGCACAAGATTCAGGGGATCGGCGCAGGATTCGTTCCGGACGTCCTCGATCGAACGCTCATCGACGAAATCCTGACTGTCACGAACGAGGAAGCCTTCGCCGTGGCGCGTCGGCTCGCCAGGGAAGAGGGCATCCTCTGCGGCATCTCCTGCGGCGCGGCGATGCACGCGGCGCTGCGGGTCGCCGCCCGCCCCGAGTCGGCCGGCAAGACGATCGTCGTCGTCCTCCCCGACTCCGGCGAGCGCTACCTGTCCACCGGCCTCTACGACTCCTGACCCCCTGTTTCACCCCCGCGTTCTTCACCAGTTCACCCCGAGGAACCCTTCCCGATGAGCGACAGCCTGCTGCAACGCAGCGTCACGACCGCCGTGGCCCGCAACCTGGCCACGACCACGAAGACGCGGCCGATGATGATGTCGATCACGCCGCGGCACCTGCTGCACCTGCTCCCCTGGGTGCAGGTCGAAGGGGGCACGTACCGCGTCAACCGCACGAAGGTCGAACTGTCCAAGGCGGAGCGGATCGAGATCGCGGTCGGTGACGGCGGCCTGTCATTCTCGGCTGGCGAACTGCGGAGCGTGCCCCTGTTTGCCAACCTGCCGGACGCGCTCCTCGATCGCATGCAGGCGAGGTTCCGCACGGAGGAGGTGCCGCTCGGCAGTGACCTGCTCATCGAAGGGCAGGACCGGAGCACGTTCTTCGTCATCGCCCAGGGGCAGGTGGAGATCCTCTCCAAGGGAGCTCACGGCCGCGACCTGCGGGCGGCCTTGCTCACCGAGGGGGAATTCTTCGGCGAGGTGGACCTGGTCAGTGATCGGCCCTCGGGCATCACGGTCCGCACCATCACGCCCTGCGTACTCCTTACCCTCTCGCGCAAGGACCTCGACGGCGTGCTCGACGACGTCCCCACGCAGCGGGACGCCTTCCGGGCGGCGATCGAGGAGCACCTCGCCCTGCGTTCGGCCGTGAATCGCTACGGCGAGCGGAACATCGACCTCGTCTCCGGCTATGCCGAGAACGTGGAGATTCCCGAGACGTTCGTCGACTACGCGGCCAACCCGCGGGAGTACTCGCTGTCGGCCATCCAGACGGTCGTCCGCGTCCACACCCGCGTCTCCGACCTCTACAACGGCCCCTACGACCAGCTCGAGGAGCAGATCCGGCTCACGATCGAGGGCATCAAGGAGCGGCAGGAGTGGGAACTGGTCAACAGCCAGAAGTTCGGGCTGCTTCATGCCGTCGATCCGGCGATGCGGATCTCGACCCGCTACGGCGCCCCGACCCCGGACGACCTCGACGACCTGCTGGCCCTCGTCTGGAAGAAGCCCGCCTTCTTCCTCGCCCATCCCAAGGCGATCGCGGCCTTCGAGCGTGAGTGCACGCGGCGCGGGGTGCCGCCGGTCACCACCGTGCTCCACGGCACGCCGCTGATCATGTGGCGCGGGGTGCCGCTCGTCCCCTGCGACAAGCTGGAGGTCAAGAGCCGCGCGGGCTACAGCCAGTCGTTCGGCACCACGTCGATCGTCCTCGTCCGCGTCGGCGAGGCCGACCAGGGCGTCGTCGGCCTGCACCAGACCGGCATTCCCGGAGAGATCATGCCCAGCCTCTCGGCCCGGCTGATGGGGCTCGACAGCCTCGGCGTCGCCTCCTACCTGCTCACCAACTACTTCTCGCTCGCCGTTCTGACCGATGACGCAGTCGGCGTGCTCGAGAACGTCGAGGTCGGCTTCTACCACGACTATCGCTCCGACGGACGGACGGCCTACGTCCAGGGGGCGGGGATCTGATGGACACCGGGAGCGACATCGCCGCTGCGGCAGCCCGGCTCCTCGCCGATGCACGGGCCGCGGTGTCACAGACGCCGGTCGCCCGAGGCATCGATGTGCCGATGTCGGGTGGCGGGCCCGGGCGGCCGTTCTCTCCCGAACATGAACACATGCTGCGCAACCAGACGTCGGGCGGGGCTACCCATGCCCCGGGAGCCGGCGTGAGCAGCCAAGCGCAGGACGGACTCGGAGCGCAGGCTGGTCCGAGTGAGCGTAGGGCTGGAGGCCCGGAGCGAACGTCCGGCGATGGCGCATGGGTAGTCCCGACCAGCGAACCACGCGAGGTTCAACAGCACACGGAATCCGGCATCCGCTCGTTCGTGCGCCGGATTCGCGGCCTCGACCATCTCCGTCCCGATCCGCCGTTCGGCGCCGTCTCGCTCAGCGCCGCCGGCGATTCGGCCCGGTCCGGCCTGCCGGCGGCGGGCGTGCCGACCGACGGACCGTTCGACGTCGAGGCCGTTCGCCGCGAATTCCCGATCCTGCGCGAGCGAATCCACGGCCGGCCGCTCGTCTGGCTCGACAACGCCGCGACGACGCACAAGCCGCAGGCCGTGATCGACGCCCTCGCCGCCTTCTACGCCCACGACAACTCGAACATCCACCGCGGCGCCCACACCCTCGCCGCCCGGGCGACCGACGCCTACGAACGGGCCCGGAGCACGGTCGCCACCTTCCTCGGCGCGGAAAGCCCCGACGACATCGTCTTCGTCCGCGGCCGCACCGAGGGGATCAATCTCGTCGCCAACATCCTCGCCCCCGGGCTCGCCCGTGGCGACGAGATCATCGTCACCGAACTGGAGCACCACGCCAACATCGTCCCCTGGCAGATGATCGCCGAGCGAACCGGGGCGGTGCTCCGCGTGGTGCCGATCGACGACCGCGGCGACGTGATCCTCGAGGCGTATGCCCGACTGCTCTCGCCGCTCACCAAGGTCGTGGCGGTTTCACACGCCTCCAACAGCCTGGGGACGATCCTGCCGGTCGAACTGATGACGGGCATGGCCAAGGCGCACGGTGCCCGCGTGCTCGTGGACGGCGCCCAGAGCGTGTCGCACTTCCCCGTGGACGTCCGCCGGATCGGCTGCGACTTCTACGTCTTCTCGGGGCACAAGATCTTCGCCCCCACCGGCATCGGCGCAGTCTTCATGCCCCGCCACGTGCAGCGGTCGCTGCCGCCCTGGCAGGGGGGCGGCAACATGATCCGCGACGTGACCTTCGCCCGGACGATCTATTCCGACCCGCCGGCGAGGTTCGAGGCCGGCACGCCGAACATCGCCGATGCGATCGGCCTCGGCGCCGCCCTCGACTACGTGACGGCGCTCGGCCGCGAGCGGATCGCCGCCTACGAGCACGACCTCCTCCACCACGCCACCGCCCGACTGACGGCGATCGAGGGCCTGCGGCTCGTGGGCACGGCCCGCGACAAGGTGGGCGTGCTGTCGTTCGTGATCGAGGGCCTCGACCCGATCGAGATCGGCCGGGCGCTCGACCGCGAGGGGATCGCCGTCCGCGCCGGCCACCACTGCGCCCAGCCGTCGCTCCGCCGTTACGGCCTCGAGGCCACGGTCCGTCCGTCCCTCGCCTTCTACAACACCCACGCCGAGATCGATCATCTCGCCGCCGCTCTCGCCGCCCTGCCGCGGTGACGTATCGAGCCGTCCACACCCCCTGCCCCCGTTGCTGCCGGGGGTATACTCTGGAAGTGGATTTTCGTGATCCTCGTGACCGCCGCAACCATCATGACAACTTCACCCGACGAATCGACTCGCCCTCAGTTGACCGTCACCAGCCACACAGCCCAGACCGTGGCAGACCGGATCACATGGCGGTCCCGGACGCCGGAGGAACGGCTGGATGCGGTCGAGGCCATGCGGCTGCAGGCCGGGAGGTTTCTCTATGACTACCCAGCCCGACTTCGAAGACTTCTTACGGTTACTCGAGGCCCATCGCGTTGAGTACATGATCGTCGGGGGGTACGCCGTCGCCTTTCACGGATTTCCCCGATTCACGAAGGACATTGATGTGTTCTTCTCCGATTCCGCCGCCAACCTCGCCCGTCTCCAGGAGGCACTGGTGGCGTTCGGGTTCCAGCCGAACACTGTGCCGCTTGCGACGCTCGGCAAGCCCGACGCGGTGCTCGCCATCGGCGTCGAGCCGGTGCGGATCGACCTCCTCAACCGGATTGCCGGCGTGACGTTCGCCGAGGCTCGCGGCCAAGCCGTGCGCGGCCGCTACGGCGACGTCGAGGTGACCTTCATCGGCAAGGAAGACCTGCTCCGCAACAAGCGGGCCACGGGCAGGCATCGCGATCTCGGCGATGTCGAAGAACTGCTCTGAACTGGATCTCACCCCGGTCCTGACTGGCATGCGGATCGGGACGTCGCCATCCACGACCAGCGGCCTGCACGGGAGTCAAGGGTGAGGCGTTTCACACCCTCGCCGACTGCGGCCGATCCTCGCGGAGATGGTCCGGCAGCCACTCCCGCTCGGCCTCGTCTGGCGCCACGCTCCCGGCAGCGCCGTGCCCGCCCGGGACATGCCCGTCCAAATACTCGTCGACGTGCTCCTCGCGGGCGCTCGTGCCGAAAAACGAGTACATCACCGGCACGAGAATCAGCACCAGGAGCGTCGTCATCATCAGCCCGAAGGCCAGCGCCGTCGCCATCGGCACGAGGAACTGGGCCTGAAAACTCTTCTCCAGAAGCAGCGGCAGCAGACCGCCGATCGTCGTGATGCTGGTGAGCATCACCGGGCGAAACCGCAGGCAGCCGGCCTCGCGGAGCGCCGCCCGCAGCGGGTGTCCCTCGCGGACGCGGAGGTTGATGAAGTCGATGAGGCAGATCGAATCGTTGACCACCACCCCGGCGAGGGCGACGAGCCCGAACATGCTGAACAGCGTCAGCGGCATGCCCATCAGGGCGTGGCCGAAGACGGCGCCGGCGATGCCGAAGGGAATCGCGGCCAGGATCAGGAACGGCTGGAAGTACGACTTGAATTCCATCGTCAGGAGCACGAACATCGCGAACAGGGCCACGACGAAGCCCACGCCGAGGCTGCGGAGGGATTCGTTCGACTGTTCCCGCTGCCCTTCCCAGCGGACCCGTACCGCCGGATAGTCGGTGGCGAACGAGGGCATGAGCCGTTTTTCCATGTCCGCGATGACCTGCGAGCTGGTGAGCGTCGTCTTGGCTACGTCGATGTCCGCGGTCACCGTGATCGAACGCTTCTGGCCCAGCCGGTTGATCTCCGAATAACCGCGCTCGATGGCAACGTCGGCGAGTTCGCTGATCGGCCGCTTCACGCCGTCGGGGCTGGTGACCCGAATTTCATCGAGCGTGGCCAGCGTCCGGCGTTCCGCCTGCGGATAGCGGACCATGAGTTTCACCTCGTGACGACCGCGTTGCAGACGCATCACCGCCTCGCCGTAGAACGACGCCCGAATCGTTCCCGCCAGATCGGTGAGCGACACCCCCATCGCCTCGGCCTTGGGCTTGACCTTGATCTGGTACTCCCATTTGCCGGGCCGCGAATCGTCGTCGATGTCGATCACGCCCGGATACTGAGCCATCCATTCCTTGCACCGCTCGACCGCCGCCTCCAGCTGCCGCACCCCCTCGGGGTCGGCGGCCGCCAGCAGCTTGAACTCGATCGTTTTGCCTCCGGGACCGATGTTCTCCGTGCCGCAGACGAGCGACTCCGTGCCGGAAAACTCCCCCGCCTGCCGGCGCCACTCGCTGATGAACTGCTCGCTGTTGACGCTCCGCTCGCGGCCGTCCACAAGTTCTACAGCCACGGCGCCCACGTGGCTCCCGCTCATCCGGGCGTTCGGCCCAATCTCCCCCTGTGCGGCAACCTGCCCCACGGACCGGTGGATGAGTTCGATGATCGGCTTCCCGTCCGCCGCCAAATCCCGAGCGGCGGCCACGGCGGCCTGCTCCAGCCGGCTCGTCGCCTCCTCGGTGATCTCCGCGGGCGTGCCGTCGGGAAACACGACCTTCACCAACAGCCGGTTCGCGTCGATCTTGGGAAACAGCAGGAAGGGCGTGATGCCGCTGCGGACGATGCCGAGGGCGACGAGCAGGATGCACGCCGCCCCGGCCACCACGGACAGCCGGTTGTCGAGCGCCACATCCAGCGCCGGGGCGTAGACGTTCTTCACGAACCGCTTCAGGCCGCTGTCGCAGGCCCGCTGCAGCCAGGCGACCGCCGGCAGCAGCACCCGCAGCGGGTAGAGCACGATGCCGAGGATCGTGAATACGAGGTTTTTCTCGTGGGCCAGATGCCCCGGCAGCACGAGGGTCGACTCGGCCAGCGACACGAGCAACGTCGAGATGAAGGCGAACGGCATGACGGCGATGAACTTGCCCATCACGCCCGACACGAAGCACAACGGCAGGAACGTGATCACCGTCGTGAGCACGCTGGAAATCACGCTCGGCACCACCTCGACCGTGCCGTCGATCGCGGCCGTCACCAGACTTTTCCCCATCCGCCGATGCCGGTCCACGTTGTCGCTGACGACGATGGCGTCGTCGACAACGATGCCGATCGCCATCAGGAAGGCGAACATTGACAGCATGTTGAGCGTCTGGTCCGTGCCGAACATCAGCGCTCCCGTGCCGAGCATCGAGAACGGGATGCCCATCGCGACCCAAAAAGCGATCTTCAGGTCGAGAAACAGGGCCAGCATCACGAACACGATGACCAGGCCCTGGAAGCCGTTGCTAAGGAGCATCTCCAGCCGGTCGCGGACGTCGATCGACTGGTCGGCCCAGACGGCGAACTCGTAGCCGGCCGGCAGTTTCGCCGTGGCCACGTACTTCTTCACGGCTGCCACCATCGCCAGCAGGTCCTCGCCGGAACTGCGGTCGATCGACACGACGATTCCCGGCCGGCCATTGATCTGGTTGAGGGCGGCAACGTCGGCGAACTCGTCCCGCACCGTTCCCAGGTCGCCGACGGTGAGCACGAGGCCGTCCGGCAGGGTCACCAGAGGCAGTTTGGCGATCTCGGCGCCGACGTACCGCTTGTTCTTGCCACGAAGCATGATCTCCCCGCGGTCGCTGCGGATCGTGCCCCCGGGCAGTTCCAGATTCTCACGGCGGACGATCTCGGCGACCTTTTGGAGCGAGAGTCCGTACTTTCGCAGCGTTTCCTCGGAAATCTCGATGTCGATCTGGTAATCGCGGGCGCCGAGCAGGTTGGCTGCCGAGACCTCGCGCAGGCTAAGCAGGTCATCGCGTACCTGTTCCGCTACGTCACGCAGCTCCAGTTCAGCGGCTGTGTCCCAGGTCGTGCCGGCCGGGGCGAGGACGCCGACCTTGATCGCCGCCGTCCGCAGCGTCACCTGCTCGACCTTCGCGTCCTCGGCCAGTTCCGGCATGCTCGGAATCCGCTCGACCTCGGAGCGGATCTCACCGAGCGTCTTCTGCACGTCCTTGACGTACTCCTGGAGTTCGAAGACGCAGAACCCGATCCCCTCCTGGGCCACGCTGGTGATCTTCTTGATACCGGCGACGCTCCGGCAGGCCTCCTCGACCTTCTGGCAGATCCCCTCCTCGACCTCGTCGGGCGTGGCCCCCGGATAGGGCACCGTCACGAGCACGATCGCCAGGTCGAACTCCGGAAACACCTCGCGGCGCATGGAGGCGAACGCCAGTCCGCCGACCAGGAGGATCGCGATGACCAGCGTGTTCATCGCCGGCATGTTGCGGACGGTCCACGAGACGATCGTTCTCATGTGGCATCCTTTTCCAGCGGCTGTTCGACCCGCGCCGCCGGCGCGGGCGGCGATCCTGACTCGATGATCGCCATGCCGGGCCGCGGCGCCGCGATCGGCGACACGATCACGCGGTCACCGGCCATCAGGCCGGACGTCGCGGCGTCGAACAGCAGCCGGCCGGAGGATACCTGGACCGGCCGGGGCCGCAGCACCTCCAGTCTTCCTTCCCGCATCACCCATACGTCGCCGCTGGGCCGCTGAGCCTCTTCGGGGATCGAAACCAACGGATCACGAGTTGCGACGTGGACGTGCACCTGGACGAACATGCCCCGCAGCAGCGACCGTGGCGCGGTCGCCGGCAGTCGGGACATGGCGATGCCATACCGGTCGAGCGCCCGAACCTTGCCCGGCTCGGGCACGAGCACGCGACACGGGAGCGTGCGGGTTTTCTCGTCGAGGCCCCGCCCCTCCTGCCGCGAGAGGACGCCGTCCCATTCGAACGCTGCATCGCCGATTCGGTACACCAGGTGGACCGGAGTGCCGAACGCCACGCGGACGCCGCCCGTAGGACTGTCAGGCATGCCCCCCCAGATCCGCGCGACGTCGTCCATTTGCAGGCTCGTCCGCACCTCGACGGCGCTCGTATCCTCGATCGTCACCAAGGGCGAACCCTTGGCCACGAACGAGCCTTTCGCCACCTTGTCTGCGACGATGATCCCGTCGACCGGGGCCACGATCTTCGTCCGTTCCAGGTCGAGCCGCGACTTTTCCAGCATCGTTCCGGCAAGCGCCTGGGCCTCTTGAAGCCTGTTTCGACGCTTCGTCAGGACGCGTTTCTGCCCCTCGAGACCCGTCAGGACGTTGGTCGCCGTGAGCTCGTCGCGTACGGCACGGTCATAGTCGGACTCGGTGACGATCTTGCCTGCCTTGAGCGACGCCAGCCGGGCGACCTCGCGCCGCGCGAGATCGACCTGCCGCCGCGCGAGGTCGAGCGACGCCGCATTCTGTGCCAACTCCTCATCCGCCTCCTCGATCGCCAGACCGGCCTGAGCCCGCTCGCGGGTCAGGCGCTCGGCGTCGAGTTCGTAGTCCCGGGGATCGATTTCCAGGAGCAGGCTTCCCGCCTTGACGTAGTGTCCCTCGTCGCACTCCTCGGCCTTGACCCGCACGCGGCCGGCCACCTCGGCCGCGAGCGTGACCTCGCGCAGGGGCACCACCACGCCATCCGCCTCGACGGTCAGGCCATCGGTGACCGGCTCGGCGACCACGGTTCGCACCGCCAAGGCCGCCGCCGGCGGAATCTCCTTGCGAGGCGGCGGTGGCTGGCGTCCAAGGGCGAAAAAAATGCCGACGCCCGCTCCGAGAATGAGCAGCGGAATCACCCAGCCTGCGACAGTCTTGACCGCGCTCATGCCACCACGTTTCACGAAGAGGGAAAGGAGACCGAGGCCGCAAGCGGCAGCGCCCGCCCTACGGCCGCCAGAGAAAATCGGGTGACATGGTCGGCGATCGCCTGCGGCGCATGGCAGGCGTCGAGTTCGCCCGGCGGCACCAGCATCGCGACCACCTCCCCCGCGGCCCGATAGAGAAAGCACTGGCCGATGATGCTCAGGGCCACCCGCCGCAGTTCGGCCTCCGGCAGGGCGCCGGCGACGAGTTCGTCGAGGATCGCCAGCAGGATCGCGAAGTGGGGGCGGATGTAGTCCTCGACCAATTCCCGACAGGCGGCGGTGGGCTGCAACACCTCGCGCATCATCAGTTGCACCTGCCACGGCGGTTGGCCGAGGCCGAGCATCCGTTCCAGCATGTTGTGGACGAAGTCGTGGAGCCGCTGCTCTGCCGGCACGCCGGCGTCCCACTCCGGCAGCGGCAACTGCCGGGCCCGCGACTCGTGGGCGTGCTTCACGCTCTCGATGTACAGCCGCTGCTTGTCGCCGAAGTAGTAGTTGACGGCCGCCACGTTGGCCCCGGCGGCGGCGCAGATGTCGCGAACGGTGGCGGCCTCATAACCGTGCTCGGCGAACTCCCGCCCTGCCGCCGCCAGAATCCGCTCCCGCGGCTCGTCGCCCGGCTTGGCTGCCCCCCGATGTTCAACCGTCGCCATTTGTCTTTCACACGTTTCAAACGAACGTTTCAATCGCCCGTACGACATCATAACCGGAGCAATTCGAAGAGCCTAACCCAGAAAAACCATCGGCTTACCTCGCGATTTTGACTGGCACAGCATGATGGCTGTACGCTGTAAGCATGATCAGAACTCAGATTCAGCTCCCGGAGCAAGACTACGAGCGGCTGCGCGAGGCCGCCCGGCGTCAGCACCGCTCCTTGGCGGACTGCATTCGCGAGGGAATCGGCCTGTACCTCGCTGCGGCCGAGAGAGCGGCCGTGGATCTCACCGACGTTGCCGGCCGTTTCACGCCGCGTCCGACCGATGACCTGAAGCCCCACGACCGAGCCTGGATCGAGGCCCAGGGCCGCCCCTGACCGGGCCTCCGTTGCATGGCGCCGATCTTCGTGGACACGTCCGGGTTCTACGCACTGCTCGACGGGAGCGATCCGTTCCATCCCGCGGCCCGCGCGGCCTTCGACGTGGCGACGAGGGACGGCCGCCAACTTCTGTGCACAAGCTACGTTCTTCATGAGAGCCAGGCCGTCATCCAGGGACGGCTGGGATGGGAGGCGGTCGATGCCTGGCTCGATCGCATCGTGCCGCTGTGCGAGGTCGTCTGGGTGGATGCGAAACTCCACGAACTCGGAATCGCCCGCTGCCGTCAGGCACGCGAGCGACGGCTGAGCCTCACCGACTGCATCTCGATCGAGACGATGCGGCGCAGGGGCATCACCGAGGCGATCGCCGACGATGCCCACTTTGCCCGCGAGGGCTTTACGCTCCCCCGGCCGCGGCCATGACGGCGCCGGCGGCCCGCCGGCCGCTGGCCAGGGCGCCGTTGATCGAGCCGCTGCCGCAGTGGTCGCCGCAGACGAACAGGCCCGGGGCCAGCTGCGCAGCCGCCGGCCGCAGCCGGCGGGCCGCCGGCGACTCGTCGGGCAGGGCCCGTGGCACGACGATCGTCGCAAGGTGCCGCCACGCTGCCGGAGCCGCGCCGAACCAGCCGGCCGCCTGCTGCCGCACCGCCTCCGGCAGGTCGGCCCCCAGCCAGTCGCCGCGAACCGAAACCGTGACGAGCGACTGCCCCGCGGGGGCGTAGCCCGCGGCGACGTCGGAGGGCACCGTGAGATTGTCGATCGGACCGGCTGCGTCGGCGTTCACGACCAGCACGCGGCTCGTGAGCGGCGACCGGTCGGCCGCGAAGGCGACGAGCCGCGTCCCCTTCACCTGCCGCGCGTGCCACGCGCCGGCAACCCGGGCCGGCAGCAGCGCGGCCGCGGCCGTCGCGTCCACCGCCACGACGACGGCGCCTGCCTCGAGCACGCCGCCGTCGGCGAGCGTCACCCGGCCCGGCTCGACCCCGCGCACCGGCGTGCCAAGCCGCATCACGCCCATCGGCAGCCCGTCCGCCAACTGCCGCGGAATCGCCTCCATGCCCCCGCGCGGCAGGCAGGCCCGGCCGCGCGAAAACATCGCAAAGTCGAAGAGGAACACGGGTGCCGCCGTGTCGAGCGACCGTTCCAGGAACACGCCGCCGAAGAACGGCACGAAGAACCGGCGTATGAACGGCTCGGAAAATCCGCGCGCGGCCAGCTCCTCGCGGGTCGTCCGCTCCGGCGAGGCATCGGTCGCGACCGCGTCGGGATCGAGCCGGCCGGCGTCGAACGCCCGCAGGGCGTCGGCCCGCAGCCGCGCCGTCCGCCAGGCGTCGGCGAGCCCCACCGTGCCGTCGAAGAGGCCCCCCACGGCCGCCAGCGGCCGGCGCCACGGATCGGCCACCCGCCGCAGCCGGCCTCGCTCGGCGATCAGGGCCCCGGGCTCGAAGGCCCCCAGCGCCAGGGCGGCGAGATCGAGCTGCCGTCGGCCCTCAGGATAGGCGTCGTTGTAGACCTGGAAGCCGCGGTCGACGCGAAAGCCGTCCACGGTGTCGGTGGCGACGCGGCCGCCAACCCGATCCGCGGCCTCGACGAGCGTCACCCGGCGGCCGGCACGGACGAGCTCCCGTGCGCAGGCCAGCCCGGCGAGCCCGGCCCCCACGATGATCACGTCGTCATGCGGCATGTCGTGCGTCGCTCACGTGAGTACGTCTTTGTTGCAAGCAATTACTACCGGGAGCAGGTTCTGGTTGACACTCATCGTCGCTGAATCCGTGAGGGGCTGCCCATGCCCTGAGAGGCGGCGCTGCTGGCAAGTGACGGCAGGAAGCCAAACGCGCAGCCAGCATCGAGTGAACGAAGGCCTGGAAGGCCGAAGTGAACGTCCGACGAGCAGGGCATGGGCAACACCGAACCGGCGGAGCGTTCTGTCAACTATTGGATGCTCCCGGCAGTAT
>JBKDUV010000397.1:0-17162 GCA_046339335.1 Planctomycetia bacterium | reverse complement strand
TGGTGAACCTCTGGCTTCACCACCGCCGGGCCAAGGCTGCGAAGGCCATGGATGGCTTCGCAGCCGTACAATCAGTAATTCACTTCGATTCCGAAGTCGACGCCGTTGACGAACATGTAGCCCAGGTCGTTACCCGCCCGCGGCCCGACGCTGTTGTAGACCCGGACCTGGTTGTTGCCCGTCCCCACCGGGTTGACCGGCGGCGGCGTCCACGTGTTGGTCGTCTGGTCGACGAACTGGGGATTGTCGGGGCTGACCGGCTGGTTCGGGTTGTACTGCGGGTTGGGGATCGTGATCGTCGTCGGCGGGCCGTTCTGCGTCGCCACCAGCACCTGCTTCTGGTCAGCCTTGAACTCCGTGTTGGTGCTGGCCCGCGTGATGCCGGCCAGCCACATGCCGGTGTAGCCGACATTCAGCGAGATCGCCTGGCTCACCCGGTAGCGGCCGCGGAGCCGCCACTCGCCGAGCGGGCTGAAGACGAAGTTGTGCTCGGCAGCGTTCGTGGCGTTCGTCTGGCCGACGCCGTAGATTTGCACGAACAGTGGCGGCGGTCCAACGCCGACGTTCTGCGTGGTGTTCGTGTTGCCGCCGGTGGTCGAACTGTTGGCGAACGTGTAAGTGCTGCGGAAATAGTCGGCCCCCAGGGCGGCCGGGAAGTTCGATCCGCGGTACAGCGTGTTCTGCCAGTTCATGCCGGCCACGAACCGGAGGTCGGTCTCGATCGTCCAGCGGCCACGCTCGACCTGGTAGTTGAGGCCGAACTCCGGACCCACGATGTTGTTGTAGGCGGACGTGTCCCAGCCGCCGTTCTGCAGCGGGCAGAAATCCCCCTGCGGGCAGCCGTTGACGAAGCTCTCCTGCTGGCTCGTATAGGTGATGCTGTAGCGGTCGGCGACCGACATCCACTTCGGCCCGAGCGAGAATCGGAGCAGATTGAGCTGGCCCGAGCCCGGCGCAGAGAGGTTCCGACGCACGATCCAGGAGAAGCCGCCGCTCTGCAGTTCGGTGAGGTTCCGCTGCGTCAGGTTCTGGTGAATGATGTGGTCCGGCGGCGGGCTGGTCGAGGTGATCGTGGTGACCACGAGCGGATTGCCGCCGATAAAACCTCCACCGGCAGCGACCTGCTGGGAGAACGTCGTCACCGGTGAGTTGACGGCGAACGAATTGGTCGTCTGAAAGTCCTGCGCCTGGAGGCCGGAGTTGTAGTAGTTGAACATCATCCCGAAGTCGTCGTACAGCCAGCCCCCCTCGAAGCGGTTGCCCCACGACATGTTGGTCCGCATCCAGTTGGTGTTGAGGTCGAGCCGCAGCGGATCGGACCCGAAGATGAACAGGCCGGACGACGGGTAGCCGGCCGAGATCAGGTTGTTGTTCTGCTGGGCCACGGCGAACGGCGACAGCGGCTGCACCGGGATGAAGAAGTCGTTGAGGATCGGCCGCGACTGGGCGGGCGTGAGCCCCCAGTAGGTGCGGTCGTACGTGAAGAAGATGCCCTCGCGCGGATCGGGCCGGACGGCGTAGTCCTGCAGATCCGGCGGGGCGAAGAGCTGGAAATCGTGGAAGTCTGTGTTCGGCAGGAGCGGCATCCAGTTCTGGCCGGCATGGGCGGGCGAACCCGCCGTCCACGTCGCTGCAGCGGCGAGGATCAGGCCCAGAAGACGCCGGAATCGCTGTGTCGTAGCCATCGCGTGTGTGTCCTGTGCTGCAGGATCGATGCCTCCGCCGATGCGGATCGCTCTCGTGGTATCGGTCGCACGGGTCGTCCGGATTGACGAAACCTGGCAGACTCTGCGGGTTTCGCGGGCGGACGTCGGCCGCGGGGCGAAACCTGGCCGGACTGGCGAATTCGGGTATTCTGCCGGCGGGGCCGTGACAAAAGCCCGGAAATCGCACCTGACGTGGAGGAGTGCCGATGCCTCGTCTGTCCGTTTGCCATCTTGCCCTGCTTGCCATTCTCGGGCCGGCCGTTGGTGTCGTTCTGGCTGACGAGATCCGATCGCCGCCGCACGGCCGCCTACCGGGTCGACCCGGCCTCGAGCACCAAGGCGGCGAAGAACAGGACGGGGTCGAATTCCTGCGGGTCGTGCGGGATGACGCAGACCGACCGCGGTCGCTCGACACGGCGATCGTCCCCTACGTGCAGCCGGCCGATTCGGACCGCAGGGGACCGCTGCAGGTCGATCTCGTGGCCGCCGTCCACATCGGCAGCGCGGACTACTACGACCGGCTCGACGAGGCCTTCGCCGGCTACGACGCCGTGCTCTACGAACTGGTCGCCCCGCCGCAGGCCCGGGTGCCGCAGCCAGGGAAGCCGCCGGCCGGTGCCATCGGATCGGCCCAGTTGGGCATGACCCGGCTGCTCGGACTCGAATTCCAACTCGACAAGATCGACTACCAGGCCGGCAATTTCGTCCATGCCGACCTGTCGCCCCGGGAATTCCAGGCGGCGATGGAGAAACGCAGCGAGACGTTCTGGACGATGTTCAACCGGCTCATGAAGGAGGCCGCCGCCCGCGAGGCCCGCGGCGAAAAGCCGGCCGGAGGTGACGTCGGGATCGGTGACGTGATGGGCATGCTGTTCGCTTCCGCTCCCGCCCGCCAGGTGCGCTTGCGCCGGCTCATGGCCGAGCAGTTCACCAACATGGACCTGATGACCGAAACGCTCGGGGGGGAAGAAGGCTCGGCGATCATCACCGACCGCAACAAGGCAGCCCTCGCCGTGCTGCGCAAGGAGATCGCCAAAGGCCGGCGTCGGATCGCCATTTTCTACGGTGCCGCCCACATGGACGACTTCGACCGGCGGCTCCAGGAGGACTTCGCCCTTCAGCCGCGGCCGCGGGAGACGGTTTGGTTGGAGGCGTGGGGGCTGCGCGATCCGGAACCGAGCGGAAAGAAGCCTGCGCCGGCGGCGGCCGGACGGGAGTGAAGTCCCCGCAGTTGCACGTGGGCCGGTTCGAGGCCGCGTGCGAGGGGACCGCCCGCAGTCTGCCAGGCCGCCTCCCAGGCATCGGACAGGCAGCGGGTTTCCTGGAAAACGGCGTCGTAGCCCAGCGATTCGACCGCCTCCCCGACCGGGTCGAACTCGAGGTCGCCGCGGTAGCCGTGTGCCACCAGTGCGGCCACGAGCGGTTCCAGCGGCAGCGTTCCGCGGCCGGCCGGAAGCCGGTCCTGGTCGGGGGCCGGGAGTCCCTGCCGGTCGGCGACCTGCACCAACGCCGCGACGGCCGCCAGCCGGGAGAGATTGTCGCTGATGCAGACGTCGTCCGCGAACTGCCACAGGTCGAGGGCGAGCCGCACCGCGGGATCGCCGTAGTCCTCGACCAGATCGATCGCCCGCGCCAAACGATCGAGGAAACTGCAGCCGGGGGCGGTGTCGGGATGGATCGGCCGCAGGGCGAGGACGACACCGGTGTCCCGGGCCCGCGGCACGAGCCGATCGAGCGCGTCGTGGAGCAGCCGCGTGGCATGGGCCAGCGTGTGACCCCCACGGCAGCCGCTGTGCACGACGAGAACGGGAGCTCCGAGCAGGGCCGCGGCGTCGATCGCCTCCAGCCCGTCGGCCACGCTCTCGGCGAACGAGCGGCCGTCACCACCGGTGAAGCCGCCCGTCCATTGCAGGCTCGACACCCGGACGCCGGCGCAGGCGAGGCGTGCGGCGACGTTCCCCAGCCCCGGGTCGGAGAGCTTCGGCCGCCAGAGGGAGATGGCATCGAACCCGGCGGCGACGATTCGCTCGAGTTCCTGCCCCAGATCCCAGCGCGGGGTCGTCAATTGGCTGACGGCGACGTCGATCATGATCGGCACACTCTTCCATCGTCACGACGCCGCGATCGGTTCCGCAGCGTGAGGAACCCGCCTGGGGGCGAAAGTATGGACGTCCCGCGCGCGGACTGTCCAGAGAGCATCACGAAGCCGCGCCGCAACGGGCCGAAAGGGCGTGGCGGGCGCCGACGTCGATGACAGCATGCCGCCCTCGTTTCGGGCTTGACATTTTGGACCATCGGGCTTTTCCGTGGGTCGGGGGTGTCCCTGCCGTGTCACCGGCCGCTCTCTGCGCGGCTCCGGCCCTCCGTTCACTGCATGTCCGCCGCGCTTCGGCCTCCATGCCTGCGCTTGCTTCCACAGCCCGGCGACATGGCAGGAACACCCCCTTCTTGGCTCCTGACCCACAAAATTTCCCGGGAGGACCGACTTTTTTCGGGACTCATTTTGAGTCGGCGGAACGCCGCTCGCAGCCGAGGTCGATGCACACGAGCCGATCCTGACCGCGGATGTAACAGCGGCCGCGGGCGACTACCGGTGCGGCCCAGCACGGCGGCGTGAGCAGCTCCTTTCGGCCACCAGCGGCGTCGAGCCTGGCCCGCGACACCTCCGTGTACCGCGCGGGCGTCGCCTTGACGAGCGCGAGGTCGCCGAATTCGCCCAAAACGATCAGGTGCCCGTCGACGAGCGCCATGCTCGCTCGTCCGAAGCCCGCCTGGGCCCACGTGACGGTGCCGGTCTTCCACTCGACGCAGGCGACCACGGCATCGCCGGAATTGCGGCCGCTCACCCCGTAGACGTGCCCCTCGTGGAGCACCGGCGTCCCCCAGTGGGCCTTGAGCGCCTGCGCGGGCCGGGCCCGCGCGGGGTCCTGCCGCAGGGGCCGCGGGACGTCGCCCGCGAGGTCGAGAAGCACGCTGCCGGGGCCGTAGCACTCGGTCAGGAGCACCTCGTCGCCGCGAGCGACCGGGCTGGCGCAGACCGCACTGAAGACGTCGTCGGCCCGCCAGCGAAACCGCCCCGCGATTTCGCCCGTGGCCGGATCGACCACGAGGAAGTCGTCACGCATCCAGGCGAGCACCCGCTGCCGTCCGGCGATTGTGGCGAGCACCGGGGCACTGTAACTGGCGAGCTGGTCGGAACATCGCCACCGCTCCCTGCCGGTGGCGAGATCGAAGGCCACGAGGCCGCTGTCGAGCCCCTTGACGAGATCGAGCCGCTCCCGCGCCGGCGGCGCCGTCCCCTTGCGGCTGCCCCCGACCTGCACGATCACGACCGGGCCGCCGTCGACGTCGACGACGAGCGGCGCGGCGCCGACGCCGAAAAAGTTCTGCACGACGTGGTAGTCGGCCGCCGTGTCGACCCGCCAGACGCTGCTCCCGTCGGCGAGCGACCGGCACTCGAGCCGGCCCTCCGGACCGAACGTGATGACGCGGTCGCCGGCGATGACCGGTGCCGCCCGCGGTCCACCGTCATAGCCCCACATGTCGGTGTAGCCGCTGGCGTGGCGGTCTTCCCAGAGTTTCTCCCCCGTGTCGGCCCGCAGGCACCGCAGGCGGACGTGCCGGCCGATGCGGTCAAAGGCGAGCACCCGGCCCAGCGCCACCGCCGGGGCGCAGTAGCCCTCCCCCATCTCGCAGTGCCACTCGACACGCGGCCCGGCGGCCGGCCAGGGCGCGGCGATGCCGCGGGCGGCACTGCGGCCGTTTCCGCTCGGCCCGAGAAATGCTCCCCAGTCCTCGCCAGCGGCGGCGTCGAGGTCGGGCACGTCGCGGGAGGCCGCCGCGGGCAGTGGTCCGGGAGGCCGCGGATGCGGCTGCCCTGCCCGCGCCGGCGGCAGGCCAACCGCCGGCGACACGACCAAGACCGCGATCGGCAGAAGACGACACCAGCGGGTCATGACGGGCTCCCTGGCTTCGGCGGGTGTGATGGGGCGCGTGCCGACACCGCCCTGGCCGACAGGATACAGTGACGGCGGATCGCTCCGGGTGCCGGAGGGCAGACAGATGGCGAAGTCGCGCGGAATTCGGGTCGGCGATGCGGTTCGGGAGGTCGTCATCCCTGCAGACGCCCTGGAATGGCAGTTCGTCCGCTCCAGCGGCCCGGGCGGGCAGCACGTCAATCGCACCAGCAGCAAGGCGATCCTGCGGTTCGACGCGGCCCGCTCGCCGCACCTGCCCGACGACGTGCGCCGCAGGCTGCTGGCCCGCGAACGTTCCCGACTGACCGATGAAGGCTGGCTGATCATCGTCAGCCAGGCGCACCGCGAGCAGCCGCGCAACGCCGCCGACTGCCTCGCCAAACTGTCGCAGATGATCGAGCGGGCGCTCGTGCCGCCGAAAACCAGACGACGGACGAAAACGCCCCGGGCGGCCGTGGCCCGCAGGCTGGAGGCGAAGCAGCGGCGTTCCCGGACCAAGCACTTGCGATCCCGCCCCGAGGTCCGACGCGGCGGGTATAATCGCCGTGCACGGGCGGCATCGCCCGCACCCAGCCGGAGCAAGGACTGATCCATGGCGTCGCCCCGCGACCTCGATTCACTGCTGAAGAAGTGGGATTTCCGCCCGGGCGAGGTGATTGCGAGGCTGATCAAGGCCCGCAATGGCCGCGAGGTTTTGCAGATGCGGGTCGACATGGGGGTGCTCCAGATGGAGACCGACCTGCGGCCCGACGGCCTCCGCCCCAACGGGGCCGAGACGTACTACGACTACCTCGTCGGGGAGGTGATCCGCGAGGGGGACGCGTTTCGGCTGTCTCAGGAGCAGTGTGCCGAGGCCGATCGTGAATTCGTCCAGTTCTACCATCGGCGGCTCTGCTGGCTGTCGCTCAGGGAGTACCGGCGGGCGGCCCGCGATGCGGACCACAGCCTGGCGTTCATGGACTTCGTCCGCGAGCATTCGCCCAACGAGGAATGGACGATATCGCATGAGCAATACCGGCCGTTCGTGCTCTTCCACCGGGTGCAGGCCGGCGCGTTGGCTGCCCTGGAGGAACGCGGTCCGGAGGCGGCTATCGCCGAGCTCAACGCTGGCCTCGGTCGGTTCCGCGATCTGTTCGCCCGCTACGACGCGGAGGAGCAGTTCGAGGAGGACGACCTCGTCCGCCGCCTGCGGGAGATGCGGGAGAGCCTGCGCCGCCGTTACGAGGTGGGTTCCACGCTCGACGAGCAACTCGCGGAGGCGGTGCGGAGCGAGAATTACGAACTGGCCGCCCGGCTCCGGGACCAGATTCGCGCCGGGCTTCGCGGCCGCCGCGGTGCCGAGGGCACGGCAGTGAAGGCCGAACCGTCGGCGTCCGAGCGGGGTGGCGTGGAGGATGCCCCCGGTCAGGCAGGTTGAAAAATTTCCAACTTGCATCGCCGCCAGGTCTTCCCAACCTGCCGGCGCCCGTGTTTGCCCGCGCGGCTTGCGTCACAATGGAGCGGTCAGGTGGACTGCAGAGCGGCCCGGGGGCGGTTTCGCGGCCGGCACGGCATGTGCTTGTCGAGGGAGGAAGGTTTGATCCAGTCATCGGAAACCAACCTGTCGGAGACCGAGCCATGCCCGCCCTGCCTTCAAAAGCCTGCAGTCGGACCGCGTTGATCGGATCGCGTCATGTCGCGAAAGTGGGTGACGAGTCGTGCCCTGTCAGGGCTGTGACGGTGTGGTCGATGGAGGAGGTTTTGGGTCTGGAGGTCGAGTCGGTATTGATGGCTGCGATCGAGGATGGGGACGACGTGGGTCGGGTGGTGATCGAGGGGCGTGATCAGCGCGGCGAAGCGCTTGTCGCCGACCTGCTCGAATCGCGGATGATCGTCCCGCTCCGGCCGCGGAGACGTCGCGATCGCGCGGTGAGTTCGCGGGCGCATTTTTATGCCGGCAACGAGGACTGACGAAAACGCAAAACAGGAGCCGGGCTTCGCACGGCGAACGTGCTACACTCGGCGCTCGTCGTCATCGCAGCAACGACCCGGATCCGCGCCCATGAACGGCTCAGTGCCCCTGCTCGATCTCGACGACTGCCGGACGCGGCAGTCGCGGCTGCGTCACTGGATGGCACACGAGCGGGTGGACGTCGCGCTCTTCGTGGCGGCCGAACACATCCAATACTTCACCGGCCACCGCTGGGACGGCCGGTTCGCACCGCTGGCGGCAATCCGGGCCGACGGTCCGTCGCTGCTCGTCTGCCCCGACAAACCGGTTGAGCAGGCCGCGACGACGGACGTGCGCACCTACGAGGCGAAGTGGCGGTCGACGCTCCGCAACGATCAGCGACAGGTTGCGGCACGGGTGCTCGGCGACTGGCTGCGTGGGATGGGCTCCATCGGTCGGGCGGCGGTCGAGTTCTCCACCTGCCCGCCGCACGTGGGCGGCCTGCTCGGCTCCGCGGGTATCGTCGATCTCGAGCCCGAGTTGCTGCGGATGCGCCGGCGCAAGGATTCCGACGAACTCGGGCTGCTAAGGCGTGCGATCGCGGCGACGGGGGCGATGTACGAGACCGCCCGCGGCATGATCCGGCCCGGAGTCGACGAACTGGAAGTCTTTTCCGCGCTCCAGGCGGCCGCAGTGGCGTCGTGCGGCGAGATGTTGACCGGCACAGGCAACGACTATGCCTGCGGTGCCCGGGGAGGGCCACCGCGAAACCGTCCCTGCGCGGCCGGTGATCTGTTCATTCTCGACCTCGGCCCCGCCTATCGGGGCTACTTCGCCGACACGTCGCGGACGCTCGCCGTGGACGGCCGGCCGACCGACGCGCAACTCCAGGCCTGTGAACGGGTCTGTGCGGCGCTCGCGCTCGTCGAGCGGCTCGCCCGCCCCGGCGTCCGTTGTCGCGACATCTACGCCGCGGTCCAGGCCTGGCTCGCCGACGCCGCGGTGGGAACCTGGTCAAGCCATCTCGGCCACGGCATCGGCCTGTCGGTGCATGAGACGCCGCGCCTCAACCCGCACTGGGACGACGTGCTCGAAGCGGGTGACGTGATCGCGGTGGAGCCGGCGCGCTACGACCCGGCCCTGCGGATCGGCATGCGGAGCGAGACCGAGTACCTCGGCACCGACTCCGGCCTGGAGCTCCTCAGCCCGTTCCCGATCGGACTCGTGTAGGTCGTCGTGACGGCGCAAGACGTCCCGGCGTCTGTGCCGGCCGGCTTCCTGCCGGGCGAGTGTGGGACTGCGCGAAACGAGGAGCCGGTCGGAGGCACGCGCAGGAGTCCGGGGTGCTTTGCCTGCACCGACAGACGAACCATGCCGCACGTGGACGCATCGGCACAGTCCACCGGCGACGAGCATGCCTCCGACCGGCGCGGCCCCGAAACGGCGTGCAGCACGGCCGGCGACCGGCTCTTTGGCAGGGAGGCGGGCCGTCGCGTACATTCTCGCCATTCCAGCCCCGGAGCATCGCATGTCCACCGCCGCCCCTGTTGCCTCAGCCACTTCCGCCGCGTCGCCGGCCCGCCCCACGGCTCCGCTCGCTTTCCCCAGCCGCTGGCACACGCTCGCAGACCGCGTGCTCGGCGGCGGTGCGATCACCCGGGACGAGGCGCGGGCCGTCCTCGCTGCGCCGGACGTCGAATTGCTCGACCTTCTGGCCGCGGCCTACCGCGTCCGGCACCGGCATTTCGGCAACACGGTGCAGTTGTTCTTCCTCATGAACGCCAAGAGCGGCCTCTGCCCGGAGGACTGCGGCTACTGCTCGCAGTCGAAGGTCTCCGAGGCGGAAATCCCCCGGTACAACCTGCTTTCGGCTCCGAAACTCCTCGAGGCGGCCCGGCTGGCGGCGGAGCGGCAGTCGAAGACGTTCTGCATCGTGATCTCGGCCCGCGGGCCGACGCAGCGCGAGATCGACTTCGTCTGCACGATCACACCGGAGATCAAGAGCCGCTACGGACTCAACGTCTGCGCCTGCCTCGGGCTCCTCAGCCCCGAGCAGGCGAAGCAACTGGCGGCGGCGGGCGTGGACAAGGTGAACCACAACCTGAACACGAGCGAGCGGCACTACGGCGAGGTCTGCTCGACGCACACCTACGCCGACCGGGTGGCGACGCTGGAGGCCTGCCGCACGGCCGGCCTGGCGCTGTGCAGCGGCGGAATCATGGGGATGGGAGAGACGCACGACGACCTCGTCGACATGGCGTTTGCCCTGCGCGAGATGCGAGTCGAGTCGATCCCGCTCAACTTTTTGACCGCCATCGACGGCACGCCACTGGAGGGCTCGAGCCGGCTGACGCCGCGGGACTGCCTCCGCGGCCTGGCCCTGATGCGCCTCACCAACCCCGCGTCCGAAATCCGCATCGCCGGCGGCCGCGAACTGCACCTCGGCAGCCTCCAGCCGCTCGGCCTGTACGCCGCCAACTCGATCTTCGTCGGCGACTACCTGACGACGAAGGGCCAGTTGCCGGAGGCCGACTACAAGATGATCGCGGAAATGGGGTTCGAGATCACCCGCGGCGCCGAGGCCGCCGAGCCGGTGCCCGTCGCGGAACGGGCCTGACCGCATCATTCCGGCCACCGCTGCCGGGCGCGGTGCCGCCGGTCGGAGGCATGCTCGTCGCCGCCCACAACGGCCCGCGTCGGGCGGAGCCCGACGGGTCGCCGACGCCGGGCGATCCGACGACAGCACCTCCTCACCCACCACGCCTCGGCGCACGCCGCGTCGGGCGGAGCCCGACGGGTCGCCGGGCTCCGCCCGGCGACCGTAAGCCGTCGCCGACGCCGGGACGGCGGCGACGGCGCGAAAGAAAGGATGCCCCGGCCTGGGCGAGCGAGGCGGAGTGCCCACCCAAGCCGTTGGGGCATCCTTCTGGACGTTGCTACTCGGTCCGCACCATGACGAAGCCGTGGTAGGCCTCGTTGCCATGCTCGCCGATGTCGAGGCCCTCGATCTCTTCCTGCGGGGAGACGCGGAGGCCGACGACCGCCTTGATGATCAGCCAGCAGATCGCCGACACCGGCACGACGTACGCCCCGACGGCCAGCACGCCGAGCAGTTGGATCCACAGCTGCTCGAAGCCGCCACCGTAGAACAGGCCCGCCTTCGGACCACCGACGGCCATCGTGCCGAACGGTCCCGCCGCAGTGGAACCGGAAAGGTCTTTCAGCGTGAACAAGCCGACGCAGAGGGTTCCAAAAATGCCGCACACGAGGTGCACGCTCGTCGCACCGACCGGATCGTCGACCCGCACCTTGTCGAAGAACAGCACCGAGAACACGACGAGCACGCCGGCGATCGCACCGATCAGGATCGACGCCGGGGCCGTCACGTAGGCGGCGCTCGCCGTGATCCCGACAAGCCCTGCCAGGCAGCCGTTGAGGGTCATGCCGATGTCGGGCTTGCCGAGCAGCAGCCAGGCCGTCAGCGTGGCCGTGAGCGTGGCCGCCGCGGCGGCGAAATTGGTGTTCACGGCCACCGACGCGGCCGCCGCTCCACCGTCACCCGCCACGCCCATCGTGCTCCCCGGATTGAACCCGAACCAGCCGAACCAGAGCACGAGGCAGCCGATGAAGGCCGCCGTCATGTTGTGTCCGGGAAGGGCCCGCGGCCTTCCATCGGGGCCATACTTGCCGATCCGCGGCCCGAGAATGATTGCTCCCGTGAGGGCCGCCCAGCCGCCCACGGAGTGGACCGCCGTGCAGCCGGCAAAGTCCCAGAAGCCCTTCTGACCGAGAAAGCCCGCGCCCCAGACCCAGTGACCGGTGACCGGGTAGATCGCCAGGGCCATGAGGAAGCTGAAGATGATGAACGAGTGGTACTTGATCCGCTCGGCGACCGCACCCGACACGATCGTGGCAGCCGTCCCGGCGAACACCAGCTGAAAGAAGAACTTCGCCCACAGCGGGACGCTCGTCCAACTGATGGCGCCGTAGACACCAGCATAGTCGGCGCCGATCGCCGGGCTGTTGTCCGCTCCTCCCACCATCCAGGCACCGGACTTCCCGATCCAGCCACCGGCGTCGGTGCCGAACATCAGGTCCCAGCCGACCAGCCAGAAGCCGATGACGGTCGCGGCGAAGACGACGAAGTTTTTCGACAGGATGTTGACGCAGTTCTTGGCCCGGGCAAAACCGGACTCGACGCAGCCAAAGCCCAGATTCATGAAGAATACGAGCATCCCGCAGACCAACACCCAGACGGTGTCCGCAGCCAGCCACAGACTTTTCACCATCTCCTCAGCGGAAGGCACGGCAATCACGGGCGCAGCGGGGGCCGGATCGGCGGCCGAGGCCGGGTCACTGGCTGCAGCAGTCGGTGCCGGCGTCGCCGTCTCATCCGCTGCATGGACCGCGGATGCGGCGCATGCCAACGCCGCAAAGACCGTCAGGGTCCGGCCCAACGCCGGGAGGAATCTCGACCACGCGGGCAGGGGCCCGCAGTCCCCGGACGGGGACCCAGCAAAAGAACGCATCATGCGACTCCAGAAGGAAGAAAAGAGCCGAACAGGACCGCCTCCGCAGCGGGTGCCCATCCGGGCGGCAGGAACTGCCTGCACACACCTTAAGAGATTGGGAGGGCAAAGTTCGTGCCACACACCTCCAGCCCCCCATCTCCCTGCCTCCACTCTCCTTCCCAGAGTCGCGCAATACCTATGATTTTCCACAGGTTTTCAGATTTTTGCGGTGTCTGAATTTCTTCGGTGCCCCTCCGAAATGGCGTTCGTCTAGGATCGGTCCGCACGGTTTGCATGCAGGTCGTGCACAGGAACAAGGCACGCGGTGCGAGCCGGTTGACCGCGCCGGTCCAGGACCTTTGAGTCATCATGAGCACGAGGGACCTCGCGATGACATGGCCATCCGCAGGCGGCGATATCGGGCCACTGGCCTGTCTGGGACGCAGCGACCTCGCGGCCCGACTTGCCAAACTCTTTTCGGCAGCGGTCGATCGGGTGGCCCCAGGAAGCGTTGCTGCAGGCGTGCATGCCTGGCCGCGCGGCGGCCGCGATGCCGCGGCGGTGCGGCTCGCCACCATCGATCCGGTCGCCTACGCCAGGTCGCGCAACCACGTCGCAGGGGCAGTGACCATGCTCTCGCCGTGGATCCGCCACGGGGTCCTCTCCCTCGCCGAGGTCCGCGACGCGGCGCTGACCCGGGTGAGCCGCGCGGAGCAGGCGGAAAAACTCGTCTCCGAACTTGGCTGGCGGGACTATTGGCGACAGGTTCACGCGGCCCTCGGCGACGGGATTTTCACCGGCATCGAGCCGCCGGCCGCGGCGTGGCGAAAACCGGCGATCGACTGCATGCCGGAGGACGTGCTCGCCTCCGGCACCGGCATGGCCTGCATCGACGCCTTCGTGCGCCGGCTCCACGACACCGGCTGGCTCCACAACCACGAGCGGATGTGGCTCGCCTCGTGGCTGGTGCACGTCCGCGGCGTCCACTGGCGGGCGGGAGCCGACTGGTTCCTGCGGCATCTTCTCGACGGCGATCCCGCCAGCAACCATTTGTCGTGGCAGTGGGTGGCCGGGACGTTCTCGGCTCGTCCCTACCTCTTCAATCGCGAAAACCTGGAGACGTTCACCAGCGGCATCCACTGCCGCGAATGCCCGCTCCTCGGCCGTTGTGATGTGGAGGGATCGTACGAGGACCTGGCGTCGCGGCTGTTCGACTCCGCGCCGCTCGGTCCGCGACCGTCACTGCGGCTGCGGCCCGCCCCCCCCTGGCGTCCTCTGAACGGCGTGGCCCGGCCGGATCGGCCACTCGTCTGGCTGACACTCGACTCCGCTGCCGCGACGAGCCCGGCGGCTCGCGCCTATCCCGCGGCGCCGAGGCTGTTCGTCATCGACCCGGCATGGCTCGACGAAGAACGCCCGTCGCTTGCCCGGCTCGTCTTCCTGTTCGAGTGCCTCGCCGACGTGCCGGGCATCGAGATTCGGGTCGGCCCGCCGGCCGAGATTCTCCGCGATCGGGCGGCCGCACTCGGCTGCGACGGTGTCGCGGTCGCCGACACGCCCTGCCCGCGCGTGCGGCGGACCGCCGACGCGGTCGCCGGCACCACACCGCTCGCCGTCTACGACTGGCCGGCATTCTGCGATCGCTCCCGGGTCAAGGATCTCGGCCGCGTCTCCCGCTACTGGCAGGCGGTCAGCCGGTCGGCGCTCGCCCCGACGCCGTCGTGAAACACGCGAACTGAAACCAGTCCCACGGGCTCCCGAGGGCGGGCGCGGTGCAACGCAGCTCGCGGCCGTCGATCGGGTGCGGAAAGCTGATCTCCGCCGCATGCAGGGCGAGCCGGCCACGTTCTTCGCGGGGGCCATACAGGCGGTCGCCGAGCAGCGGGCAGCCGAGCCAGGCGAGGTGAACCCGCAACTGGTGCGAGCGGCCGGTGAGCGGCTCGAGTTCCAGGAGCGAGCAGCCCTCCGCCGGCGTGCCGGCCAACCCCCGCTCGCGTTGCCACCATCGGGTCACCGCCCGTCGCCCGTGGACCACATCCACCCGCTGCCGCGGTGGACGATCAGGATCGGGGGCGAGGGGCTGGTGGATCTCCCCTGCGTCGATCGGTGGTGCCCCGCGCACTACGGCGACGTAGCGTTTTGCCACGAGTCCGTGTTCGAAGGCGCGTCCGAGGGCGGCCCGAGCCTCTGCCGAACGGGCGAGCACGAGCAGGCCCGAAGTGTCGCGGTCGAGGCGGTGCACGGCCTCGACCGTTCCGAAGAATGCCGCCAGCCGCTCCGCCACGCAGGGAGGATCGAGCGGTGTTCGGGCCGGCACGCTCGGCATTCCGGACGGTTTCTCGACGACGACGATCGCCTCGTCGCAGTGGACGATCCGCGGCGGATCGCACGCCGCCGTCACAGCAATCCCAGCATCACGGCCCAGCGGCAGAGCAGTTCCGCAGGCGGGCCCGCGTCGTCCGCGGGAACGACTCCCACCGCGTAGCCGGCCGCGGTGAGCCGCCGCTTGTCGGCGTCGACACGCAGGTGCCTGTCGGTGGTCCCCGCACCGGCGCCGAAAAGCACCCACTTCCAGCGGAGCGGATCGACCGGCTCGATCATCGCCTGTCGCGGCAGTGCCGCATCCAGCATGGCCACGCCGCGGGCCTGGGGCCCGAACCGCTCGGCGACCAGCCAGGCGAACGTGCCCCCCGCCTGACTGCCGGCGATCGCGATCCGCGACCGGTCGATCGGCCGCCGCGCGTCGAGTGCGAGCACGCCGCGGCCGATCGCGGCCAGGTCGGCCGGCCCCCAGCGTTGTGGATCGAGCGACCCGGGAAGCAGCACGGCGACGCCGTTCCCCGCCACCGCGGCCTTCCAGGGAGCAGCCGCCCCCTCGTCGAGCGGCCCGCGTGGCGGGCCGCAGTAGATCACCAGCGGCAGCGGCGCCACCCCACGGTCGGCTGGCAGCACGGCCAGCGGCCGCTGACGATCCTCGGCAACGTCGAGCGTCACGATCGTCGCCGCATCGACGCCGCCGCCGGGGCGTCCGCCGGCCCCACCCGCCCGCCGATCCTGAGGATTCAGAGCCGCCGCCAGCCCCACGGTCGGATCGAGCGGCGGCTCGGCCGTGACGACCTCGGCGGTCACGGCCTTGTCGGCGCGGAGGTACCCGATCGTGACGGGCTGTGTCGGCTCGATGCCGGCGAGGACGGCGACGAGGTCGGCCCTCGTCGTGATCGGCACCGCGGCATCGCCTCCGGCCGCGGCGACCGGGCGAATCGACGTGATGCGGTCACCCGCACGGATGCCTGCCTTGTCCGCCGGTCCACCGGCGAGCACACGATCGACGGCGAGTCCATGGACCGCAGGATCGTGCTCCTTCGCCACCGGCACGCCGGCAGGGGTCGTCAACGGCAGCACACCCACCATCGCACGCCTCCACGGCGGGAGCCGATCCGCGAGGACGATCCGAACGGTGAGCCGTTCCCCGCCGCCCTTCGCTGGGCGCTCGACCATCACGTCGACCTCGTCCCCGGCATACCGCGGCCCGAGCTGATGGCGGGCATCGGCGATCCGCCCGATCGGGCGGCCGGCGACCTCGACGATCCGATCGCCGGCCCGCAGACCCGCCAGCGCCGCGGGAGAACCGCTGCGGCAGGAACCGATCAGCGGCGGTCCGTTGATCAGGTCGGTGCCGTGCCACGTGATGCCTAGGATTCCAGGCACGAGCGTCGCTCCCTCCTTGAGCCGGGGCAGCACGCGCAGCACGTCTTCCAGCGGCACCGCGAAGCCGATGCCGGAATCGTAGAGTTCCGTGCCCTGGTTCATGCCGGCGGTGTCGGCGGGCAACGGCGCGAGCAGGCCGATCACCCGGCCCTCGAGGTCGACGAGCGGCCCGCCGTAGTTGGCGGGCGACACGGCGGCATCGGTCTGCACCGCCCGTCCCCAGCAGCGGTCGGTCGCCGATACGATTCCCACCGACACGCCGGGCCCCGCCTGGTTCCAGCCGCGGCCGACGGCGATCGCCCACTGCCCCGGCTCGAGTTCACGCCGCGGCGCCGGTTTCGGCACCGGCACGGCGTCGATCCGCGGTGTCTGGAGGAGCGCCAGCGCGCGGGCACGATCCCGCCCCACGACCCGGCCCACGCCGCGCGTGGAGTCGGGCCTCACCACGACCACCCGCTCGACGCCATCGGGCACCGCGAGCGTGGTGGTCACGATCCACGACCGGTCCGCGGTCGCATCGTCGTCGATCACGAGGCCTGTCGACGGCCCTGTCGAGGGGCCGCCTTCGGCGTCCCCCGCCACCGCGACGGCCGACGTGCCCGGCTCGAGACGGACGACGGCCCCGGCCACCCGCGCGACCGCCGCGCGGAATGCATCCTCCTCCGCACGCGTCGGCTCATCCGTCCGGCCGCTGCCGGCCGCACCGGCCGCGAGCATCGCGAGCACGACGACGCCTGGCGACGTGCGAACGCCGTGGCGACGCGCCGCAGGCCGGCACAGCGGACCGCACGGCTCCGTCATCGTCGCCCCTCGGCTCGTGGAAGCGGCCCCAGATCGCAGGCGACCGCCTCATCCCCGCGGACGACGGTGACCGTGACGGGATCCCCCGGAGCCAGGCCGCCGAGCGCCCTGCGGACGGCGGCCCGCGACGTGACGGTCCGACCGTTGACCGCGATCACGAGGTCGTCGGGGCGCAGTCCGCCCCGCGCCGCGGCCGACTCCCCGACGACCGACTCCACGAACGGCGGCGTGCCGTCGAGCAGGACGGGCAAGAGCACAATGCCGAACGCCCGCGGGTCCAATTCCGGAGCTCGGGCCGCGGCCCCTGGCGGCGGACCGCCGGCCTCGATCACCTTGCACCCGTCGACGATCTCATCCGCGGGGAGCGCATGGTTCAGCCACAGTCCGGTCGCCGCCGACCGCAGTTCCTTGCCCAGCAGGCCGAGCAACCGCCCCTCCGCAGCGACCACGGCCCCGCCGGCGGAGCCCGGTTTGTTGGTCGTGAAATCGAGGACGTAGGCGTCTCCCTTTTAAAGCGACTCTGCCGCGC
>JBKDUV010000396.1:0-7114 GCA_046339335.1 Planctomycetia bacterium | reverse complement strand
CTTGCGGCGTCTGCGCCTCCCAGAGGCCGGTGCGGTCGACCGTCTCGACGACGGTGTTGTCGGCCGCCACCCGCTTGAGCGTGGCGACCACCGGGATGCCGAGGATGGCGGCTCCGTCGCGGGCGCCGGCCGCGAACACGCGGTCGATCCAGGCCTGGGCCAGGCAGGGACGGGCGGCGTCGTGGATCGCGACCATGTCGATTTCCGGCCGGAGTTTCTGCAGGCCGTTTCGGACCGAGTCGGCCCGCTCCGCGCCCCCCTCGGCGAGCGTGATCCCCATGAAGGCGAGGTTGGCGCCAAATTTGTCGACGAACGCCTCCCGGTCCTCCGGCGACACGACCACGACCACCTGTTTGACATCGTCGCGGTCGAGAAACTTCTCGGCCGAATGCAGCCAAACCGGCCGACCGGCAAGGGGCGCGAATGGCTTTTTGTAGGCCGAGTTGCCGAATCGGCTGCTCTGGCCGGCCGCGGCCAGGATCACTCCGAATCGGGGCATGGCACCGCCGCGCGGGCGAGGACGCGGTCGACCGCCCGGTCCATCGCGGACCGGATCGCCGCCTTGAGAAGCGGCTTGTCGTGGATCCAGGCCGCGAAGGCCTCGCCGCGGGCGACGTACAGATCGCGAAGCGGCGCCGGCGCCTCCGTGAGGAGCCAGTGCCGAAATACGATCCAGCGCGGGTTGTCGTCGCCATAGACCTCGCGGGCCACCCAGCACACAACTGGCACTGCCGCACCTGCACCCGCCGCGGCTCCAGCACCGCCACCCACGGCGGCACCCGCGCCACCAACGCCCGCACCAGCTCCACCCCCCGCGGCGGCACCCGCACCAGCACCGCCGGCGGCCATCGCACCACCGGCGGCCATCGCACCACCGGCGGCGGGGCCCGTCCCGCCACCACCGAACGACTGCACCTGACCAACGCCGGAAAACAGCGGAGTGCAGGTGACGCGGACATACCTCCGGTCGGCGGAAATAACGGCCCGTGCGAACAGGTTCACGCCGTCAGGCAGCACGGAAATCTGCGGCTGATAGCCGACGACTCCCGTGCGGCCGAAGCCGGGGAAACCGGCGACGCCGGGGCGGGGCGCCGCCCTGGGGCTGTCGGCCAGCGATGCCGAAACAGCGGGATCGTCGATCGAGTTCAACTGCTGGGCGAGCACGGTCTTCGTGACGTGCTGCTGTACGACGACGTCCTGGGCGATCTGCGCGTCGAGCAGGGGCTCACGACGCCGTCCGTCGGGCAGTTCGACCGTCAGGATCTGCTCGTTCCCGGCCAGCCGCAGCGGCGTCGTCTTCGTCTCTTCGTTCTCGGCGCCCGCCCGCACCGTCGTCCGCACGGTCACGGTGTCGGTCGTCACCTTGCCGATGACCCGACGCACGAGAATGCGATACTGGCCCGGAAATGCCTCGGCCACGACGTACCGTTCCTTGTGTGCCTTGTCGCTGCGGTCGACTCCCGTGGCCGCGTCTGCGAGGAGCACGCCTCCCGCCGGCGTCCGGGGCGTCGTGAGCGAGCAGACAGAGCCGGTCGGTTCCTCGACGAAGACATCGACGTCGGCATCGCCCGTCCACGACAGTTCGACAACGAGATCGCGAACGAGCGCCTGGTCGACGGCAGACCGGAGGGCGGCCGCTTCGTCGTTGCGTCCGGACTGCTCCAAGGACTGGATCGTGCTCTTGGCGATGCGGCCCGCCCGGACCGCGATCTCGCGCTCGGCTGCGGGCCACTCGTGACCGAGCACGCCAGGGCATGCCCAGAGAAGCGTGGCGACGTCCTCGCGGTCGGCTGCCAGCGTCATGGCCATGGCATACGCCTCGCGGTTCGTCGGCTCCAGCCTGACGAGTCGCCGGCAGACACGGATCGCCTGTTCGTGAAAACCGAGTCGGGCCATGTACCTGGCCAACGTCGCCAGATCACTCGGGCCGCTGGCGAAATCCGCGCTCGAGAGCAGCACGCGCTCCACGTCGCTGCGGGGACGTTCAGCAGCCGCCATGGCCAGGGCCAGTGCCTCGTACATCCAAGGCTCCGCCTGCCCCGAGGTAATCGCGGCGGCGATCAGGTCGGCCGCCTTCGCATGATCCTTTTGTTCGCCGAGCCAGGCTGCCGAATTCCGCAACTGTGCCCGTCGCTGACGGAGTTCCGACGCGGTCAACGCCTTGCCGTCCGACCCGTTCGTGGCAAAGTAAGCGCGGATCGCGGCCGTGAGATCGGCGGCGCCGAGCACCCGGGGAGGAAGACCGATCGCCTCCGCCACCTTGCGTTCCTCCGCCGCGTCCTCGACTGCCGCCTGATTGCCGGCGGCAGCCGGAGCGACGGCCGGCTTCCCTTTCCCGGCGAGGTACTGAACGGCTCCTGAAACCTGGAACTGACCACCGGCGGCGGCCGTTCCTGCCACGCGTGGCGCGACCACGAAGTCCATCAGGCAGCGGATGCCGCGCTTGGCAACGGGGCGGCCATGGATCCAGTCGGCGAACCCCTCGCCATGGGAGACATAGAGATCGAGGAGCCAGCGCGGCGCTTCGGAAGTGATCCAGCCGCGAAAGATCAGCCAGCGTGCGTCGTGCGGGCCGTAGACCTCGCGGGCAACCCAGCACATCATTCCGCCCCCCATTCCCATTCCCATGCCCATGCCGCCACCCCCCATGGGCATGCCCATGCCACCCATGCCGCCCATGCCGCCCATGGCACCCGCGCCGCCGAGGCCGCCGCCCATTTGGAAGGGATTGACGCCGCTCTGGGGATTCACCGGAAGCACCAGGTCGGCGACTGGATAGACCTTGACGATCAGTTCCTCGCCGGCCTTTTCCTTGGTCGTGATCTTCAGCACCTCGTCCTTGACGATGTAGGTGAGGTCGAGATCGCCCAGGAGGATCCGCAAGGCGGATTTGAGTGTCACGCCCGACACCGTCTTCGTCACCGGCGTCTCGAGGTCGATCCCCTCTTCTTCCAGCGCCTTTTGATCGAGTTGGAGGGTCAGGCCGGTGGCGTCCTCGATCGCCCGCTGGACCTCGCGCAGCGGAGTCTCCGTGAACTCGAGCGGCTGTTCGAGTTTCTTGCCGAGCGATTCGTAGATTTTCTGCTCGGCGGATCCCTCCTTGGCAAGGTCGACCGACTTCCAGCGCTGTCGCTTGGCGGTGATTTCCCGCCAGCGTGCCGCATCGGGATAGATGATCGGCGGCTCGTCGGGGAAGGGGATCGCCGCCACGTCCACGAGGTGCAGGCAGTCCATGAAGCCCCGTTCCTGGTCCCGCTTCACACGGGTGTTCTCGGCATCGTAGTCGAGGATCCTGGCCACCATCGGCGCGGTGCGGCCCACGACCCGGGCCGTGATCGGGATCGGAGAGTTGGCATAGATGTCCCCGGTCTCCCGGGCGATTTCCTCGCCGACGACCCGATCCGCCTGCCTGAACGCGAGCGTCGGCTCCTCGCCGCCGATCACGGCCCCACCGTTGACGACCACGGGATAGCGTTCCGCCTGGTGGTAGCCGATGCGGATGCCCTCTTGCACCAGCGCGTTGTATCGCTCCATCAACTGTTTGATCTTGCCTTCGCGGCGGTCGAGTTCGCGAACGAGCTCGGATCGTTCCCGACCCACGCGGGCGGTCCGTTCGGCCGCCAGGTCACGGTCGAGTTTTTCCTGGGCCCGCACGTTCGCCTCACGAATTCGCGACTCCAGTTGGGCAAGGAGCGTGTTGCGGGCTGCAGGATCGAGGTCGGTGTCGAGACGGACGCTTTCCTGAGCGTCCTTGAGTTCGGAACGGGCACGCTCGGGATCAGTGGCGAGCAACTGGCGGGCGTCCTTGATCCTGACGGCCGTCTCCACCTCCAGTTTTTGTGCGCGGACGCGGCGCATCGCCTCCAGTTCGGCGAGTTCGCCTCCCGCCTGAGGCGGATCAAATGCCGGCGCCGGAGGCGGCGGTGCGTCCGAAGCTGCCCTCCGCTGGGCGACGGTCCGCACGATCCCCGCTATGCGGTTGTCGGGGTCGCGGCGAAGAGACGCATCGGCCAGGCGGACAGCCGAGGCATGGGAGCCGGCTGCCTCAGCCTGCCGCGAGAGCAAGGCGAGCGTCGCCGCTTCCCCCATGATCGCGGCCCGGGCCGAAGCCAGCCCCTCGCGTCCCAGGATCGGCAGAAAGACGCCCCGGGTCTCCCGCGCGTTGCGGGCGAGTTCGCCGAGAAAGGCATTTTCGGGAGTGACGACTGGAGCGGGAAGCGGAAGCCGGACGGCCTGCCGGCCCCCCTCCGCATCGACGGCAAACGCGAGCGTTGCATCCGGCGGGCTCCCCTCCACGAGGATTATGGAATCGCGGTCGGACCGCAGCGGCGGCAGCCGCGCGGGGAGCATGGGAACCGGCATGCCGCCGGCAGTGGTGAGCGAGGCGTCCTCGGGCCACGTGACGGCCTGGACGGCCAGTCCGCCGATCCGCGTGCCGACCGCCTTCGCTTCGAGGTTCTCGTCGGCGATGACGAGCATTCCCCCAGTGCCGTGGGCGAGTGCCGCGAGCACGGGCCAGTTGATCTGCGGACCGATGCCGAGGCTCGTGACGGCGATTCGCCGCGCCCGCAGCGTATCGATGACGCCGGCGAACTCGGCCGGATCGACTCCTTCGATGCCGGGGCCGTCTCCGACGTACACGATCGCCCGCGGTCGCGCGCCGGTTCCGAAAAGTTCCGCAGCCTTCTGCAGGCCGCGAACGAGGTCCGTCGAACCGAGCGGCGTCCGCGACTCGAGAGCCTGCACGGCCCGCACCATCTCGTCACCGCGGGCAGGTCCGAAGTCCGCCGCCAAGGGCAGGCAATCGACATCGACGGCCGCGAGGCGAAACCGGTCGCCGGGCCGGGCCGCGTCGAGCAGTGCGGCGACCGCTTCGACCCCATAGCGGCGATAGTCCGCCATCTGGCTGGCGGACGTGTCGAAGAGGAGGATCACGTCGCACGCCCGTGACGGCGCAGACTCGGCGGCCTTGATGCCGACGGCGACGACGGCAGCGGGCGGAGCGGTGGCGGATTCAGGGGCCGCAGCAGGCGAAGCGGGCGTTCGCTCGGACGTCTCCGCGAAAGAAATCGACGCGACCGGTTCGGCGGCACGTGGAGCCACCGGCATGCACGCGATGCAGGCGACTGCGAAGGATGGCAGGAGGCGGAGGCAGGGGAAGTTCATGCGAGGCACTCCAGGGCGGGAACGAACGATCTGCCACCACCAAGCATATTTTAAAGGCACCCTGACGCCAACCTCGATTCGGTGCGGCGCAGCGCGCGGATTCGGTCTTGGGCGTTCCCGGGGAGAACGCGATAATTCGTCCCGGACGGAAGGCTTACGAAACGGTTTGCGGACCGCGTCAACGGGCGAACGATCGGCAGGCTCGCGGAGCCCCCGCGCGGCCTCGATTCACGGGCGAGGAGCGGCATGTACCAAATTTTCTCGGGACTCTTTCGCCGGTCGGGAACCAGGATCTGCGGGCGCTGCCGGCCGGCCGCCGCGAGGGGCCTCCGGAACGTTCTCGCCGTCGGCATCCTGCTCTCCGTTGCCGGCCGGGGCTTGGCGCAGTTGCCGGGCGCCGGGGTGCGGCCGGACGTCTCGGCGGCCGATATCGGGCGTTCCTTCACGCCCGAGGAACGAACGAACATCGCCGTTTACGAGGCCGGTAATCGCAGCGTCGTCAACATCAACACGAAGGCGACGGTCGCGACGGGACTGTTGCTCATCGAGGTGCCGTCGGAAGGGGCCGGATCGGGAATCGTCCTCGACCAGCGTGGGCACGTGCTGACCAACTTTCACGTCGTCGACGGGGCGAAGGAAATCCAGGTGCTGCTGTTCGACGGGTCGTCTCATGCCGCCGCCCTCGTCGGTGCCGACCCGGAGACCGATGTGGCCGTGCTCAAGGTCAACGCGCCGGCGGAACTGCTGCAGCCGGTAGCGTTCGGGACGTCGAACGACCTGCGCGTCGGGCAGCGGGTGTTCGCCATCGGGAATCCGTTCGGCCTCGAACGCACGCTGACGACGGGGATTATTTCCAGTCTCAACCGTTCGCTCCCCACGCGAACGGGACGCACGATCAAGTCGATCATCCAGACCGACGCCGCGATCAATCCGGGCAACTCCGGCGGGCCGCTGCTCGACAGCGGTGCCAAGTTGATCGGCATGAACACGGCGATCGCCAGCCGCACCGGCCAGAGTGCCGGGGTCGGGTTCGCGATTCCCGTGGGAACGCTCTCCCGGATCGTCCCCCAACTCATCACGCGCGGCCGGGTCATCCGGCCGGATGCGGGCATTTCCCAGGTCTACCAGTCCGACGCCGGGCTCGTCGTGGCCACGTTGACGCCCGGTGGCCCGGCCGAGCGGGCCGGCGTCCACGGCTTTCGCGTCGTTCGGGAGCGTCGTCGGCAGGGTCCATTCTTGGTGGAAACAGAGCGGCTCGATCGGTCGGGGGCGGATTTGATCGTCGCAGTGGCGGGGCAGGCAGTGCGGACTGCGGACGATTTTCTGGCGGCCGTGGAGTCGAAAAACCCGGGTGATCAGGTGCTCCTCACGGTGCGGCGCGAGGGGCACCCGCTCGACATCCCGATCGTATTTGACCCCTCGAAAAAGGGTTTCACGGCGTCGCCGGCCGGCAGCGAACCAGCCTTCGCAACCTGCCGTAAAGAGTTGGACCGAACCCCGCACGCAGCCGATACCAGGAGGCTGCCGCGACTCGAACGCCTTTCTTCGAGGCCTGTTGACGCGGCAGCAGGGCCTGCTATGATTGGGGACTCGGCGGAGTTGCCTTCGGGTGGCGACGCCGAAAGATCTTTGACAATTCGGCAGTTGATCTCTTTTGGTTTCGGCCGGCACGCGATCGTGACCGGCGAGTGACCGCAAAGTCGGGCAACCGACCGAGCGATCACGAACCATTTATTCATCAGACAGATCGGATCTCTTCACGAGATTCAGGCGAATCAACGTCGCAGCCACCTCGGTGGCTGCGACATGACGAACCAATCAATTGAAGGGTTTGATTCTGGCTCAGAGTGAACGTTGGCGGCGTGGATTAGGCATGCAAGTCGAGCGAGAACCGTAGCAATACGGGGACAGCGGCGAAAGGGACAGTAATGTGTAGGTACCTACCCCG
>JBKDUV010000395.1:0-2940 GCA_046339335.1 Planctomycetia bacterium | reverse complement strand
GCCGGGATGGATCGCGTCGACACCGTGTGCCTTGGCGGTCGCCACCACCGAGTCGATGTCGAGATAGGAGCGGATTGGCTCGCCGGGCTTGCCGACGGCATACGCCTCGTCGGCCTTGAAGCGGTGCAGCGCGAAGCGGTCCTCGTGGGCGTAGATGGCGACGGTGCGGATGCCGAGCTCGTGGGCCGAGCGGAAGACGCGGATCGCGATCTCGCTGCGGTTGGCGACGAGCAGCTTCTTGATGGGGCGCATGCGAAAGCCGGGGCGGTTGTCCGAAAAGGGGAGAAAGCCGGGCGGAAAAGCCGACTATCCTACCGCCCGCCGGACGCCGCGCCGATCCAGGCACGGCCGCGGACCACGTCCCCGATCGTCGGCACGTCGGGTCAGCCGCGGTCTTCCGCGTAACTCGGCCGCAGATACTCGGGTACGAGCAGGGCCGGGTCGTCGGTTCGTCCGGTCGCCGCTTCCGCCCTGGCGATCGCGGCCGCGGCCGTGGCGTCCGGCGTCCAGCAGCCCTGCGGGACGACGACGAGGTCGGGACGCGACGACAGCCGATCCGAGAGTCCGGCGAGGGCCGGGCCCGCGACGAAGGCGCCGTGCGGCAGAGACGCGAGCCACGTCGCGGCAGTGACCAGACGCGCCGCTCCGACATGCCAGCCGTTGGCGGCCCTGCTGGAGGGCGTCGCCGTCGCCGCATACACGTCGCCCCGGCCGGCGTCGTAGGCGATCTCCAGACCGCGACCGGCGATGTCGATCGCATGGGCCGTCTTCCAGGCGATGGCGTCGAATCCCGAGACGCCCACCAGCCGGGCGCCGCTCGCCCAGGCGATCCCCTTGGCCGCGGCCACGCCGACCCGCAGGCCGGTGAACGAGCCGGGGCCGCGGACGACGGCGACCAGGTCAGCCGCGCCGATCTCCCAGCCCAGTTCAGCCGCGGCCTCGCGCAGCGCCGTCGCCAGCAGTCGGGCGTGCTCGCCAGGAGTCGGCAGCGGCCGTGCGGCGGTCGCGGCGGCGGCGCACGCGGCGACGGAACCGGCGGCCAGGCTCGTGTCGATGGCGAGGATGCGGATGGGGTCGCTCACGTGGCGGGCCTCGGTCTTCTTGACCCGATACGAAGGGCGGCGTACGCTCCCTCAGATGGCGTGTCCAAGGGTCGGACTCGGCCATTCAGCACCACGATCGGGCATCTGCGGACGGCCTGCAAGAGGGTGGAAAACACTTGAAGCGGGCCATCATCAGCGACATCCATGGCAACCTCGAGGCGCTGCAGGTCGTTTTGGAGGATATCGACCGGGAACGGGTCGATGCCATCCTCTGTCTCGGCGACATCGTCGGCTACGGGCCGAATCCGTGCGAGTGCGTGAAACTCGTCCGCGACCGGTGCAGCCTCGTGCTCCTCGGCAACCACGACCAGGGAGCGCTCTTCGACCCTGACGGCTTCAACGTCGGGGCGGAACGGGCGATCCGTTGGACGCGGGCCCAGATCGAGGCCCACGACCGGCAGCCGCGCAACTCCCAGGCGATGCTGGCCGACTTCCTCGGCGAACTGCCGCGGACGCACACCGAGGGGGATGCGATGTTCGTCCATGGGTCGGCCAGGCGACCGCTCGACGAATATGTCTTTCCCGAGGACATCTATAGCCCCCTGAAGATGGAGCACATCTTCGAACTCGTCGGCCGGGTCTGCTTTCAGGGGCACACGCACATCCCCGGCGTCTTCACCTCCGCGCCCGACTTCGTCGCTCCCGAGGTGGCCACGGGGGGGGCGGCCGAGGCACGGATCGAACTGCCGGTCGACAAGGCGATGGTCAACGTCGGCTCGGTCGGTCAGCCGCGGGACGGTGATTCGCGCGCCTGCTATGCGATCGTCGAGGACCATGCGGCGGTTCGCTTTCGCAGGCTGCCCTACCCGTGGGAGACGACCTGCAAGAAGATCCACGCGATCCCCGACCTCGACAACTTTCTCGGCGACCGGCTCGGCCAGGGGCGGTAGGTGTTCCCTGCCGGTGTGCAGGGGCCTCAGGCCCGTCTATACTCAGGGTTTTGCACGCCGGAGTCCCCCGTGGAACGCCGCACCTTCACGTTCATCGCCCTGTCGTTGGCGATCCTTCTCGGCGCCCAGGCTCTGCAAGCCTGGCTGTTTCCGCAGCCCAAGCAGGATCTGCGGCCGCCCGCCGAAGTGGCTGCCGCCACGACTCCCGCGAGCCGCCCCGAGGGGCGGGATGCCGCGACCGGCGACCCGGCCGACGAAACGCCGACGCCGCTGCCGGCGGTCGGGTCCGCAGCCGGTCCGGCGGCGTCGCGAACCAGGTTCACGCTCGGCTCGCTCGATCCTGCGGGGCCCGCGCGGATGCTCGTCACGCTCACCAGCCGCGGTGCGTCAGTCGAACGGATCGAACTCGCCGACGAGCAGTTTCACGATCAGGACGACCGTGGCGGCTACCTCGGGCATCTCGCCGGCGAGGCGACGCCGCAGGGGTGCCGGGTCGGCGTCGTCGGCCCGGGCACGCCGGCTGATCGGGCGGGACTGAAGCCCGGAGATGTGATCACGGCCGTCGATGCGGCGCCCGTGGCCGATGCCCGGTCGCTTCGCGAGATTCTCGCGTCACGGCGGCCGGGTGAGAATGTGACGCTCGCCGTGCTGCGCGGCGAGAGCCGGGCGACGCTGGACGTGGCGCTCGAACGCCGGCCTCTGGAAGCGGTGCGGCCCGAGATCCGCGGACTGCCGGTGGCCGATCCCGATGGCGACCCGCACGACCCGCTGTCTTTTCGCCTGGCGATCGAGTCGCGAGACGGTCGTAGCCGGCGTTCGCAGGAAGGGGAACTTCCCGGACAGGACATGGCCGACGTCGACTGGCAGGCGGAGACGACCGCCGACGGCGCCGTGCGGTTCACACGCACGCTCGCCGACGGGCTCGTGGTCGCCAAGGAGTATCGGCT
>JBKDUV010000394.1:0-12622 GCA_046339335.1 Planctomycetia bacterium | reverse complement strand
GGCTTCACACCCACCGCGGGGGTCGCTTGCCACAAGGCGTGACAGAACACGACAATCGCGGCATGAGTGACCCGATCGCCTTCTATCGTTCCTTTCAAGGCATGTTGCGCGAGCGGGCGATCAAGGCCACGCTCACCTCGGGCATGGCGTGCGTGGAGTACGGCCTCCAGCAGAACACGAAGGACACCGACTGGATCCTCGATCCGGAGGGAATTATCCGGCTCGTGGAACTTTTCGGCGAACTCGAACGAGGTGTCAGCGGACGCAGCTGGCGCGTCACCTATCGCGGCCTGTTCGGCGCGCCCCTCGACCGTGAGTATTTGACGGGCGGCTGGACGAGCCACATCGCCGCGTTCGAGGACCCAGAGTCGGCGGAGCGACACCTCGACTTCTTCGGCCGGGCGCCCCGACTGAGCGCCGCCTGGCATGCCCTGGCGGACGGCGGCATCGCCAGCCGCGACGTCGTGGCCAGAATGAAAAAGACCGATCGACCCAAGGATTGGCCTCTGGTCAACGGGCTCGCACTGCAGGCCTTCTTCGACGGCGAGCCCGAGGCCGTGCTGCACCTGCGGGAACCGTCCGTGCTCAGAGAAGCATGGGATCGCACGCCCCCGAGCCTGCGCGCATCTTTTGCACGTGAACGGCCGCTGCTGGCCACGTTGTCCGACCACGGCGACGCGGAGTTGGACCGCCTGCTGCTGGTCGAGCAGCTGCTTTGGCAGTGCGTCAATCGCGAGCGGTACATCGTGTACCAGCGGGCCTGGAAAGCCTTCTATCGCGACTGGCAACAGGATCGAGTCGGCGAGTGGCCCACCGCGGAACCTTTCCTCCTGCAGCATCGTCGGGTCTGCGAGGCGGCCCGGACCCATGCGCTGCCCCCCGCGCCGCTGGCCAGCGAGGCGACCAGGCGCGAGGTCTTCGACCGCGGTCGCGACCGGGTTGCCTCGCTCGCGGCTGCGACTCTTCAGGAACTCCAACTGGTGGCGATGCCGCTGGATACAATCCTCCCATGACTCCTGCCCGCGACATCTCCGCTCGTCCGTCCGGCGACGACACGTCAGCCGCTGTTCAGGGACACCAGCGGCCGAAAGACCGCGTCTATCCGGAGATCTACTACGAGATCCTCGCCCGCGACCTCGGCGAAGAGCGGGCCCGCTGGGCGCGGCTTCCCTATGAGGCGCGGATGCGCGAACTGGCGTGGTATCACGCACACTTCAACACGCCGGACGACCTCGCGGCCTGGCCGGCTGAACTCGACGGCGGCGTCGATCGTCCCTGAACGACCGGCACTACGAATCGCGCCGCTGGAGCCGACTCCGGCAAAGCCCCCGGCGCCGGGCGACAGGCGGGCCAGCCCGTGGCCGGGGCCATGTCATCGACGCGCCGGCACGCTCGCGATCCAGCCCTCGAGCCGATCGAGATCGGCCGGCAGGCCGTAGCCGGGCAGGACCGCGGCATGCCCCGCCTGCAGGCCGCAGATGACGGCGTCGAGCAGATCCCCAGACCCGTCGGCAATCAGCCGACGCCGCCAGACGCGGCTCACCTCGAGTGTCACCCCCAGGCCCGCCCGCCCCGCCACCAACGCCCGCACGATCGACCGACGCCGCACCTCGCGGTCCGCCGTCTGCTTCGCCGGCACGTCGCTCTTGTAGGAGCCCGCCACGACCTGCCGCGCCGTGTAGCCCGGGTAGGCTTCGAGCGCGATCCGGCGACCGGCGCCAGCCCGCCGCGGCGGATCGTGGGCCGGAAACGACAGCCCCGCCGCCAGCATCCGGCCGATGCCCGCATGCATCATCCACGCCACGGGCGGGTTCGCCCAGCGCATCGCCGGACTCGAACCCGCCGGCCTGTCCGCCCGACGCCAGGCGAACTTGTCCCCCACGGGCCGACCGGCACACCAGCGGCGAAACACGCCGCGCAACCGGTCGCGCGGCTGACCGCAGTAGAAGCGGACGAACCTGCGCCACTCGGTCGGCCAGCCCTCGTGCTCGATGAGCGGCCGCGGCTGGCCGAAGGGGAGGTCGAAGCCGCCGATCCAACGCACGTCCGCCCGCAGGAACGCCGCGAACGCGTCGAGCGTCCCGATCGTCTCGACCGCGTCGAGCGAGTACACGGCCGCGCGGCCGCGGGCCAGCAGCGTCCCGACGGCCACGGTGATCGGCTTCCGGGGCGTCGGCGCCGACGTGAAATCGACGCCGATCACCGGCACGCCACGCATCCGAGCCTCCGTCCGCTACCGCCTGCGGCCGGCCTTCCCGCCACCCTTCGTGCGTCCGGCGGGCCGCTCCGCGGCACGCTTTGGACCGCGCTTTGATGCACGCATCGCGCCTGCCGTCTGATCCGGCTTTGCCTGCGCGTCGTCATCCACGACCGCGATCGACCTGGCTTTGCCCCGCTTCCGGCCCGAAGCCGGGGCCGCCTCGGCGGCCGCGCCGTCTCCGCCACCGGGCATCTTCGGCGGCACGATGATGCAGTTGTCGCCGAGTTCCAAATCCTCCTCATCCTCGATCGGCTTGCCACGGTCGTCGAGCCGCACGTCAGCCTCGGCCGTCTTCTTCTTCGCCACGGCCAGGAGCTGCTCGTAGAGCTTGTCCCGGTCGACGCCGTTGATCTGCGCGACCGCCGTCGCCACCTCGCCGAGATAGCGGAGGAAGATGCTGCGCCGCTGCCCCTCCTGGGCGACCCGCAGCCGCCGGCGCAGATACATCCCCAGCTTCCGGCCCACGGCCTGGAGCGCGAGCCGGATCTCCTTCTGAATCTCCGGGTAGGAGGCGATCGCCTCCTTCGACTCGCTCGTGAACGGCACCCAGACGCTTGCCATGTGCACCATCACCGTCACCGGCCCGCTGGGCAGGCCGCCGCGCGACTGCGACAGGCCGTAGGCCCGCCAGTTGGTCGCGGTGATGGTCTGCGTCACCGCACAGGCCGAGGGCTGGAACTGCAAGGGGACGCGATTGGCGTAGCGGAGCACGTTCATGCTCTGCCCCTCGTCCACGCTCACGTTCTGCATCGCGCCGTGGAGCACGTCGAGCTGCTGCTTCTTGAGCCGGGCCGGACTCTGCCGCGGGGCGAGTTGGGCATCGGCGAGAATCTTGTCGGCCGACTCGGAACCGAGGCCCGAGAACGTGGTCGTGAGAAACTGCCGCAGGCTGCGGGCGTCGCTCTCGCCGGCGAGTTCGCCGAGCGCCTCGCGGCTCACCTTCTGGGCGGCCACGCCGCCGCCGTAGGCCAGCGCCGCCTCGATGACGAAGGGGTTGCCGCGATAGACGGCCGGCGGCCGTGTCGCCGCGGTGAAAAACTCGCCCGGCACCACCTGCCGGAGGCCGGCGAGCAGCCGCTGCTCACCGATCGGCACGATGCAGTCGGTGGCCGGCGGCGGAATCTTCGTCTCCTGGATCGACTTGTAGAGGGCGTCGGCCTCGCCGCGGCCGAGCCGGCCGGTCGTCGTCCGCGGCGCGAGCTTTGCCACGTCGCAGATTTTCTTTGCCGTGCCATGTGACACGCGGGAGAACGACTGCACGAGGAACTGGGCGAGGGTCTGCTTCGGCTGCTCCTGGAGCATCGTCACCAGCCGGCCAAGTTCGACCCCGTAGGGATGCGGCTTGATCTCCTTCGGCTCCGGCGGCAGGTCGTCGCTCGACCGCTCCAGGATCCGCTCCGGCGCACCGTCCGGCCCCTGAAAATGGAGGCGGGCGTGAGGATTGGCGATCGCCGTCTGCTCCAGGTATTCCTCGACGCTGCCCCGGCCGCGTTGGAACTTCGCCTCCATCTCGATCGTGACGCGGGTGCCATGGTCGACCGGTTCGCCGCGGTCGTTTTCCGCGACCCACTCGATCGCGTGCTTCTTCATCAGCTCGGCACCGGCCTTGCCCGCGGGCACGTCGACGCCGGCGCCCTTGCCGTTGAGGATCTCCGGCTGGTTCGTCTTGGTGTCGATCCGCAGCTCGGAATAGTGGGCGTGATCCTTGGGGCCGGTCTTGGAGATGATCTTCACCGGCTTGCCGGTGGTGAGCACGCCATACATGCCGGCGGCCGAGATCCCGATGCCCTGCTGGCCCCGGCTCATCCGCAGCCGATGAAACTTCGAGCCGTAGAGGAGCTTGCCGAAGATCAGGGGGATCTGCCGGGGGACGATGCCGGGGCCGTTGTCCTGGACGCTCATCCGGTAGCGGGTGCCGCTCTCCCCCACCTGCTCGATTCGCACCCAGATCTCGGGGAGGATGCCCGCCTCTTCGCAGGCGTCGAGCGAGTTGTCGACCGCCTCCTTGACGCTCGTGAGCAGCGCCTTGCGCGGCGAGTCAAAGCCGAGCAGGTGCCGGTTCTTGGCGAAGAACTCGCTGACCGAGATGTCCCGCTGTCCGGCGGCGAGGGCCTGCGCCGTGGCCCGGCGGCGGGTGGTCGCTGCGGGCGGCTTGGCCGCAGTGGCCTGGACGGTGGCCGGCGACTCCTCGACGACCGCGTCCGTCGCTTCAGGCCGCCGGACGCGCGGGACCTTGAACCGCGCCGTGGGGGATGCTTTCGCGGCCGATTTTGCTGGTGTTTTGACGCTGGCCATGACGGATCGCGACGGGGCTCGGGACTCCCAGACTGTGATCAGCCGCGCGAGGCTTGGCAAGAGGGGCGGACTTTGCGGGCACGGTCCCGGCCGATTCCGCACACCCGCACGGCCCGGAAAGTGTGCGCATGGCGCAGGGGGGGCCGAGGTCCGTGCGGCACGATCATGCGGCGCTGAACGATCGTCCGAAACCAACCGGGTACGCGGGCGGCCGAGCCGCCGCGAGACTCACGGAGGAGAAGGTCCGATGACCAACCGGTTCAACGCGCACCGCCGCGGCGCCGTCTGCCTGCTCGTGGCGGTCGAACTCCTCTGCGTCGTCACGGCCCACGCGCTGCCGATCGACGGCGGCGTCGAGGCCCCGACGCCCGACGTGTTCCACAATTACTACGTGCCCCCGGTTCCGGCCGGTGCCGCTCCGGGCGTCGGCGCCCAACTTTACGTCTCACCGCGGCCGGTGCCGCCGCGGGTGGGCCACACGTGGCACACGTACCCGCCGTTCATGCCCCACGAATTTCTCTACCGTCACCGGCGGCGGTACATCCGCCCGGCGGGCGCGATGGGGATGCGGACCGACGTGCACGCCTACTGGTGGTGAGGAGCGAAAGCATGCTGCAGCGACAGGCGATTCACCGGCACCTGCTTTGCCACCTGCTGACCGCCGTTGCCCTCGGCGGCCTGCTCGCGACCGTCCCGGCCCATGCCGGCGAAGCGGCACGACAGGGCTGCACGCAGGCCGGCGTCGGCTCTGCTGGCTGCGGGCCCGGTGGCTGCCGCCACGGTGCCGGCTGCCACAACGGCGGCTGTCGCCACGGGCACTGCGGGCACAAGGGGCTGTGCTGCCGCCACGGCCATGGCTGCCATCACTGCGGCTGCGGCCATCCGGTCGGCGGACCGTGCAGCTACGGCTGCGAAGGGGGCCTGTGCGGCGACAAGCATGGCGTCTACGCCCATCGCTACTTCCTGCGCAGCCAGGGCAAGAGCTGGCACAGCGGCTGGTACGACCCGTGGGAGGGCCGGCCGATCGCGCTCGTCGTGCCCCCGACGGCCGAGTTCCAGACGCAATACGGCTGGGGCGTGCCGAGTTCACGCGTGGCCCCGATCTACCACCAGTTCCGGCGTCCCTATCCGGGCCCGGGTGCCGTCGGCGGCGCCGGTGGCGGCTTCATGCCGACGCCCAACCAGCCGAGCGACACGGTTCAGTTCGGCGTGCACGCCGTCCGCGGTCCGTGGGGTGCGTTCTAACTGTACGTGGAACAAGCCATCCATGGCCTTGTTCCACTCGGTCGACCGCTTCGCGGCGCCGGTCGGAGGCGCCCGCAGAAGTCGGAGTGCTTTGCCTGCAACGGAAGACGAACCATGAGGTGGAACCCATTCTTTGGACAGTCGGGGGCCCTGGTTACTACCCCGAGCATGATGGAGTTGACATCTGACGTCGATGCATCCGTGAGGGGTTGCCCATGTCCCGAGAGGCGGCGTTGCTGGCAAGTGAAGGCAGGAAGCCGAAAACGCAGCCAGCATCGAGTGAACGAAGGCCGGGAGGGCCGAAGTGAACGTCCGACGAGCGGGGCATGGGCAACCCCGAACCGTCGGAGTGTCCTGTCAACTCTTGGATGCTCCCTGGAGGAACGACCACGAAGACGGCGGCCAGGGGCATAGTACGGGCTGGCCACGCCCAGCCCCGCGTTGCCGTGGTCAGGAGGAGTTGCGAACTACCTTCCGGTCGCGGATCTCCTCGGCGAGCATGCGGATCTGTTCGCGGAGCTCCCGCACGGTGGCGATCGGCTGGGCGTGGATCCGGCAACGCGGCAGCGTGACGTCAGTCGACCAGACGAGGATCGAGCCGAGGCCGCAGACACGCTGCAGGATCGGCTGCCGAACGTGGATGTCCTTGATCCGGTAGAGCTCGATGTCGTCGACGTCGAGTGAGAGAATGCCATGCGTGACCCGGAGCCGTTCCGTGGTCAGTTCGTAACTGGTGTGCCGCACGACCGCCTGCTTCCACCACGCCCAGACCAGCGGCGTCACCAGCGCGATGCAGGCGACAGCGATCGCCGGGACGCCGGCATTGCGGGTGATCGCGTACCCGAGCATCGGCGTCACGACGGCGAGGCAGGCTCCCGCGAACAGCCAGTAGCCGCGGATCACCCGTTCGGACGGCCTGCCCGTCCAGACGATCGCCTCGTTTCCCGCCAGGTTGGCGGCAGCCGAGAGCGACACCCTCACGAGGGTGGCATTGTCTCGCACGAGCTGCGCCGGCCGGGTCAGACCGGTCCCTGCGGCGTCGTGCTGTGGTGCGGCATCCTGGCTCATGGCAGCGTCTGCTGAACTGTAGCACGGCGACGCGTGGCGCCGGTTCCCGGCCGGCGGACGACGGCGTCCCGGGGGTCTGCGCGAAAAATTCCCCCCACCGGCCGCCGCCTTCGACGAAAGTCTTGGTACCTTGACCATCGTACGAGGGCTGCCTCGGCCGGCCAATCGGGTGCCGGCCGCCTGCTGAACCGCCCCGCCCCACGACCGAAGGCCCAAAAGCAGCTCGTGGACGACTTCGTCGAGCGGGCCTTCGGCGGAGCCGCGGCCGAACTGGTGCTGCACGCGTTCGCCGGCCGCAAGGCCTCGCCCGAGGACCTCGCAGAAATCCGCCGACTCCGCTCCGCATCGTCCGCCTCGAAACCAGAAGACTCGCGCATCAGCGTTCAATCAAGGCCCGCTCTCCCTGCCAAACCTCAAGAAACTCTCCCCCAAGACGCTCTCCGCCCTGCTCGACAAGGAAGACCTCGAGATCCCGCTCATCGAGACGCTGCAACTCATCCCCGAGCCGGACGGCAGTCCGACCGACGACGTCGTGATCCCCGCAGCAGTCCAGGAAAGGCAGAAAAGAACCGCGCCGCAGGCGAACCCTCGTTGATCCCGCACCCACAACCATGCTGCCGACTCCTGGCCCGCCGGGGCATGGCCGTGATCAGAGTGGGCGAACGAACGCGTGCGAATCAGGTCGCGGCCGTAACCGCCGCCAGCCGCGCCCGGGCGACTTCGGCCCACGGGCTGTCGGGGGCCAGTTCCAGAAACGTCTCCAGATGGTGTCGCGCCTCGGTATCGCGGCCCACGTCGGCGAGCACCCCGGCCACGTGCCAGTGGGCGTCGGCATAGGCCGGCTCCTGCCGCAGCACCCCCTCCAGCGCCGCCAGCGCCAGCTCGTGATCACCCAGCTCCGCAAGCACGCAGGCGAGGCTCGTCCGCGCCTGCACGTGGTCGGGGTCGAGTTCGATCGTGGCGTAGTAACGCTCCCGGGCCGCGGTCAGGTCGCCGGCACGGTAAAGCAGCTCCGCGAGCATGAACGCCACCGGAGCCGTCGGGCCCTGCGCCTGGAGCACCGCGCGGCCCGCCTCCGCCGCCTCGCCGAACTCACCGGCCGCCTCCAAGTCGTCGGCAAGGTCGAGGATCTCGCCGACGTCGGCCGCCGCAGCCCTGTCTGGCCGCGCGGCCGGCTCGACCTCGATCTCGACCCAGCGGTGCGCGGCCATGTCGACGACCGGCTCGGCAGGCTCGGCGGCGACGCGGCCGGCGACGTCGGCCAGCCCCTCGGCGTAGAACGCCAACTGCATCTGCCCCCCCGCCCCGAGCAGCCGGTCGCCACGCCGCACGCTCAGCCGCCGGCCATCGGCCACGACCGTGCCAGCCCGGGCGACCTCGGCCGCTCCCGCCGGCGCGAGCGCGGTGAGCTTGGCGTCGATCTCGCGCAGCGACAGGCCGGCGGCGAGCAGCCGCGCCAGGCTGCGACCGGCGACCAGTTGACCGAAGTCGAACCAGTCGAGCGTTCCCGACCGGCGCGTCGGCACGAGCAGGCCGGTGCGGATCCAGTGCCGCACCGCGACGGGGGGCACGCCGAGCAAATCGGCCAGCATCGACGTCGTGTGCAGGCGGCGGACGTCCGGATCGTCGGGAGCATCGGCCGCTGCAAACAGCCGCTCTGGTCGGCGGCGGCGGGTGGCGGGCTGACTCGCGTCGCGGGCATCGGCTGCGGTGGAGTGGTCTTCCGTGACCTTGCCCGGCATGAGATGGCATCCGTGTGGCGGAGACGATCGCGGGAATGTACTCCGCATCGATCGCGTTGCCAATCGAACCGGATGCCACGCCGGGAGGACGCGGCGACTCACGTCGCAGCCGTCAGGTCGTGTGGCCCCGATCCTGCACGGTCGGGGGCAGCCACGGCCGGCCCGAGGTCTTCGCCGCGGGCAGGTCGCGTGTGTCGCTTGCGGGCGCGGGGGGGAAAACCTCGATGCCCGGCGGAGCGATGGTCGGCTCCTTGCCCACGGGCCGCGATGCCGCGGGGTCTTCCTTCGAAGCGGGTGCCGGGATCGACTCGACGGCGTCCGGTTTGGCGGCCGGCCCGGGGGTGGCGCCCGCGGCGGCCCGGCTCGCGTCGCTCCCCTTCAGCGGATCGACGTGCTGCAGTCCCTCGGCCTTGCCCCAGGCCGACTCGCCCTCGCCCGTGATCGGCTTCTCCGCCGTGTAGGGCTTGCGGAGCGTGGCGGCCTCGGCGGGCGACAGGGCCGGTGCGGCGGCGGCACCGGTGGCCGGCGCCGATGGCGTCGCCCCGGTCGTCGGCCGGGCCGCGGCGGCCGGCAGCGGGTTGCCGCAGGTGTCGAGCGGCACGCGGGTCACGACCGTCCGTGGCAGGCGAACGGTATAGGTGTAGGGTGTTCGTTTCTCCACGGTCCGTGGCACCTGCATCGTCCGCTCCTCGGTGACGTACTTCATCACCTGCACCTGGACCGGCTCGACCTTCTCCTCGGCGACGTACTTCATCACCTGCGTCTGCACCTGGCGGACCTGCTCCTCGGGCACCATCTTGCAGACGCTCACCGGCACCTTGTTCTCGACCCGTTCCACGACCTTGCGGACGGTCTGCACCGGCACCTGCCGGACCGCGGTCTCGGCGACCATCTTCATGGTCTGCACCGGCACCTGCTGCACGACCTGCTCGTCGACGTAACGGACCGTCTGTACCGGCACCTTCTGCGTCACGACGCGGTTGACGTAGGTCGTCTCCGGCACCTGCACCGGCGTGTAGGTCGGCTGGTAGACGCGATTGACCTGGTTGACGACGGTGCCGGGAGTCATCTGCCAGGCCCAGCCGCCGCGCTGCCAGACGGCGAGGCCAGTGAGGGGGTCGGCGACCCACCCGCCCGGCTGATAGCCGAGGGCCGTGGAGCCGGGCGTCACGACCGGCGTGACGACATCGACCGCCTGGCTGCCGACGGAGTAGGCGGTCCGCACCTGCGTGACCGGCTCGGTGACCGTGTATGCCTGCTCGCGCTCGCTCGTCTCGTACACCGGCTTGCGGACCGTCTGCACCTGCTGCTGCACGACCGTCTCGTAGACCGGCTTCATCACCGTGTACTGCTCGTCGCGGGTGGACGTCTCGACCACGTCGCGGGTGACGTCATAGCTGCGGTCCTCGATGACGGTCTCCCAGACCGGCTTCATCACCGTGTACCGCTCCTCGCGGGTCTGCGTCTCCCACACCGGCTTCTGGACCGTGTAGCGCCGCTCCTGCGTCTGCGTCTCCCAGACCGGCTTCTGCACGGTGTAGGTCTTGGTGTCGTAGACCGTTTCGTAGGAGACGCGCTGCTCGGTGACCTGCCGCTCGTCGTAGACGGTCTGGTAATCGAGCCGGTAGGTCTGCGTCGGCACGGCCGCCGACGGCGCACAGCCGCACTCGCCGCGGGCTTCGCTCATCACGGCGGGCTGGTGGCCGAGCGACTGCGGGCCGAGCACGAGGGCCGCACAGAGGAGCGATTTCACCCGTCGCTGGGATGCAGCACGGAAACGGAGGGCACCGAAACGAGCCATGGTCAGGTCTCCTGTGAAAGACCCTTCGAGCGTAATCAGGGATACGCGGGTCACAAGCGGTTTGTTGAGGAAAAATCTGCTTTTTTCTCGAAAAAAAGATCGCTTCGGCTGTCACGGACCGCATAAACCGACCAGTTTACCCGTCTCTCCTGCCCGCTTCGGACCGACGCACTTTGCAAGTCGGTGTTGCAATTCGCGGCGCGGCCACCACCCGGCCGGCACCCCCCGGGCCAGCCAGCCCGTGCAAACATCCGGTTTTTCCGATTCCGACGGTTTGTGTCGCTTTGGCACGCCGCCTGCACGTCGGTCCTGGGGACCCGCAACGGGAGACGATCGCATGGACACGAACAGCCGCTCCGACACTTCCGACATCAGCGACGAGCACCTGCTGCTGCGGTTTCGCGCCGCGGGCGACCCGTCGGCCTTCGAGGCGCTCGTCCATCGCTACGAGCACATGCTGTTCGGGTACCTGCGCCGCCGGCTGCGGGATTCGGCCCTCGCCGAAGACGTGTTCCAGGCGACATTTCTCCGCCTCTATCAAAAACAGGACTCCTTCGACGCCGGTCGTAAATTCCGCCCCTGGCTGTTCGCGGTCGCGACGAATCAGGCGCTCGACGCCCTGCGGCGGTCGCGGCGGCACCGGGCCGTGGACATAGACCGCCGCGGCTCGGCCGCCGATGGCCGTCACGCACTGGCGGAAATGGTGCCGGCGGCGGGCAGCAGTCCCGGCCAGCGGCTCGAGGATGCGGAGCGGGCCGCCCGGGTGCACGCCGCGCTGGACGAACTCTCGCCGGCACACCGCAGCGTGCTCACGCTGGTGTATGAACGGGGCGCGAAGTATCGCGAGGCCGCCGAACTTCTCGGCATCCCGGTGGGTACCGTCAAAAGCCGCATCCAAGGGGCGCTCCACGCCCTCCGCGACGCCGGCCGCCGGTTCGATCTTCAGCCGGCGACGTTGCGACCGTAGCCGACGCGCAATCGCGTGGACCGGAATCGGCGCCGGGGCGTATGCTCCGCGGTGTCATGCATTCGCCCGCGCCCGAGACCGCGTCCTGCCCCGCGCTCGCCGACGTCCCAGTCGCCGACCGTGACCAGGCCTGGCTGGACCGGGTGTACCGGGGAGACGATGTGCCGCAGGCCACGCTCCGGGCCGTGCTCATGGGGGGCGCGATCGGCGGCCTGATGAGCCTGTCGAATCTCTACATCGGCCTCAAGACCGGCTGGGGGCTCGGTGTCGGGATCACCGCCTGCATCGTGAGTTATGCCCTGTGGCGCACGTTCATGCGTCTCGGTCTGGCACGTCACGAGATGACGATCCTCGAGAACAACTGCATGCAGTCGACGGCCACCAGCGCCGGCGTCTCCACCGGCGGCACGATGGTGAGCGCGATCGCCGCGCACCTGATCCTCACCGGCACGCACATCTCCTGGCCGGTGCTCACGGCCTGGACGGCCTGCCTGGCGATCCTGGGTGTGGCGATCGCCGTGCCGATGAAACGGCAGTTCATCAACCGTGAGCAGCTCCCCTTTCCGTCCGGCATTGCCACCGCCGAAACGCTCCGCAGCCTCTACGCGGACGGCGACGCGCCGCTGCGCAAGGCCCGGAGCCTGTTTCTCGCCCTCGGCTGCGGGGCGGTCGTCAAGTGGCTGGTGGAAGGAAACGGGCCGCTCGTGCGCCGGCTCGGCTGGCCGGCGGCCGCCGATGTGCTGCGGATTCCGGCCACGTGGCCGCTGCCTTTCACGATCCGCGGTCGGCCCGCCGCAGACTTCGGCCTCGCCCTGCCGATCGATCCGCTGATGATGGCGGCCGGCGCGATCGTCGGCCTGCGGACGGCGGCCTCGATGGCCGTGGGGGCTGTCGTCCTCTTCGCGGTCATCGCCCCCTGGCTCGACGCCCGGGGCGTGTTCGCCGAGATGCACGCGGCCGGGGCCCTGGCCGATGCCCAGGTCTCGGCCGGTGCGATCCGGAAGTGGGGGCTGTGGACCGGCTCGGCGATGATGGTGACGGCCGGCCTGACCGCGTTAGCCTTCCAGTGGCGGAGCCTCGTGGCCGCAGCCGGCGAACTGCCGTCGATCATCGGCGACTCGACCGGCCGGCAGCGGGATCCGCTCCGCCACGTGGAGGTGCCGACGAGCTGGTTCCTCGCCGGCACGCTGGTCGCCGGCGGCGGCTGTGTCGCCATCATGCACGCCGCATGGTCGGTCCCGCTG
>JBKDUV010000393.1:0-3577 GCA_046339335.1 Planctomycetia bacterium | reverse complement strand
GTGAGCCGCGCCACCGGCTCCGGCTCGACCTCGAGGGCCTCGGCCTCCAGCGGGACCGCGTGGGCCTGGCCGATCCGCCCCGCGAGCAGGGCGTCGAGCATGTGCCGGCGGCAGAGGTGCCGGCCGGCGACGGACCAGCGGGCCTCGGCGCCGCAGCGGGGGGCGGTGCAGGGTGTCACGCCGCACCTCCTTGACGGATCTTGTCCGCGATCGCCCGCTTCGACGCCTCGAAGGCCGCCAGCTCGCCGGGGCTCCAGGTCGACAGCGGAGCCGGGGGCGGCTCCTCGCCCGGCCTGCCGGCCGGCCTGGCGTGCCGCGGGTTGTCGAACTGCCCGCCGAGGACCTTGTCGACGAACCCCGGCGCGACGAGCTGCGGCAGCGTCACCGGGTCGGCGAAGTAGCGGCAGCGGGGCAGGGCCTCGATCGCCGCGAGGGCCTTCTCGAACCATCCGGGCTCGTCGAGCCGGTCGGCGAGCTTGTCCGGGGCCGTCGGCAGGCACCATGCCTTCCCGTGTTTCCGCTTCACGGCCTCCGCCCAGGCCGTCCGGAGCGTCTCCCAGCCGGACGGCCCGGCAGGGCCGCCGCCTTCCGTCCGCGCAGCATCCCCGGGGGAAGAAGAAGAATTTCTATCTCCTCTATCTCCTCTCTCTGGTGCGCGACCGCGCACGGCCCCGTGCGCTTTCGCGCACTCACCCGTGCGCGACCGCGCATCGTCCGCCCGAATCGAGTGCATTGCCCGTGTTTTCGCGGATTTCGAGAACCGGCGATCCCATCCGGGGATAGCAACGGTCCCGTTGTCCGCGTCGATCACGAGCCAGCCCACCGCCTCGACCTCCCGCCAGAACTCCTCGTCGCCCCCGCAGATCCTCCCCAGGAGCCGGACCGACATCCGGGCCGTCCCGTCAGAGCTGTTCAAAGCCGCCCAGCCCCAGAGCATCAGGAGCCGGCCGACGACCTGGTCGGGGGCGAGCCCCGTCCGGTCGACCAGCTCGAGGACCTCCGGCTTCTGCGGCAGGCAGACATCGTAGGGAATCCATTCACCGGCCATTTTGGCCTCCTTTCCATTCCGCCCCGCCGCGTCGAAGCGGCTCCGTGCCTGTCACGAGGGCGGCTGATGCACGTCACGACGCGGCTGGAATCTTGGCCTGGGCGTGGTACTTCAGATCAGTCGTGGCGCCGCGACGCCAGGCGTTCCATGCATGCAGGCACTTGACATACATTTCTCGCGGGGCAGCAATAGCGCTGGCATTCTTTGAAGTCGCGCCGCCACCGTAGTTGACTGTTTTAGACAGCAAAAACCTGTGAAGGACGCGGTCTGGTGTTTTTGGAGTAGCCCCAGTTCCATCTCGTACCGCGAGCCAGAACTCGCTCGCGTCACGCCGCGACTTCTGATAGCACGCATGCATTGCGGCAACTACTGGACCTCTCCATAGAAGGCGAGTTTTCTCTCCGCAGTGGCCCCCAAGAACATCGTAAACCCACAACACGAATCGTTTGCCAGATTCCTCCAAAAGGCACTCGGCTCGCTCAGCAGCGGCAACCTTTGCGTACTCATTGCCGTGCTTTACAAAAGCTATTGCCGTTACGCACAGATTTATGATCTTCGTCGGCACCTGCGACAACTCATCGTCGATCGCAGCAAACGCGCGGTTGATGTCGTTAGTCGTCCGGACTTGCGTGCGGCTGTCGAATGTTGCGTAAAGCCTCGCCACGTCATCAAGATCGTCGCAGTGGTAATGCTCAATCGTGGCATGTATTACCTGCGGAAGTTCCTCATATTCCGCGAAAAGGTTGCTCGTGTGCTTTCCGTTTACGCGGTAGGTCGCCTGCGTCTCGTTGCAGTGCACTGTGGCCCACTGCACGGGCCGAAAAAGACCGGCAGTAAGCATCTTTCTGTAAGCCTCAACACGCTTTGGATTCAACGGACGATCGTGCGGCACTGGCTCCATGTCGCGAAACCTGACCGCCAGTTGCTGCGTAACCTTCTCGGTCTTTGGCGTCCCGACCAATTCGTATCCCATTCTCTTGCCCTCTTCTTTTATGCATGCTTCACAACGCCCGACCAGCGTCACCGCGACGCCGCCGTGATCTGCCACACTCTCGCCCCTGCCGTCCCGTGCCCCTTCCGCCTGGTCGTGAACCCGACGGCCTCGATCCGCCCGTGCCGGGCCAGCGTCCCGAACACCGGCCCGAAGGCCCGCGCGTCGTGGGGCACCAGGCCGAGCCGCTGGCAGTGATCGACGATCTCCTCGCCGGAGCGGGCCCGGCCGTCCGCGAGCAGCTCGAGGACCGCGGCCCGGGCCGCGCCGGCGTCGAAGCCTGCCCGCTCGGCCTTCGCCAGGCAGGCCGCCCCGGCCGCGAGCCCGGCCTCGACCGGCGTCGGGGCCGGGGGCCGGCGGCAGAGCGCCACCAGCGGCAGATCGGCGTCCGATTCGATGTAGGTTCCCACGATTCCCTCCGTGTGTTCGTGCCCCGTGTCGTGGGGCGGCCGGCTGATCCGGGTCTCGGTGAGTCAGGCCGCTCCCGGGTGTCTGCTGCCGGTGTTACTTCGCGACCGCCGGCTGCGCTCTCCCTGGGGCCTGCGCGGGCCCCTGCGGCCGGGAGCGGCCGCGATGGATCAGAACGGGATGTCGTCCTCCGGCGGCCGGGAGACGGCGTCGGCCTTCTTCGTGGCCGTCCTGGCGGCCGGCTTCGCGGCCGGCTTGGCCGGGGCCGCTTCGGGTTCCGGCTGGTGGAACTCGCCGACGTTCGGGAAGATCCCGCCCTTCGAGCCGGTGCCGTGCCAGATCCTCGCCACGACCTTCCGGCCGACGACACCGTCGCCGCCGGCCAGGATCGCGTCGCGGAGTTGGCCTCCGGTGAGCCCGAGGGCCTTCGCGAGCGAGCCGGCGATCTTGGCGAACGACTTCGCCGTCGTCGGCGGATCACACCTGACCCAGTAGTACCTGGCGTCCTCATGGACCAGCATCACCTTGAGCCGGCCGTCCGCGATCTCTGCCGACTTGATCGTGAACGGGTGACGGCCTTCGGGGACGTTCTCCCGCTCCGGCGGCGCCGCCGTGTTGGAAAAGTCCTCGAACGTGTCGTCGTCGAGCATGTCGAAAGCATCAGCCATTGGTAACGGTCTCCTGCGTGGTGGGTTCGATCTCCTGGTGCCGGGTGTTGATCGCCCCCATCAGTTCCGCGACCTCGAGGTCGGTCAGGTGCCCCTCGCTCGTCAGCTCGTCGATCCGGTCGCCCATGCGCCCGAGGGCCTTCACGGTCTTTGCGGCCCGGATGTGGCCGAGGATCTCGGGCACCGTCGGCGGCGCGTCGCCCGGCTCCTCGACCTCGGCGGCCTTCGCCGGCCGGGCCGGCTGGGCCACCGGCGCCGGAGTCCCGTCGGCCAGCCAGGCGGCGAGCTGCCGCCCGAAGTCCTCGCCCGGCTTCTCCAGGAGCTTGTCCTGGAACTTCCCGGTCCGGTCCTTGATCACGTTCGCGATGTGGTCCGTCGAGATCTCGACCAGGAGGTCGAATTCGTACTCGACGCCCTTGCCCTGCTCGGGGGCGAGGCCGACCCGCTGGGGTGTTTTCTTGC
>JBKDUV010000392.1:0-5830 GCA_046339335.1 Planctomycetia bacterium | reverse complement strand
CATGCGATCAGAAAGGGGCAGCAATTGAAGCAGGAACAGGCCGGCGACGGCCAGCGGAACAGCGAGTGCGCGGGTCGGCCTGTGGCCACTGACCGCCCAGATCAGGCACGCGGCCGTGAGGAGAGTCTCCAAGGCAAGCCGCGGCCACGCGTTGCTGGCCCCGAGGCAGACGGAACCGACGACTGCCGCCAAAGCCAGGAGCCACGAGGCGATAGTACTGCCTAAATCGACCCGGTTCATGTCACAGGGACGGGACGCGGTTTCGGCAGGGGACGCACCCAGGCTCCGCCGGGCGGCGCCGTAGCTGCCCAGCCGGCCATCAACAGAATCATCATCCCCATGCCCCCGGGAGAGAACAGCGTCGATTCGGACAGGTTCGTCAGGATTGCCACGGAATAGGCGGTGAGGGGCACGATGCCGCCGCGGGTGGCTCGTATCGAGATCATGGCGATCCAGAGAAACACGAGCATGCCCAGCGGGATGCCCAGTTCCTCGAGCACGGCCAGCGGCATGACGCCCTTTTCGATCGTGTACATCAGCGGCAGGCCGAAGATCGGATCGCGGTCGATGCCGACCCACATCGAGGAATCGGAGGCGATGCCGAACCCGATGCCCGTCAGCGGGTTCTCCGCGATGTTCCGCTGGAGTTTTTCGATGAGGAATCCCCGCGATTTCTGAAACGCCTCGCCGATGTTCTCGACGTCTTTCTGCCCCGTGCGAATGACGTCGTCATAGAAGGCGGCCAGGCTGTTGCTCCGCAAGACGACGAGCACCAGGAGCAATAGGCAGCCGGCCGCGAGGCGGCCCGCCACCATGCGCGGCGACTTCTTGTAGTGCGCGAGCACGCCGCGGAACATTTCGGCGAGAAACCCGATCGCTATCCCGCCGACGAATGCGACCAGGGACATTCGTGACTTCGACAGGATGACCATCAGCAGGGCCACGCCCAGCATGCCGACTCGCCATGGCCGCAGCGGCCGAAGCGTGAGGCATTGGGTGGCCATGACGATGGCGAGGATCGCCATGATCGGCCCGAAATTATTGGGGTGCACCGTGACGCCCTGGAACAGCCCCGGGTTTTTCATGTAGCCGATGGACATTCTGATGAGCGGGATGCTGGCGACGGCGGCGATCATCAGCCCCCCGACGATCATCTGCTCGGTCAGCCTCCTTTCCGTGGGATCCATCCACGACCAGCCGGCGAAGAGGGTCATGGCCACGATCGTGAACGACAGGCTTTTCAGAAGGGAGACGTCCATGATCGGGCTGACGGCAAGGCAATGCACCGTGATCAGCATGCAGAGCAGGAACGTGAAGGCGAGCAACAAAAAACCTTGACGCGGGGCCTGCCGACTGCGGCCGTGGAAAAGCACCGACAAGGCAGCGCTGAAGAACACGATGTAGCGAAGCAGGGCCGCCCCCGACGGCACCCTGCCCGGAAAACCGTGATTCATCAGGTTGAAGAGGCAGCACAGATAGAGCGCCAGGACCGCCTGCCTGCGGCCCATGAACGCATATGCAGCGATCAGGAGGTAGCTGAGCGTCGCCGTGGGCGGCGATGCGATCCGCATGAAGGTGGCCAAGAGGGGAATCACGGCGATCCCCGTCGCCCACGGGAACGGCGTGGCCTGCGGTGAGGCGACGCCGCCCGGCGAGCGGGCCGGCGGCCAATACGCGGGCGACAGTGTGGCTGGGCCTGTGGCCATCAGGATGTCAGGGCAGGCGAATCGTCAGGGCGCCAGGGCAGACGAACCACCGGGCGGCGATGCAGGTTGGACGGGCACGAGTTGATCGGTCGAGCATGCGTTGGCGAACGCCCGAGAACGCCACTCCCCTAACTAGAGGGGTTTGGGCCACGCAAACTCCGTTCTCTTCGGTGGCATCAATTGAAATCTCGGAACGTTCCCAGCCGCAGATTGTACACCAGAAAATCATTTTTTCGTCCGCTTCTGCTGCTGACCGATCAAATTTTTTGCCAGTCTCATTTTCGGTAGGATGAAGATCGGGCGGGCGTTCTCAGCGGACGCCTGCGACGTGGACAACGGCGGCCCGGCTGCCACTCCAAGAGGGCCCTGGCAGGTGAATGTGCCGCAGTTGCCGAGAGTCGCGGTCTGCCTCGTAATCTGGGGGGTGATCAGTTGGACGGTGGTCAGTGCCGTCCGGGCCGATCCCCCCGTGGCCGGGAAAGTCGGCGGCATGGTTTCGCCGGCACGCTGGCTGCAGTCGCAGCCTGCGCCCAGTTTCCGCGACGGCCACACGCTTCCGCCGTTGACCCGCTACGGCTGGACGCTCGACTTCGACACCCGCGTCCTTCTTGCCGACCGCTGGGGCTACTGCCTCGAGCTCGGTGCACCGGCGAACGCTGACCTCCCTCCGCGGGTGCGCGGCAATTCCGGCGATCCGGAGGCGAGGATCGTCGCCCTGGCCGCGAAACATCCGGACCGGTTCAAGCTGCAAGTGATTGCGTCGCGGCAACTGCCGGACTTCGGCAAGGTACCTCCCGAGACGTGGGCCAGGACTGCCAAGGGCATGCTCCTCAACGGCCAGGCGCAGTCGCTCGACGGCATGAACTGGACGCCGGGCATGCAGCCCGTCTTCAGTCCCCTCGCTCCCGACCCGGTCTGGCAGGAGTCGGGGCGACTGCAGGCGGAGCCGCTGCGAAAACTCCGCGAGATCTGTCCGATCGCGGTGATTCTCAATGGCGGCGAATACGGCATGCCGGTGCCGGGCTGGGCACAGAAGGTGTGGGAACAAGATCCGGCGATCGTGAAGGCGAAGGGGCGGAAGTCGTGGGCCGACTTCGGGTCCGAACGGCTCGCGCACAGCCAGCGGCTCGTGGCGGATGCCATCCGGCAGGCAGTGCCCGACCGCACGCTCTACATGTACTACCACTTCGGTGGCGTGCCGTATCGCAACAGCTTCGGCCAGTGGAAGGAATGGCAGCCCGTCTTCGAAGACACCAAGGGCATCTGCGACCTGCCGAACTCGGTCGCGTATTACAAGGAATACAACACGGGCTGGACGTGGGAGGGCGCCCGCGGCGACCTGCTCACGCAGATGCTCAATGCCCGGGCCCAGGAAATCGCCCTCGGCCATCCGCTCGGATACTACTGGCTCTGCGCCGGCTACAAGCCGGCCGAGCCCGGCATGGTGAGCGAGAACAGCCTCTACGTGGGATTCCTGAAAATGCTCTACACCGCGGGCATGGTCGGCGGCAACGCGGGCTACTACGACTATCCGGTCACGCACGGCGTCAGAGGATTCGAGGCTCCGTTTCCTCCCGCCGATCCGCCCCCCTGGCTCCGGCAGATGCTGGCCCTGGCACGAGTCCATGCGCAGTTTTCCTTCTTCGAGCCCTATCTCCGTGACGGCGACCTGCTCCCGGGGCCCAACCCGCACCGCGTGTCGAAGGATCTGCCTGCCTACGAGTTTCCGACGGGCGACGCGAACGCGCGGGTGGTCGCCCGCCGGCTGCGGGCGAAGCCGCACTGGCTGATCACGGCCTGGGCCGCCGATGGCAAGGAGCGCCAGGTGAAGGTCACGATTCCCGAACTGGGCACCGTGACGCTGCTGGCCCGCGGGTGCGCGACGGTTCACAAGGGCAAACTCGTGGACGGCAGGCCGGTGGTGGTGGCAGTCGACGCCGGTGACCAATATTGGGAGACGGGCGCCGAGACCCCGCTGCAGAAGTAACGCCGCACGGACTTCGAGTGCCGGACGCGGTCGCGCTCTGCGGCATGGCTGCCGGCGGGGCGTCGGGGCTGCTTCACGTCATCAGCGGGCTGACGCGGCCGGGCACGCCGAATGCCAGGTGATCGGCCGGCACGTCCGCGAGGGCGGCTGAGTTGGCGGCGAGCTTGCTTCGCGGCCCCACCCGCTTCCCCGGACCGACCGAGGCGTGCAACCCCAGGAACACGTCCGACTCGATGCACGCTCCGCCCCCGAGCGTGGCATAGGGTGACAGCACGGCGAAGTCGCCCGCGGCTGCATCGTGGCCGAGCGAAGAATGGAAGTTCATGAGCGCGCACCGGCCGAGCCGGGCTGAGTCGCTCACGATCGCGTACGGGCAGACGATCGAGCCGGCACCGATCGACGCGGTCGGCGCGACGATCGCCGCCGGATGCACCAACGTCAGGAAGTTGACGCCGCGTGCAAGGATCTTATCGGCGACCTGTCTGCGCACGCCCGGAATTCCGATCGCCAGCAGGCAGGCGTCGCCCTGTGCAAATTGAAACGTGTCGGGGTGGCCGATCACGCGAAGCGTCGTGGCATGCCCCTCGAGGCCGTGCGGATCGGCTGCGTGAAATCCGCCGATCCGGCCCGCATCCATCGGCCACGCCTCCCGCGCCCACAGCAAGACCTCGCGGCCGAACCCGCCGGCGCCGACGATCAGGATTCGGTGAACATCGGCAGCCACTCGCATGCGATCGACCGGTCCGCGAGGAAATGAACGCTCCGGGTGCATCAGCCGCCGCCGTCGATCGTGAGCACCTGGCCGGTGATGAAGGCCGCCGCTGGGCCCGTCAGGAATTCGACGGCGCCGACGACGTCGGCAGGCGTGCCGAGCCGACCGAGGGCCGTGCGCCGGGCGATCCGACCGCGATTCTCGGGGGAGAGTGTCGCCGAAAGATCGGTCTCCAGGAAGCCGGGGGCGATGCAGTTGACGCGGATGCCACGGGATCCGAGTTCGCGGGCCAGACTGCGGCCAAATCCTTCCAGGGCGGCCTTCGTGGCCGCGTAGACGGAGAGCCCGGGCGAGCCGCGGGAGGCGACGATCGAGGAGACGAGCGTGATCGAGGGTGTGGGCGTAAAAGGTGGCAGGCACCCAAGGTGCCTGCCACCTTTTTCTGCGGCGAGCATCTGGCGGACGGACTCGCGCACGAGGACGATCGCGGCCTTCACGTGGACCGAGAGCATCTGGTCGATTTCGTCGTCACGCATCGTCGCCAGCACGCCCTCGTGGGCGACCGCGGCATTCGCGATGCAATGGTCGATGCCGCCGAATGCCCGGGCCACACGGCCCACGAATGCGATCACCGCCGCCGAGTCGCCGCCGTCGAGCGTCTCCGCGTGGAGCCGGCCGGGATGGCCGCTCGCAAGCTCGTCGAGCGCGGCCGAGCCGGACCGGGAAAACGTCGCCACCCGGTCACCGCGGGCAAGCAGCCGCTCGACGATCGCCAGGCCGAGGCCGCGGGAGCCGCCTGAGACGAGGGATGTCAGAGAGTTTGCCATTGCTCCCTTGAAATCCCCGCCTGACGGAGCAGCCGGCGCGGGAGATCGTGGCTTATGTCCGCCTGGTGGGGATTTGGAATGACCAAGGTCAGGTCGCCTTTCGTCATGAAGGCATGCCGGCCACCGGCGAAGGGACCCTCGAAACCGGCAACACGAAGGCACCGGACGAGTTCCCGTCGAGAGATCGGGCCGAAAGCAGGCATTCAAATCGCTGCTTCGGCCTTGACTGATAACTCCACCCCGTCGATGACCGGTAAGGAAAGGTGGCGGTGAATGCGGAACAAGATCCAATCTTCGAGCGCTGACAGGAGCGCGGCGCGGCAATCTTCCAACGTCGTTCCGGTGGCATGGACACCGGCGCATGGGGGAATCTCCCCATAGAAAACCCCGTCCTCCGGGAGCATTTCATACGTCGCGTGTCGGGCTGCGGCTGTCAAATAATCGGAAAGCATGTCTTTCTTGACCGATGAACAGGAGATTCATGAGCAGCAGCGATACATCCCCGTCGCGATGCGACGGCAGGCCATGAACGATTTATTCACGCCTCGATAGGTTACCGGAATTACGTCGTTGCGGTGACGGTCGGGCGGCGTGGGGT
>JBKDUV010000391.1:0-4682 GCA_046339335.1 Planctomycetia bacterium | reverse complement strand
CTGTCGCAGCCGTCTTGGCATTTGGCCCGCCGCCAAGATGAGCCGTTCCAGTCGATCGAATGCGTCCGCCTCCAGGACCACGGCCAGGCCCTTCTCGTGCAGACACCGTAGGACTGCGGCCGCGCGGGGGCAAGGCGGCCGGCGATCGTTTCGTGAAAAACGCCCAGGGCGTGAAAGCCTGCCCCGGCGGGCATCTTGTATCGATTGCTCGGCCGGGCAACGGGGGCTTGGCATCATCCTCAGCCTGGGGGGTCGCGATGGAGACGCCCGATTGGGCCGTGCACGTCAAGTTGGCCGTGCTGACCGTGGCCGAGATCAAGGCCGCCACGGAAGCCTTTGACCGGGGCGATGCCAACGTGTTCGCCGTGCTTGACGCCATCGTCGTGGCGGTCGAGGCCTACCGATCTGCCGCGCCCCGGCGCCGCGAGGCGGCGTAGCGAGTCTCCGGGAGCGGGGACGTGGTAGCATGGGCCTGGGACAGCGGCGTCCTCTGCAAGGACCCTCTGTCCGGCCTATCTCCCGCGCCCGTAGCTCAGTCGGATAGAGCATGGGATTTCTAATCCCAGGGTCGCTGGTTCGAGTCCAGCCGGGCGTACTGAAAAGCACTGGGAAACCAGTGCTTTTCTCATTTCAGGCGAGAGGGAGTTTCGTCGCCCCGGCATCAATCCTCAAAAATCCTCAAATCTTTGCCGGGCGAAGGGGGCCTGGTGGCGGGGTTGGCCCGGTCTTCCGGACGCAGCGGCAGCCCTCACTCGAACGCCCTCTCGGGGGGCACGGGTGCAGGGCCTGGGGACCGCGGGCACAGTCCCGCCGAAGGAAATCGTCAGTGACCTCAACGTCTCGGTGAACAGCCTGACGCCGGTCTCGGAGCCCCTGTACGCCGTGGCGTGATATCGCTGGTGGGTGCCGTGGTGGCGGGCTGTCACCGGTGACCGTATCGGCCCGCAAGGATTCCTTCGAACGACAGGTCTTCGTCGAGCGTCGGCCAGTGCAGCCCGAAGGGCGAGATCTCGATCCGGCCCACATCATCCGCGGCGGCCGACTCCAGCCGCGGGTTGCCCTTGGTAGGAAAACTCACCTCATGGCCGCTGGCAAACCTGATGTAGATCATTCCTCGTTCATACCATGCCTTCAGGGCGCGGTCCGCCAAGGTGCTCGGCCCATTTTTGTTTGATGAGTTCGAGATGGTCATGGATGAGATCCTCCGCTCGCGAGAGCTCTCTGACATTCAATCCGACTGATTCACGCAGTTCCACATCCGGTTCGACAACGAACACGGCTTCACCCCCGGCCCTGCGAACATGGACGTGGATTGGCGGGTGGTCGTTGCTGTAGAAGAAAAACGAGTACCCGTCTTGTTCAAAGACTTTTGGCATTGTCCAAGTTTATCTGACCGCTCGGAATCGGCATTGAGAACGCCCTGCCGCCGACCTCGGAGGCCCGGCGAGCGGATTTGAGGATTCCTCAAATCCGCAGCTTTTTCTGCCCTCTGGGCGGTCAAACTGGGGACCCACGCGAAATCTAACCTGGTGTCGGAAGTCCTTATCAGCCAACGACTAAAGGTCTATTTCGTGGTTTCTTCGGGACCTGCGAAATCGTCCCGCCTCACATTTCTAATCCCAAGGTCGTAGGTTCGATCCCTACCGGGCGTACTCTGGTCGTCGTGCAAGCCTGGCGGGCACGATCCCCCGCCCCTTTCCAGGCACCGCAGGGTGGCCAAGCCAGGCGAGCCGGGAGAGCGAGGCACGGTGCGGCCGGGGCCGGACGGTGTGGTGTTCGCGGGTAAACCTGTGGCCGTCCACCCGAATCCGTCCGACCACGTCTCACTTGACGGCAGCCTGGTGGAAACCGAGAATTTGGGGTGAAGTTGCGGGGCCTCTGAACCGATGCGTTCCAGAGGAAGCCTTCGCCTGGAATTCCGCGTACGAGGTGCTGCCATGCGACTCTGCAGATGTCGGGCTGGCTCGAGGGGTTTCACGCTCGTCGAGGTGCTCATCGTCGTCGCGGTCATCGCCGTGCTCTTGGCCATGCTGCTGCCGGCCGTGCAGTCGTTCCGCGCCGCGGCCCGGCGGACCGATTGCGGCAACAATCTCAAGCAACTTGCAATCGGCATTCAGGGTTTTCACGCCCGGAACGGTTCCCTTCCCACGGCGTGGGGACCGTATCCGCTGTACGCAACGCTGAACGACACAGGAGCGCGGAGATCCTCCAATTCACCTATGTTCGGGAGTTGGCTTGCGCACATTCTCCCCGACATCGACATGGAGGCTGAGTACATGCGGCTTCCGAAGGCGAAGGTCGCACTCGGAATGAAGCAAAAAAACCACGCGCCGGGAGTTTTTTCTCCCGTAGTCAGCGGTCCTCAAGCCAATTTCGATGATCCGAGTGACGCGCTCGATCTCTCTCGGAACGACGGCGTTTCTTTTAATGTCCACAGTTACCAAACAGGCAGCTACCGCGGTGGAGGCCCGAGTGCGACGCCGTCACTCCCCGCTAACGGCACCGTCACTAACTCAGCCACGGGCGTTGTTACGGTGACGACGACATCCCCGAGCGGTGACGTCATCCAGACGATTACGACCCCATCCAAAACGATTACTGAAGATGTTTTCGAGTCCTACGTTTCAGGCACTTTCTGGGCGAACGGAATCTCGTACGTCACTGTGAAGAAACGCAAGACCGGCACTCGGACGAGGACGGTACCCGCCTCCACGGTGACCATAGTTGTCGGCAACAGGCCGGCTGCGGCTGCGGCCGCGGCTGCGGCCGCAGGCAGCTACAATACGAACTGGGGAAGCGGCGGCAAAAGCGACAGAATTTTCGCCTACTTCAATTACGAGGGCATTTCGCCAGCCACCGAGATCGATCGCGGCAAACCGACCGAACGAACGAGGGGTTATCCGTTTGCCCAATCCACGATTCGTGTTCCAATCACGGTTTGCAAGGGTGACAACAGTGATATCGAGACAACGCGGACGGATTCATGGCTCGGAGGCCATGCATGGCCGACGACGAACTACATGATCAATCCGTTTGCGTTTGGCTGGGCGGGTAATGAACAAGGGCCGAAAATCGTGGGTGATCCGTCACCGTCCTCGGACGCAATTAATCCACCAGACAGCGTCGGGCAGTACAGATTGGTGCTGCCGGGAATCCCAAACCAAGGCACTGACCTCTACTACGATGGTGGCTTGGGCAGTCCGCAGGACAACAAGGCGTTTGGTAGTAGGGTTTCCGCGGTAGCCAAAAGGTTCGACGATATCAATGACGGGCAGTCGAACACGATTCTTATCACGGAATCGATGCGAATGTGCTCTACGGCTGTGATCGCGTCAGGCGAAGGTGCCGACGCAGTTCCGACTTTTATCAAGACGGCGCGGTTGGCTTTCTGGAGCAGTCCGGCGCTTGGCAACATCGTGGATTTGACCACACCGCCCAGTAGCCTTACCTCTCTGGCTTCGCCGGTTGTCTTGGCAATTCAGCCACATCCGTCCGCGATGTCGCCTACAGCCAATGCGATCACACCGTCAGAGGTGGCTTGGAAACCTTACACGCACAACTTTGGAGTCGAATGGGAATCCCAGGGCAAGTCAGGGCTGTTTTTTGCAAATACGTACATGTTTCAGACGCAGCCAAAATTGAATGAATGTTCGTCGTTCCGGGCGCAGTCGAACCACGGGAACCTTCTGATGGTGGCAATGTGCGACGGCTCCGTGAAACCGATCCAAAGCACGATCTCTCGGCGGGAGAAGACCGATTCGGATCTGATTGGAAAGGCTGTGGGTGGCGAACCGGATATGGGCAAGTTTGGTGATGCCAACGGCACATGGGACCAGCTCATGCGGGACAACGACGGCGTCCCAGTGAGCGGATACTGACCGCGGACGGAATGCGTCGGCCGTCCCGGTCCCTCTACCCGCGGCGGTGCAACGCAAATCCCTCGATCGCCTCGTATTCGGGCAGGCCGAGTGTGTCGTAGATTCGGGCCATTCCACGGGTGCAATCCTCCGCCCGCTGCCAAAACTCGCGGGCGTCGGTCGGCCCGGGAAAGAGAGATCTGTCCTTCTGGCTCTCGTGCTTGAAGATCGCCAGCCGCTTGCGCTCGACCTCGTCCGGTGACAGCGGCACCGCCATGTCGATCTCGTGCGGCTCCCAGTCCTGCCAGGCGCCCCGATAGAGCCAGACCTCGCAGGTCCGCGCCCAGGGAGTGGCACCGCGGGACTCGAGCGCCGCCTCGATCAGGCCGAAGCAGACGCGGTGCGTGCCATGCGGATCGGCAAGATCCCCGGCGGCGTAGATCTGGTGCGGCCGCACGCGGTCGAGCAGTTCGGCCACGATGCGGACGTCGTCGGGGCCGACCGGCCGCTTGCGGATCGTGCCCGTCTCGTAGAAGGGCAGGTCGAGAAAATGGATCCGCTCCGGCAGGACGCCCGAATACCGGGCCGCGGCCCGGGCCTCCGTCCGCCGGATCAATGCCTTGACCGTGCCCACCTCCGCGGGCTGCCCGCCCGCCACGCTCCCCGCGCTCCCGGCGCGGAGCAGGTCGCGGATCCGCTCGGTCAGCGGCCCGGGGACGCCGGCGATGCCGAAGGCTCGGCAAAACTCCTCGGCAAACTCGACGTGCCGCTCGGCGGACTCGTCCCACACCGCCATGCTGCCGCTCGTCTGGTAGGCGACGTGCA
>JBKDUV010000390.1:0-5765 GCA_046339335.1 Planctomycetia bacterium | reverse complement strand
GCAGCGGCCGTGCCGGCAGGTTCCTGGGCCACAGGCGTCGCGACCGGCTGCGCCCGTGGGGACGGCGTCACCCCGTACGTCACGGCGGGAGGCGTCGCCGTCAGGTCGGCCGGCGGTGCGCTGGAAGTCGCGGCTCGGGGTGCGTTCGCGAGCGAATAGGGTTGGGGCGAGGACGTGACTGGATACGGCTTCGAGGTCAGCGAAGGCTTTTCGATCGTTCCCTTGTCGTAGGCGGGAGCGGGCGCGAGTTTTGCCGCATCGCCGCCGCCAAACGCCCACCATGACGGCTTCGAGGTGGCGGTCCCCGTCTTGCACCCGCTCGTCGCGAGCATCACGGCGAGGGCGACCGGCAGAGGGCCGAGCGTCACGGTCGTGCGAGTGCTCTGCCTGCGAATGATGGTCATGACGGGGGCCTCCGAACCGCGGTTGAGCGACCACGCCACGGACAGCCGGGCGGGTGCGAGGCAGGTGAATAGGTCCTCACCCGCCGCGCGTCAACGCCATTCGGCGGAAGAGGGAACGGCGCCTCCCGCCCCTCCTCCGCGGGCTCGGACCACGCTACGGCATGAACCGCTTACCGACCGCGGCCCAGTCGATGACGTTGTAGAACGCATTGACGTAGTCGACACGGCGGTTTTGGTAAAGCAGGTAATAGGCATGCTCCCAGACATCGACGCCGAGCAGGGGCCTGTTGCCGTGCATGATCGGGCTGTCCTGGTTCGCGGTGCTCTCGATGAGCAATTTGCCCTTGGGGTCGACCGACAGCCAGGCCCAGCCACTGCCGAACCTACCGAGCGCGGCCTTGGTGAACTCCTCCTTGAAGCGGTCGAATCCGCCGAACACGCTGCGGATGGCCTCGGCGAGGTGACCGGCCGGTTCACCTCCCTTGCCCTTGCCGAGCGACTCCCAGAACAGCATGTGGTTGGCGTGACCGCCGCCGTTGTTTCGCACCGCGGTCCGCACCGCTTCGGGCACCTTCTCCAGATCGGCGATCAGTTTTTCGACGGGAAGGGCCGCCAGGTCGCCATGGGACTCCAGCGCCTTGTTGAGGTTGGTGACGTAGGTGGCGTGGTGCTTGCCATGGTGAATCTCCATCGTGCGGACATCGATGGAGGGTTCGAGCGCGTCGAAGGCGTAGGGCAGGGGGGGGAGCGTATAGGCCATGAAACTCATCTCCTCGAGGCGGTGCCTGGCAATCCTGATTTCGCACCCGGGCCGCAGCGGCCCGGCACAGCAGCGGGATCGTAGCCCAGCGGTCACGGGGGAGCAACTCAGCGGGCGTCCAGCCGCTGCCTGCCGGGGGCGATCATCGCGTCGCTCGACCTTGCGGATCGTCCCGGTTGATCCGTCCCTGCCCGCGACAACGACCCTGCCGAACCTGCCCGCCGTGCGTCCTGCCACAGCGGAGGTGGCCGGCGTGAATCCCGCCGCGGCCTTCCGCCGAAACTCTCTTCCGTGGATCGCTCGAGAGCGACGGCAGGATGCCGGCCGCGATCCACTCGGAAAACCCCCGCTCGTCGGCACGAGCGGATCGGTCCACCGTGTGCGTCCGCGCCAGCGAAGGGATTCGAGATCGATGTCGTCCAAGGGAAACCAACGGCGCGACCAGCGCCGCCGCCTCGTCGTCTCCTGGAACCGGTCCGCTTCGGCCGCCGGTGCGGCCGCCGCTGCCGAGCCGCGGGCCATGGCCGAGTACTCGCGGGAGGCGCACCCCGAGCACCAGCGGAGCCCGGCCGTCCTTCTTCCGACCAGCATCGGCGGCATGACGCTGGCAATAGCGGCGATCCTCCTCCCCGTCGCCGGCGCAGTGATCGCCGCCGCATGGGAGCCGATCATGGATCGCCCGTTGTTCGTCCGCGGCGGTCGCTTCGCCGGCACGATCGGCGCCCTGCAGGCCTGCTTCGACCCACGGTCGATGCAGTCGCTGGCCGGCTGGCTGACACAACTGATGCTCTTGCTCGCGGCCGCCGTGGCCCTCGTGGTGCGGCTCATGCGCCGCTACCGGCGCGACGACTACAAGGGCCGATTCCGGGCCTGGGGCTGGCTGGCGGGACTGTTCATCGTCACGGCCTGCGCCACGAACGTGCCGCTCGGCCGGGTCGTCGGCATGGCGATCGTCGACGTGTCGGGAATGGCGTTCGGCCCCGCAGGGCTCGGCTGGTGGGTCGCGGTCGCGGTGGTGGCATATGGCGTCGTGTCACCGTGGGCCGTGCTGCCGCTCCACGAACGGACCGCGACGAGCTTTTGGCTCGTGCTCGCCCTGGCGTCGTGGGGCGGCTCCGCGGCCTGCTCCTGGCTGGCGGCCGGACGTGACCGCCTCGTCATCGCCGCGCAGGCAAGTTGGGCACTGGGAGCGGCGCTGGCGGCGGTCGCCATGCTCGCCGCGGCACGGTCGGTGATCCGCGAGGTCCGCGGCCAGTGCCGCATCCCGGCCTCACGTCAGCGCCCGGACGACGCCGATGCGGCCGGCGAGCCCGCAGATGCGGCCGCCGCGGATGCTGCCGAGGTCGATGCGTCATCCGCCGGCGATGCGGTGGACGATCAACCGGACAGCGACAGCGGCGAGCCCGACTTCACCACCGCCGCGGAGCAGGAGCAGCGGCACCTGTCGAAGGCGGAACGGAAGCGGCTCAAGAAACTGGCCCGCATGAACAGGGCCGCCTGAAGCCGCCGGCGGCCGTCCGGCCAGACGGCCCATTGACGCGGCCCGCCGAGCTGGTCGATACAGTGGCGGCGTCCCGCGCGGCAGGAGTCTTACGACCATGACCACGAAGCCCGTCCGTACCCGTTTCGCGCCCAGCCCGACCGGCTACCTCCACATCGGGGGCGTCCGTACGGCACTCTTCAACTGGCTCTTCGCCCGGCAGCATGGCGGCGCGTTCATCCTCCGGCTCGACGACACCGACGTGGCGAGAAACGTCGACGAGGCGCTCGAGCCGATCCTGTCCGGGCTGCGCTGGCTGGGCATCGACTGGGACGAGGGGCCGGGCGTGGGTGGTCCGCACGCGCCGTATTTCCAGTCGCAGCGTGCCGACCGTCACCGGGCGGCGGTCGAGCGGCTCCTCGCCTCCGGCCACGCGTATCGGGACTTCGCCACGCCAGAGGAACTCGACGCCGAACGAAAGGCCGCCCAGGCGGCGGGCCGGCCGTTTCTGTACAGCCGGCGGTTCGCAGCCTTCGACGACGCCGCGGCGGAGCAGTTCGTAGCGGAGGGCCGATCGAGCGTCGTCCGCCTGAAGATGCCGCGGGAGGGGACGCTGGTCATCGACGACGCGGTCCGCGGCCGGGTGGAGTTCGCCTGGGAACGGGAGCAGGACCATGTCATCCAGCGGGCCGACGGTTCCTGCCTCTATCACCTGGCCAGCGTCGTGGACGACCACGACCTGGAAATCTCCCACGTGATCCGCGCCGAGGAACACCTCTCCAACACGCCGCGGCAGGCGTTCATCGCCCTGTCCCTCGGCTATCAAGTCCCCGCCTACGCGCACCTCCCGCTGGTCGCCGAGCCGGGGAGCCGGACGAAGCTCTCCAAGCGGAAACTGGCCCAGTACCTGAAGAACGCCGACTTCAAGCAGGTGGCGGAGCACGGCACGAAGATCGCGGAACGAATCGGGCTCGCGCCGGAGGCCGACACGTTCAATCCCGTGATCGTCGACTTCTACCGCGCGGTCGGCTATCTCCCGTGGGCGATCGACAACTACCTGGCGCTGCTCGGCTGGTCGTACGACGACAAGACCGAGTTCTTTTCCCGTGACGAGCTCATCCGCCATTTCTGCCTGGAGCGGATCAACTCCGCGCCGGCGAGCTTCGACCCGCGAAAACTGTGGGCGGTGCAGGACCACTACATGACCGCCCTGTCGACGGACGAGAAGCTCGGGCTCATGCTGCCGTTTCTCGTCAGGGCGGGCCTCGTCGCCGATCCGCCGCCTGCCGCCGCCGTGGAGACCGTCCGCCGGGTGGTCGAGGCGGCGGGGGACCGGCTCAAGGTTGCCGGCGACATCATCGGCTACGCCGACTTCTTCCTCGTCGAGGAGACGCCGCTCGACGACGCGGCGGTGAAACAACGGCTGGCGAAGCCCGGCGTGAGGACGCTCCTCGCCGCGTATGCTGCCGCACTGGAGACGGTCGAACCGTTTGCGCCCCCCGCGCTCGAGGAGGCGCTCAAGCGCACCGTGGAGGCGGCCGGCGTCAAGGTCGGCGACCTCGTCCACGCCGTCCGCGTCGCAGTGACGGGAAAAACGGTCGGCCCTGGGCTCTACGACTGCCTGGCCATCCTGGGCCGCGACGCCAGCCGGGCCCGGATCGCCCGGGCCCTGCCGCGCTGCGGCTGATGGGTGCCACTCACCAATCGTCGGTGCGGAACGGCGAGGCGGGAAGGCCCTCGCGGTTATAAAGATTCGCACCGTGAGGGTTGCCCGAGAAGGCATACCGCACCGCCACCGGCTCCTTCACGGCCGCGGACGACACCAGCACCGTCTCCCCATCGATCACCGCGTCCGCCCAAAACCACTCTTTGTCGGCGCCGGCGACCGCGAACCGCTTCAACGAACCGCCAACATCCTCGACCACAGGTTTCCGGGTGCCGTCCTTGAGGCCGACCATCAGCCCCGAACCCACGTGGTCAAACTCCAGCCGAATCTTGGCCCCTTCCACCTTCAGCCCCCTGTACTGCGGCCCCGACGGCACCAGGTCGGTCTGGCCGTAGTCGCGATGCAGCGCCCAGCGGGCGAGCCGCGTCCCCACGTCGTACTTGTTCTTCGGATGAACGTCTGCCGCAGCCGCCAGCGGCACCGTGTCGATCGCGACCGCCATGCCGGTACGGGGGATCCGCAACGCATGCCGCTGTGCCTCGCGAATGTTGGCGAACCCGTCGCCCCCGGCCGGGGCGTCGCTCGGATCCTTGTGGCTCGCCAATTGCACGAAGTAGACCGGCATATCAGGTTGCTTCCAGAGCTTCCGCCAGCCCGCCAGCAAGGCCTGCATCTTGAAGAAGTACGACTCGCCCTCGCGGCCGTTGGACTCCCCCTGGTACCAGATCGCGCCCTTGATCGGAAACCGCACGATCGGATGGATCATGCCGTTGGAGATGTTCGACCACGTCCGCTTCTTCTGCGCCGGCGAGGCATCGACCGCCTGATGCCGCTTGACGTTCTCGTTGGACGACTGTGCGGCTTCCGGCACCGCATCGATCCCCTCGGGCGCAATCCAGGACTCGATCGGCGTGCCCCCCCAATTGTCGTCGATGAGGCCGATCGGCACGCCGGTCTTGGCGTGAATCTCGCGGGCAAAGTAGAAGCCGGCGGCGGTAAATCCACCTGCAGTCTTCGGGCTGCACACCTGCCACGCACCGACGACCGGCACCTCCTCCGCGCCGGTCGCGGCGCCGCAATGCCCGAATTTGACCCGTCTGATGAGCGGTAGAGCGGCCGCCTTGGCGTCCTCCGCTCCGTCGCAGCTAACGAGGCTCCACTCCATATTCGACTGGCCCGAGCAGAGCCAGACATCGCCCATGACGATATTCTTGAGCAGGATCTTGTTGGCCGCCGTGACCACCAGTCGGAGGTCGACGCCCGCGGCGCGCGGGGGCAGTTCGACGAGCCACCCGCCGTTCTCGTCCGCCTGCGTTTCCGCGGCGTCGCCCGCCAGTTCCACCGTCACCATCTCTCCAGGCGCCGCCTTGCCCCAGACGCGAATCGGCTGATCGCGCTGAAACATCATGTTGTCGGTAAAGATTTTCCCGAGCGTCACGTCGGCTCGGGCCACGC
>JBKDUV010000389.1:0-5490 GCA_046339335.1 Planctomycetia bacterium | reverse complement strand
ACCGCGGACCGCTGACCGACAGTCCGTGGTTCTGGGCGCTCGTCTTCACGCTGACGGCGCTGGTCGCGATCGGTCTGATCGCGCCCAAGTTCGTCGTCCGCCAACGGCAGGTCGAGGGCCGCTACCTCGGCCGGCAGGCGTTGGCGGACGAGCGGGCGCGGCGGGCGGCGGGCCTTCCGCCCGTCGATCTCGCCGAGCAGGCCCGCGACCGTGAGCTGGTGCAGCAGGAGCGGATCGTGCCGCTGTGGACACGGGCCAGCGGCGCCGCGCTGGCCGCGGCCGGCGCGGCATGGATGCTGTGGCGGGAACGTCGGGCGCCGCCGCTCAGCCGATGATCGAACGGCGCCGGGAGACGTAGTCCCAGACGACGAACCGGTCGAGATCGCGGCCGGCGGCGAAGAACACCCGGCCCCCGGCCGCCTCCGCCATCCGGTAGGCGAAGCGGATGTCCTCCCGGGTCTGGGACCAGCCCGAGAGGAGGAAGATGGTGACGCGGATCCCCTCGCGCCGGCAGGCCCGGGCCTCGCGCAGCGTCGCCTCCTCCGTCCGCGCATGCGGGGGATAGAGCAGGTACAGGTGGCTCCCCTCGAAGTGGGCCGTGGGCAGGCCGTCGGTGATCAGGATCACCTGGCGGTTGGGCGTGTCCTGACGGGCCAGGTGCTGCCGGGAGAGCTGCAGGGCGTGCTGGATGTTGGTGAAGTGCGGCGGCACGTCGGCCGCTGAGATCCGCGGGTCGGCCATGTCGGCCCGCAGCCGGACGACGGAGTCGAACACCGTCACCGGCTTCGGCATCAACTTGACGATCTCCCCGGCAGGCCGCGGCACGGCGAAGGAGGACATCTCGATGAACTGGAGGAAGTCGCCGGGAAACTCGCGGTTGACGAGCCCCTGCAGCGCCAGCGCCATCTTCTTCACGCTGACGTGCAGGTTGCCGTAGCGCATCGATCCGCTCATGTCGAGCACGACCGAGGTGGCGCACTTCGGCGTGTTGCGGGTCCGGTGGACCTCGATGTCACGCGGGTCGAGCCGCAGGGGGCCGGCTGACTCGCCTCCGGCAGCCCGCCGCAGCAGGGCGTTGACGAGGGTGCCGGGGATGTCCATGTGGGCGACCGAGTCGCCGAACTCGTAGGGCCGCGTCGGCACGAGTTCGACGGACCCGTCACCGGTCACGTCGGCCCGATGGCGGCCGGTCCGCCCCGGTTGAAGGTCGGAGAAGATCCGCTCGAGGAGCTTGCCCTGGAACGTCCGTAGGGCCTGGGGCGTCAGCGCGTAGCCGCGGGGGGTCCGCTCCAGTCCCTGGCGGGCTGCGAGATCGGCGAGCATCTCCCGAACCTGCTCGCGCACGCGGCCGAGATCGTCGAGATCACCCTCCTCGACGTGGCGGCCGAGGGCGTCCATGTCGATGAGGAACACCTTCGCGTTCCGCCGCGCCTCCTCGAGCTGGCGCAAGAGCGACTCGATCTCCTCCAGCCGGGCCTTGACCTCCAGCGCCTCCTCGACCGAGAGCTTCTCCCGTCCCGTGAACTGCCACTTCGCCGCCAGCTCGTCGATCTGGTAGACCTCGCCGAGGAGGTCGATGAGGCCGGTGAGCCGGGCGGCGAACCGGCCCTGTTCGTCCTCCTGGGCGTACCAGAGCCGCTCCAGCCGGCGCAACTGCTCCTCACGGACCGCGCGGGCGAACGCCTCGGCATGACGCGCCGGTGGCCGGGCCTCGCGGGCCGCCTCGTGGAAGGCGGCGCGGGCCCGCTTGCGGACCGTGGTGGTCTCGTATCGCTCGAGGATCCGTCGTCGCGCCTCCTCCAGCCGGCGCTTGAGCGAGTCGAGCGATGGGCCGAGCATCGCCAGCTGCTCGGGCGTGATCTCCACCGCCTCGGCGAGCTGTTCCTCCGTCAGGCCGAGCGCCTCCGGGTCGTCGAGATCGCCGAACTCGAGGAGCCGCTCCATCGCGTCCGACACGAGGTCGGTCGCCGGGGGACGCGGGGGTGGAATGCGGGCCGGGTCGTACTTCTGGTAGGTATGGAGGACGCCGCCGAGCGTGTCACGGGTGGGCATGGGATGACCTCGTCTGCAGATTTCACATGATCGTCAGGCGTTTCGCTGGTCGGGGTTGCCCACGCCCCGTCGCCGGACGTTCGCTTCGGCCTTCCAGGCCTCCGCTCTCTCGATGCTGCCTGCGCTTCGCCATCCATGGCTCCGCTTGTCAGCAACGCCGGCTCCCGGGGCATGGGCAACCCCTCCCGTACCCTCTTGTTGCATCATGCGGGTCATGTGCGCGGCTCCAGGGGTTGCGTCTCAGCGCAGGCCGCCGGTGTCGTAGGTCGTGCGGCCGTGGGACTGGATCCGCGAGATCCGCTCGGTGGCATACAGGCCGGCGAGCACGAACTCGATGCAGCTCGCGCGGACTGCTGGATCGCGGGCCGCGTTGACCTCGAACGCCTTCTCCCATACCGCCGGCACGTCCTCGAGGAGCCGCTCGTAGTCCGCCGACGGCACCGTGTCGCCGACCTCGATCCTGACGCCGCGGCCGAACGACGTCGTGATCTCCTCGAGCCCGTGGGCCTCGACGTATTCCTCGAACACCGTGCCGATCGCATCGGCGACGACCGCATCGAGCACCTGCCGCTCCGTCATCTGGTGGCTCCCCATGAGGTCGAGCTCCAGCTTGCCGAGGCTCGATGCGTAGATGTGGCCGAGGTCGCTGATCCGGGGCACGGCCGGCCGTTCGCCGAGCCGGACGCCCCGCTGTCGGGCACTGGCGACCATCGTCTCGTAGTTGGCGATCGAGAACCGGGCGCTGACGCCCGACTGCTGGTCGATGAACTTGCTCCGGCGGGCAGCGATCGTGATCTGCTCCAGCACCTGCTTCATGAAGTGGGGCACGACGACCGGCCATTCCCCCCCCAGGTCGACCCCCGCCTCCTGTTCGGCGACGCGGATTCCGAGCTCACGGTCGCCGGGATAGTGGGTGTGGATCACGGACCCGATCCGGTCCTTGAGCTGCGGGATCACCTTTCCGGAGCGGTTGTAGGTGGAGGGGTTCGCCGAGAACAGGAGCATGACGTCGAGGTCGAACTTCACCGGATACCCGCGAATCTGCACGTCCCGCTCCTCGAGGATGTTGAACATCCCCACCTGCACGAGTTCGTCGAGTTCGGGGAGTTCGTTCATCGCGAAGATGCCGCGATGCATCCGGGGAATGAGGCCGAGATGGAGGGCCTCCTCGCTCGCCATGCTCGTGCCAGCTGCCAGCTTGGCGGGATCGATCTCGCCGATGATGTCGGCGAACTTGGTGCCGGGCGCCAGACGCTCGGCGTACCGCTCGGCCCGGGGCCACCAGGCGATCGGCACGTCCTCGGGATCGCGGTCGGACACCAGCCGGCGGCCGGCCGCCGTGATCGGGGCATAGGGATCGTCGTGGAGCGGGATGGCGGGGTCGTCGAGGTAGGGAAGGTGCTCGTCCAGAAACCGCACCAGCAGCCGCATCAGCCGGCTCTTGGCCTGCCCCTTCTCGCCGAGAAACAGCATGTCGTGCCCCGCCAGCAGGGCGACGTTAATGGTGGGGATCACCGTGTCGTCGTAGCCGACGATCGCGGGAAAGAGTTCGCTGCCGTCGCGGAGCATCCGCAGGAAGTTTTCCCGCACCTCTTCCTTGACGGTGCGGCTCCGCCAGCCGCTGGCGCGGAGTTTGGCCAGCGTCGTGGGAAGCGGTGTGTCTGCCATCCGGAGCCTCCTGAAGCTACATGTTTTCATTGGATTGTAGGCGTCCCGAGCCTGCCGCACATGATGTCGCGCCGTCGCAGCCGACACAGCGTCTGCTCCGGCTTACGGTTGCCGGGCGGAGCCCGGCTAGCAAGGCTCGTCTCACGATTCGGGCAGGAGATTGCCCCGCGCCGGGGCATCCCGTCCGGCCTTGACGAAGGCCTTCCAGAAGTCGTCGGTTTCGCCCACGACGCGGTCATGGTGGTTTGCCAGGGACGTCCGCGGCAGCCGGCTTACACATGTGAGTCGTCCTGGCCAGTGGAACAAGCGGATGTTCGACACCGGGCACCGTAACGGGCATACTGTTTCGTGTTCGTGGTCGGAGCGGCCGCACGCCAGACAGCCGGAAGAGGGACATCGTGAAAGCCGAGTTCACCGCCATCATCGAAGCAGCACCGGAAGGTGGCTACTGGGCGATGTGCCCCGAGATTGCTGGTGCGAATGGACAGGGAGAAACCATCGAACAGGCCAAGGAGAGCCTCAAATCGGCGATTGAATTGATCCTCGCCGATCGCCGCGAGGACATGCTTCGTGGCTTGCCCACCGATGCCATCCAAGCGACGGTAACCGTCGAATGAAGCGGCGGGATCTCGAGCGCCGTTTGCGGATCGCCGGCTGCTATCTGAAGAGAGAGGGCAGTGCCCACTCACTGTGGCTGAACCCGAAGACAGGCGCCGTGGAGGCCGTGCCGCGCCATTCCGAAGTCAAGGAACCGTTGGCCCGCAAGATCCTCAAGAATCTCGCGGCCGATTGAGCGGGCCGGAGGCATGGGACGGCCGACGTCACCGTCGCCTTTTCTGCCGCTCGGCGAAGTCCTCGGGAATCACGAAGTCCTCGGTCGTGCTGCCGTCGGGCTCGGGGATCAGTTCCAGCGTCTCGATGAGCGGGATCTCGACGTCTTGCTTCTCGAGCAGTGCGGTGAGCGTCTTGGGGGAGATTTTCCGGAGGTTGGGGAGAGCGAGCTGGCCCTTGCGCGTGGCGAGGGCTTTGGCCACGGCGACGGAGTCCGGAGCCGAAAAGGCCGTCAAGCAGGGGAGTCGGCCATCCCATGAAGGAATCGCGACGAGGGCGTCGGCCGTCGGTGCATCGAGCGCGGTCAGGCCGCGAACGGCCAGTGTGGTGCCGGCGAAGCCCGCGAGAGCGTCGGCGACGTCGCGGTCGAGCCTGCGCAGGCCGGACAGGTTGAGCGTGTTTCCGTTGGCCCCGGCGAGCGCACGGGCCGAGCGGACGGTCAACGCGGAGACATGCAACAATCTTCCGTCCCACTTCGTCGCTGCCGCCAGCACGGCCGCGGTCTCGTCGTCGATCACGGAGAGGCCGGAGAGTTGCAGATGTCGCGCCCGCGAGGCGGCGAGCGCCTGGGCGGCGTCGGCATCGAGTGCCCCGACGCCGATGTGCAGCGATTCACCCGGAAACGCCGCGAGCGCTGCGGCCGTGTCGGCCGTGAGACTGGTCAGGTTGGCGAGGCTGAGTTGCGGGCCTGGGAATCGCGCCAGGACGCGGGCCGTGGCGGCGTCGAGCGTGGCCAGTTGCGGCAGGTGGCCTGCAAGCCGACAAGCACCTGTGCGGTAGCCGGGTCGAGCGCGATCAATCCGGGGAGTGCCAGCTGTCGGCCCGGGAATGCCGTGAGCTTTTGGGCTCCTGCGGCGTCGAGGGTCGTCAGCCCTGTGTGATAGAGGCAGTCGGTCGTCGAGGTGTGGAACCGGAGGAGGCCCCTTGCGGTGGCAAGAT
>JBKDUV010000388.1:0-10588 GCA_046339335.1 Planctomycetia bacterium | reverse complement strand
ATCGTGACCATCGCGCCGCCGGCGGCCGGCGGCGGTCGGGCCGCACTCGCACGGGCGACGATCACCGCTGGCGCGATCACGTCGTTGTCGATCATCGATCCGGGCTACGGCTACGCGCCGAACGAGCAGGTGGCGGTGTCGATCGAGGGCAATCCGGCGACAAAGACAAGCCCGGCGGCGACCGGGGCGTTCGCGACGGCGTTCGCGGGCTCGACGCTCTCTTCCATGCAAGCCGGTGGCGATCTGAAAATCAATGCCGGCACGGCCGTTGACATCACGAACGAGCTTCGCGCGGAGGCGGGCAAGGTGACGGTCGATGTCACGGCCGGCACGTTGAGTCTCTCGGACATCTTTTCAAAATCCGATGTCACGCTCACGGCATCCCAGACGATCGAACTGGGCGGGCTGGTGCGCACCGCGAATGGCAACATCGCGGTGGACAGCCGGGGAGGCGGAGTCGATGTCGGGGCGACGCTGCTCGCTCCGGCCGGTGGTGTGGCGGTATCGGCTGCGGGTCAGATCGTGCAGCGTGGTGGCAGCGTGTCGCGTGACAGGCTGTTCCTGCTGACCGGCGGCCGCGACTACACGTACGCCCTTGTCGTGGTTGACCCGCCGCCGGGGGCCGGCCAGGCAGCCCTCGCTCGGGCGGTGATCACACCCTTCATCGCCACCAACCCTACGGCGGGCGGATACATATCGGACATCGTTCTCCTCGATCCGGGCTGGGGCTACCCTTCCGACAGTCGGGTCAACGTCTCGATCCAGGGAGACGGCGAAGGAGCCACGGCCGTCTTTGCGACCGACATCGTGACGTCGTCGATCGACGCACGGGACGACGTTTCCGTGCAGGCCGGGCAGGCCATCACGCTGGTCAGCAGCGTCCGTTCGTCCGCTGGCAACGTGGCGGTGAGCAACAGCATCGGAGACCTCGCGGTGCAGTCGGTGACGTCGGCGAAGACCACGTCCGTCGAGTCTGCTCGTGGCAAGGTCTCTCTCGTGTCGGTCGCTGCGGGGAACGACGTCGAGATCACGGCATTCCGCGGCGTCTCCGTGACGGACTCGGTGAATGTCACCACGGCGGGCGACATCGTCATCAAGACGACGGATGGTGACCTCAACTTCATGCAGGGCTTGAACTTCGGCGACAACTATCTGGTCGATAACAACGCGACTGCGCTGCAGGCGCAGGCGGTGATCGCCACGCGAGACGGCAGCGTGCAACTGCGGAGCGAAAATGGCTCGATCGTCAGTCCCTACGTGATCAATGCGACGCAGGACGTGACCGTCTCCAGCTTCGGCTTGCTGGAACTCTCGAACGAGATCGCCGCGACGAAAGGCGACGTCCTTCTGCAGAGCACGTCGGGCCTCGTGCAATTGGGAGCGAATGTAGCGGCGGCGGGCGGCTCGATCACCATCGCAGCGCACACGCAACTGAAGCAGCAGATCATGAGCGGGGTGAGCAGGATCCAGTTGCTCTCCCCCGGTGAAGTCGTTCAAGGGACGGCGCCGCAAGTCACGGTGACGGTGGCGTCCCCGCGCAACGGCGGCAGAGCCGCCTCCGCCGTGGCCGTGATCGAGCGGCGGTCCAACGGAACGCTCTTGGACCAGGACGAGTATTTCATCGGGTCGATCGCGATCATCGACGCCGGCCAAGGCTATGCGGTCGGCGAGTCGCCCAGCGTGACGATCACGGGCATCAATGGCGCTACGGCTCGTGCTTTCGGACCGGTGAATGCGGCCATGCTGGCAGCACAGGATGACATTCGCCTCAGTGGCAGCGAGGACGTGGTGTTGGTCACCAAGATTCACTCCCAGGCGGGTGACATCGCGGTGGAATCGAAGGCGGGAGACATCGAGTTGTCAGCTGCCTCGCTCCTGCTGAGCGCGGCGGAGGGTGCAATCAACGTCGATGCGAATCGCGGGTCGGTCGTATTGCGCCAAGCGGCCGCATCGAAGGCAGTAGCGATCAGCGGGCTCGATGGAGTAACGGTACTCGGATCGGTCGTGTCCGAGAAGGCGGGTATCGGCATCACGGCACTCGCTGGGGTAGTCGACGTTCGCGATGTCAGTGCTGCCGGGAATGTCCGGATTACCAGCCTGAAGTCCGGGGCAGTGTCGGGGGAGGTCGTATCGACCACTGGCGATGTCACGCTCAAGAGCCTCGCCGGTGGACTGTTCCTCGGGGCGAACGTCGTGTCCGGTGCGGCGATTGACCTCGAGGCCCAGACGTTCATCCTCCAGGACGACCGCGCCGGCGTCGAACGCATCGAGGTCATCAACGGCGGGACATTCACCGGTACCGTCCCCCCGACGGTGACGGTGACGATCGCGGCACCGACCGGCGGGGGAGTGGCCGCAAGGGCCCAGGCGGTCATCGGCCAGCGGTCGGTGACCGAATACTTCGTCGAGTCGGTATTCATCACCGAGCCCGGCGCGGGCTACGCACGGGGCGAGCTGCCGGAGGTGACGATCACCGGCATCAACGGCGCCCTGGCCAGGGCCTTTGGGCCGACCAACCGTCGGAATCTCAGTGCCGGCAGCAATGTGACCATCGACGCCGGTGACGACATCTCGCTCGCCAATGCCGTCACGGCGACGACCGGGGACATCGTCGTGACCAGTGTCAGCGGCGACATCGAGATGGCTGTTGCGTCCGCGGTCCTCAACGCCGTGGTCGGCAGCGTCAGCCTGAAGGCCGACGTAGGTGCGGCGATGGTGAACGCCGTGTACGCCGGGACCGACATCACGATCGACGTCGCCGAACAGGTGACGTTGTTCGGGGTGCTGGAGAGCGATCTCGGCGACATCGAGGTCAAGAGCTGGAAGCGGGATCTCGACCTGACGCCGGCGGGTGCCCGGATCGCGGTCGATGCAGGCAGCGCCACGCTGACGGCCCTCAACGGTTCGGTACTGACGCCGCCGGTGCTGCACGCCGATGGTGAGATCTCGATCCGTGCCCTTGGGGCTGTCGAGCTGCGCAACGAAGTGACGTCGAATGCCGGGGCGATCACGGTCGAGAGCGTCTCCGGCGGCATCGGCATCAGCGGCAACGTCAACGCCGTCGCCGGGGTGCTGGAACTCGTCGCTGCCGGCGCCGTGACCCAGTTGGACCGCGGCATCGCCTTCGTCGAAGTTCTGACGGGCGGCTCTGGCTATACCGCCGCGGCGACCGTGACGATCGCCCCGCCTGTTGCCGCCGGCGGCAGGGCGGCGACGGCCCGGCTGGTCCTCGACACCGTGGGGGGTGTTTCAGGGGTGATCGTCGGGATCACGGTCATCGATCCGGGGGCGGGCTACGCCGTCGGCGAGGCACCGGTCGTGACCATCGCTCCCGGTGGAGGCACGGGCACGGGCGGCAGCGGCCGCGCCGTGGTGGCGACGGGCGGGCGGAATCTGACGGGTGGAACCGGAATCGAGATCACGGCGGGCAACGCCATTACGCTGCTGAATACCGTAACCGCCACGTCGGGCGACGTGGAGGTGACGAGCCGAAGCGGCGATCTCCGCCTTGGCAACGACGGTTTCCTGGCCCGTGCGCTCGGCGGCAGCGTGTCGCTCGCCGGCAGCGCGGGATCTGTGGTCGTGCAGCGGGTGTCCGCGGTCGAGAACGTGACGCTGTTCGGGGCCAAGGGCGTGACCGTCGAAGGGAGCGTCGACGCCGGGAACGATGCGGTGCTGACGGCCGGTGACGGCAAGGCGACCGTCGCGCGGGTCGTGGCTGGCGACTCGGTCACGGTGACGGCCGGACACGACGTGGAGCTTTTGGAACGGGTCGATGCGGCGACCGGCAGCGTGACGGTGACAAGCGCTGCGGGCGAGTTGGTGGCGAACGACATCTACGCGGAACTGGACATCACGCTTTCGATCGCGGAGCAGGTGACGCTGCTCGGCGTACTGGAGAGCGACACCGGCGTCGTCGAGGTGACGAGCCTGAAGCGGAATCTGGATCTGACGGCGGCGGGAGCGCGGATCGCGGTGGACGCGGGGAGCGCGACGCTGACGGCCCTCAACGGGACGGTGCTGACGCCGCCTGTGCTGCAGGCCGACGGCGACGTGACGATCCGCGGCCTGACGACGATCGGCCTGCGCAACGAGGTGACCAGCGCGACGGGCACGATCAGCGTGGAGAGCGTGTCCGGCGGGATCGACATTGGCGGGAACCTGAATGCGGTAGCCGGTGCGGTGGAGCTTGTGGCTCAAGGTGCGGTGACACAGAGCGGCCGCGGCGTGTCGTACATCGAGGTGCTGACGGGTGGCTCGGGCTACGACGCGTCTGCGACGGTGACGATCGCGGCGCCCGCGGCCGTCGGCGGCCGTGCGGCGACCGGGCGGCTAGTGCTGGGGACCGTTGGCGGCGTGTCCGGCGTGATCCTCGGGATCACGGTGGTTGACCCTGGCGTGGGCTACGCGGTGAACGAGTCGCCGACAGTGTCAATCGTTCCTGGTGCGGTCGGCGGCACCGGCGGAACGGCTCGTGCGGTGATTGTCGCCGGTGATCGGAATGTGGCCGGCGGTTCCGGCGTGGAGATCACCGCTGGTGGCGACGTGACGCTGCTCAACCGCCTGACCGCGAAGACGGGCGACTTGGTTGTGGCGAGCTCGGCCGGCCACCTTGCGCTCAACGCGGACACGTTCGTAGCCGGTGCGGAGGCTGGCGGCGTGACCCTGACGAGCACGGCGGGCATGGTTGCGGTGCAGAACGTGACCGCGGACGACGCGGTGACGATCACTGGTCGAACCAGTGTGGTGATGGAGGGTGTGGTTGGCTCAACGACGGGCGGCGTCACGGTGACGACTGCTGTCGGCGGCGTTGACGTCCACACGATCCTGGCCGCGGGCAACGTCAAGATTTCCGGAATGGGTGTCGTCACCCTCGCCGGCGTCGTCGACTCCGACGCCGGAGACGTCGTGATCGCCTCGCGAAGCCGTGATCTGGACTTCACGGCCGCGGGAGCGCAGTTGCACGCGGCGGTTGGCAACATCACGCTCCGGGCCAGAAACGGCTCGATCATGAGCCCGCCGACTCTGCACGCCGGCGGCGGCGTCTTGTTGAACAGCATGAACACGCTCGTGCTGAACAACGACATTGTGTCCAATACCGGCACGATCGAACTCAAGAGCACGACCGGCGGGATCAACCTGGGGGCGAATGTCGACGCCCAAGACGGCTCCGTTTTAATATCCGCCAAGGGTGCCGTCGCCCAGGTCGGCGGCGGCGTCGGCTTCGTGCGGGTTGTCAACGGCGGGTCTGGTTACACCACGGCCGCGACGGTGACGATCGCGGCTCCGAGTTCCGGTGTCGGCCAGGCGGCACGTGCGGTCCCGGTCATCGCCCGGGTGAACGGCGTGGATGGGGTGATCACCGCCATTCGCCTGACGAGCCCCGGCAGCGGGTACGGAGCCGGCGAGCAGCCGCTGGTCACGTTCGCCCGCAACGCCGTCTCGCCCCCCGGCGCGATTGATGCCTCGGCCACGGCTGTTGCGGCGCCGGCCCTGGGCAACAGCGGACTGGCCGTGATCGATGTCATCGACGCCGGGTCGGGCTATGACTCGGCGACCGTGGTCACGATCGCGGCTCCAGCCGGTGGTGGCGTGGCCGCGACGGCACAGGCCGTGATCGGGACGGTCGTGGCGGACGATGGCACGGTGACGAACGGGGCGATCGTCGGCATCGTCATCGTGGGCGCGGGAAGCGGGTACGGCGCGGGCGAGCAGCCGACGGTCACCATCACCGGGGCCGGCAGCGGAGCCATCGCCCGGGCCGTCGCCAATATCACGCTCCAGGACATCCGCGCGGGGCAGAACATCAGCGTGGCCGCCGGCACGGGCGTCACGCTTCTCAACACGATCCGCGCGGAACAGGGGAACGTGTCGATCGCGAGCGACACCGGCAACGCCAACCTTGCGGCACGCACGCTTTTCGTCAATTCGTTCCAAGGCGACATCGCCATCAAGGCGGCCCGCGGGGCGGTGACCGTCCAGCAGCTCGCTGCGGCAGGCGATATCGGTATCGCGTCGTTTTCAGGCGTGATGCTGCTCAATGCCGTGAATTCGACGGGTGATTTCGGTCCCGGCAATGTGTCAATCAAAACGGTGAATGGCTCCATCGCGGCCGTGGCCCCCAACGGCCTGATCAGCGTCCAGAAGGGCGGCGTGTCGCTGGAGAGCGTCAACGGCACGGTATCCGTGCCGCAGGTGTTTAACGTGAGCGGCGACGTTTCGCTGAAGAGCTTCGGCAGCCAAATGATCGAGAGCCAACTGTCGTCATCGGCCGGCAGCATCACGATCGCGTCTGTCGCCGGGTCCGTGACCCTCGCGGCGAATCTCTACGCCGAGGACCGCGTGACGCTACAGGCAAAGACGGGCATCAACCAGTCCAAGGGCTTCATGGTCGGCAACGAGCTGGTCGCCCGCAACGAGTCCACGGGCGTCATCAATCTGGCAAGCGTCCGCAACGACTTCGCGAACGTGGCCCTGCGGAACATCGGGGCCGTTACCTACGTCGATGCCGACGAGTTCGAGACGGGAATAGTGCGGAATCCCTACTCCGGAACGGCCCTAGGTGTGGAGATCGTCGGCGATTCCGTGAACCTTTCGAGCGCGGCGACGAACTCTCGCATTCGCGTGGTCAGCGGACTCAGTTACCGCACGCTTTCGATCGCGGCGGGTACGCAGGGCGGTACGAATGTCGGGTACGTCGAATACGTCACGACGTCGAACAGTGACAATCCCGAGGCGAATGCCCCTTTCCGGGGCACGCTCCGCGACATGATCCGGCATGCGAACGACAACACGGCCTCGTACGTGAACGCCGCCAACACCCGCGTGCCGCAGGCGCAGGCGATGGTGTTCGACGAGTTTGGCTACACGGTCGAGGAGGTGGCTCCCACCGCCGCCTTGCCCGCGTTCGCACGGCCCGTCTGGTTCGACGGTGGCCGCCTCGAAGAGGCCGCCACCGCGACGCGGCTCGGCATCGCCGGCAACTCGAAGTTGTCGCAGGGCCTTTCGTTCGCCGCGTCCACGCCGGCCGTGGCCGGTGTTCGGGCGGCGACGCCCGGCTCCGCCGGCAGCCGGATCGAGAAACTGGCTGTCTATGGCTTCACGGCCGGATCGGGCGTCGTGCTCGCCAGCGGAAGCAATACCGTCGTCGACCTGCATGCCGGCCTGAGGGCGGACGGTACGGTGGCGGGCAACATGATCGGGCTCGACGTGCGTTGCACTTCGGCCATCAACAACACGATCGGCGAGGAAGTGGTCGATTCCGAGCGGGTCAATCGGTTCGCTGGCAACACCACGGCGGGCATCGTGATCCGCAACGGGGCTGCGGGAACACGCGTGTTTGGCAGCATCGTCGGAGATGACACGGGGAAGACGGCCGCCCGTGCCAATGGCGACGGTATTCGGATCGTGAACGCCACGAGAAACCAGATCGGCAGCGAAAACGCGGTGCAGGCCGACCTCTATCCGACGCGGAGCAACGTCATCGCCGGCAATTCCGGGGCCGGCGTGCGGATCAGCAGCGCGATGGCCGGGACCCTCGGGGCGGCCAATGTGGTTCGCAACAACTTGATCACCCGCAACGGGACCGGCATCGACGTGTCATCCTCCGCATTTGCCGTGCTCGGTGGCCTTGACGGGCGTTCGGCGAACGTGATCACCGGCCAGGTCGGGGCCGGTGTCGTCGTGGCGAATGCGAGCAACGTGCAGATCCAGGGCAATCGGATCGGCATCCAGCCCGCCTACGAGTTCGATTCCGAAGCGCTGGCCGGCAACGGCGGCGATGGGGTCACGATCTCCGGCAAGAGCCAGAGGATTGACATCAATGGCGGGAATTGGGTTGGTGCGAACAAGGGCCACGGTATCAGCATCGGTAGCGGCGTGGCCGGAGTGTCGATGGGGGGCAATACCATTGGTGGCGAACTCGGCAATGGCTCGAGTGCGGGCAATCTGCTTGACGGCGTGGCGATCACGGCGGCGTTGGGGAACACCGTCGGCTCGGGGAACGTGATTTCGCGAAACGGGCGAAACGGCGTGAGCATCACGAATGCACAGGCCACGACTCCGGACGCCGGCAACCGCGTACTCGGATCGTCGATCAGGGGGAATGGCGCCAACGGCGTGCTCGTCAGTGGCGGTAGCCGGACGACGATCGGCGGCGTGACCGCAGCGAGCGGGAACGAGGTCACATCCAACGCGGGGCATGGCATCCGCGTCGAGCCGAATGGCACGACCCCCGAAGGAACCGGCCATGTCATTCAAGGAAACTTCGTGGGCACGAATCCTGCGGGTGACGTGGATGCTTCCCGGGGCAATGTCGGGAGCGGCATCTCGCTTCTCCGGGCCAGAGATGCGGTGATCTCGAACGGCAACGTCGTGATGAACAATCGCCAGAACGGTGTCGAGATCATCGGCGGTGCCGGAAACACCGTCGGCGGCCTGACCGCTGCGGCAGGCAACCAGATCCGTCGCAATGGGAGCAACGGACTCGTGGTGGGTGGGAGTGTGACCAACGTGCGTGTGATGGGCAACGTTTTCGTCCTCAACGGCAGTCATGGCGTCGAGGTTGGGGCGGAGGCGCGGGACGTGCGAATCGGGCAGATTGTGACACAGGCGGGCGTGACCGGTGTGGGCAACACCATCCGGGCCAATGACGGATGGGGCGTTCGCGTGATGCCGGGCGCGGAGCGGGTCGCCGTCCAGGGCAATGCGATGCTGGGCAACATGGCGGGGGCGTTGGTGCGCGACGGGGCCAACTCTGCCGCCCCCGGCACGATTTCGTTGGCATCCGCCGGGATGCGGACCGCAACCGGCGGGGCAAAGCAACTCGTCCTCGCGGGATCGTTCACCGGGGCCACCACGAACCAGCAATATATGATCGACGTATACTCGAGTCCGTCCGGCTCGCTGGCTGGTGGCAGCAATCCGCAGGGGCGGCGGCACATCGGACGGTTTACCGTCACGGCGACCGCCAACGGATTGTTGCAGTTCAACAACACGATCACCGCGGCGGTCGAGGTCGACGAATGGATCACGGTCACGGCGACGACCATGGTCTTCAATCCCGGTTCGACGTCTGCGTTCAGCGTTCCCGTCAAGGCGGCGCTGCGGTAGGCCGGCAGGGACAGGTCGTGTTGGGCCAGTGACCGGCACCGGCGTGACGTCGCGTCCACCCAGCGATGGGCGGCGGCCACTCCGCCGCTACTCGTCAGCCCCGGGAGCGGCACCCTTGACGCCGGTCGTCCGCTCGTCCTTGAGCATCATCAGCCGCTCGATCTGGCCGAGCGAGACGAGGTGCGCGTAGACCACGGGCACGTAGCCGCGGCGGCGCATCTCCAGGAAGACCTCGTCCGACACCTTTCCAAGACGCTCCTCGTTGATCACCATGCTGCCGGCGAGCGTGCGGACCGTTCCGCCTTGGCGGACCTGCAGCTTGAGCGGCGTGAACAGATCGTGCTCGCGGATGAAGCGGCAGAACTCCCGGGTGAGCGTGTCCATCTGCTGGAGCTCGCCCAGGTATTTCTTGACGTTCTCGATGACGGCCGTCGGCTGGCCCCCGTCGTCGAACAGGGCGTTGCCGTCGCTGTCGGTCACGAGCGGGCTCCCCTCGTCGATGCAGACGGTGAACTGGTCGGCCTTGCCGGTGGCGGCGAGGGCAAATGGATACCGACGGATCACAGCCGGCACGTAGGAGGCGTGCCAGCGGCCGGCGGCGTCCACGTACAGGTTTTCGCCTTCCTCGAGCCCCATCAGGGCCACCGGCGTCAGTCCCTGTCGCGCCTTGTCGTCGATGAACACGATCGGATAGATCGCCGCCGCCCGCGCGAACTCGTGGGCCATCACCGAGGCGAGCTGGAAGCGGGAGGCGAACGCGAAGGAGTCGATCTGCTTGACCCGCTTGCGGGCATGCTTTTCCTTGGACACGGGCACGAGCTGCTGATACATGGATGGTCTCCGGAGAACCGGCGGCATCAGCCGACCCGCGATGCGCTGTCGGCGGCGAGTGTAACACCGGTGACGGCAACGGCCGCAGCGCTGCGGGCCGCCATCCGTCGCCTGGTCAGGGCGTCGGCGGCGGCACGGGGGGCGTCGTCCCGTTGAAGGTCACTGGCAGGGCGGGAATCGAGACCGTGACGCCGTTGTTCTGCGTGGTCAGGTCGGCGACGCTCGCCTGGTCGATGAGCAGCGTTCCACCCAGGTTGTTGAGCACGAACCCGCCGACGCCGGGGGCCGCACCACCGCTCCCCAGGTTGCCGGTGGCGTTGAGGGAGAGCACGCTGCCGGGATCGAAGACGATGGCGTTGAGTGAATTGGCCACGACGTTGATCTGGTTGGTGAGGACCGTCGCGTTGACCTGCCCGCCGCCGCTGGCCTGGAGACGGATGCCGTCGATGCCCGCGGCCGACGTAACCGTCGAACCGTTGACCTGGAGCGTGGTCGTCTCGCCGGCGGCCGCCACGGCCAGGAGTCCCTGGCCGCCGGCGCTCGAGATCGCCACGGCGTTGAATGCCGCGAGTGCGTTTTGTAGCTCCACGTTGTGGGCGACGGCGCCGTCGATCGTCCCGCCGTTCACGTAAACGCGGCCGCTGCC
>JBKDUV010000387.1:0-26742 GCA_046339335.1 Planctomycetia bacterium | reverse complement strand
CACGGGCCGCAACTTCAAGAAGAAGGACGCCCTCGTCGAGCACGTCGAGGACTGCCGCCGAATGGGCATCGAGGTGGCGCCGCCCGACGTCAATGCCTCGATCGCCGACTTCTCCGTGGCGGGGGGACGGATCCTCTTCGGCCTGGCGGCACGGAGCGTCACCGTGAAGATCACGGAGGGGGTTCATGACGAGGCCACGCTCGACCGGCTGGCGGAGATCGTTCGCCGGCATCCGGGCCGGGTGCCGCTGCGGATGGTCATCGAGATGGCCGACGGCAGCCGCGTGCTCATGGAGGCCGACCGCGATCGGGTGGCATGGTCGGGTGAACTGCGGATGGCGATCGTCGAACTGCTTGGGCCTGGGGCGTTGCGGGCCGCCATCGATCTGGGCGGCCGCCGGGAGCAGGAGCCGGCCCGCCGGGGGGGCGGCCGGCCGGCGGGTGTGGCCTGACGAGGCGATTTTTGACAGGCTTTCCACCGGTCCATACCATCGAATCGCGGGTTGGCAGGCCGACGGCGAACGGGGCGGTTAAGCGGGCGGTTTGTAGCGGCTCCGGAGAAAATGAGGAATGATCCGACAGCCTCAGGCCGATCTTCCCCGGACAGCCTGACGCGAGGCCTGGCGACGTCGATCCGAATGCAGTTCGGTTCCTTCGTAAGACACCCAAGGGAATTTGCCCTCATGTCGCTTTCCAGAACGATTGCGGTTGCGCGGGCATGGTTGCTCGGCGGTGCCGTGCTCGGTGCTTGCATCGGTGGCCAGGCATGGGCCCAGGGCATGCCCGGCGGCGGCATGCCCGGCGGCGGCATGCCCGGTGGAGGCATGCCCGGTGGAGGCATGCCCGGTGGTGGCATGCCCGGCGGCGGCATGCCCGGCGGCGGCATGCCCGGTGGTGGCATCGCCGGCGGTGGTGGCATCGCCGGCGGTGCCGGCGGCATCTTCGTGGACGCCCAGGGCGTCTTGCGAGCCAACATCGCACGTCATCCTGGCCTCGCGGCCGAGCACCGGCAGGCGGCGCTCGCGCCGCTGCCGGGCGACCTGAGAAAAGCCGCCGCGCTGCGAAAGGTCGCGCTCTCGCGCCTGGAGGCGAAACTGCTCGCCGCCACGGCCGCCGGCCAGCCGATTCCCGACGAGATCACGAAACTCGCCGGCCTGACGCGGGTGCAATACGTCTTCGTGTATCCCGCAGCCGACGGTCGTCCAGGAGAAATCGTGCTCGCAGGCCCGGCCGAGCCCTGGTTCACCGACGCCACCGGCCGCGTGATCGGCATCGACAGCGGCAGCCCCACGGTGCTGCTCGAGGATCTGGCCGCGGTGCTGCGGGGTTTTTCCCCAGGCCAACCGCAGGATCGGCTGCTTGGCTGCTCCATCGATCCGACGAAGGAGGGCCTGGCAGCGATGCAGGACTTCCTGCGGAAGACAGGCCGCGTGAACCCGCGGGGCGGTCCCGAAGCGATCGTGGCCGGGCTCGTCCGCTCGCTCGGTCATCAGACCGTCACGGTGCAGGGTGTGTCCGCCAAGACCCATTTCGCTTACGTCATGGTCGAGGCCGACTACCGCATGAAACTGATCGGCATCGGGCTGGAGCGGCCCCCGGTGGCGATGAAGTCGTGGATCGACCTTGCCACCGCCGGGTCGATCGCCGCCAACGCCCTGCAACGCTGGTATTTCGTCCCCGACTACAAGTGCGTCCGCGTCTCGGAAGACAACCTGGCGATGGAACTCGTGGGCCGGGGTGTGAAGCTTTCCTGCGCGGATGAGGTGGTGATGCCGGACGGCCGTCGTCTCGATGCCAACAAGGCCAGCGGCGCGAGCAAGCAGTTCACCGACACCTTCACGCGGAAGTACGCGGAGATCGCGGCGCGAAGCCCCGTCTACGGCCAGTTGCGGAATCTCATCGACCTCGCGGTCGTGGCTGCGTTCATGCAGGAGCACGACGCCTACGGTCGGGCCGGCTGGAATGCCGCCGGGCTCCGAACCGAGAAGACGTTCGCCATCGAACGCTACAACGCTCCGGAAAAGGTCGAGCCGGCCATCAACGCCGTGTGGCGGCAAAACCGGCTCTTGACCCCGATCGGCGGCGGCGTGATGGTGCAGCCGCGGATGGCGCTCGATTCGGAGAATCTGCTCGCTGACGAGCAGGCGGAGGTCGTCAAGGCCCGCGGTGCGGCAGCCACGCTCCCCGAGGGCCGCTGGTGGTGGGACTGACCTCGCCCAGCACGCCGGTGAATCGGCAAAAGTCTCGTCGATGAGGACCGTAAGCCGGAGCCGACGCCGGGACGGGGGCGCCGGCGCGAAAGCGCCAACAGCCCGAGGCATGCAGCACCTCGCGTCGGGCGGAGCCCGACGCCGGAGCCGGGCTCCGCCCGGCGACCGTAAGCCGGAGCCGACGCCGGGACGGCGGCGCCGGAGCGAAAGATTTTCAGCCCTTCACGCGCTCCAGGTAGTCGCCCGTTCGCGTGTCGATCTTGATCATGTCCCCCTGCTCGATGAAGGCCGGCACCACGACGTCGGCACCGGTCTCGAGCTTGACCGGCTTCGTCAGGTTCGTCGCCGTGTTGCCGCGGATGGCGGGCTCGGCGTACTCGACCTTGAGCACCATGTGGTTCGGCGGCTCCATCGAGATCGGATTGCCGTTGTAGAGCAGCATCGAGCAGACGGTGCCTTCCTTGATCCACTTCCAGGCGTCATCCACCTGCTCCTTGGAGAGTTCGTACTGCTCGTAGCTGGCATTGTCCATGAACACGAACTGCTCCCCCTGCTTGTAGAGGAACTGCGCGTCGATCGTGTTGATGTCGGCCGCATCGAGCGAGTCGCCGCTCTTGTAGGTCCGGTCGAGGACCGTGTTCCGCAGCAGATTGCGGAGCTTGCACTTGTACAGCGCCTGCCCCTTGCCGGGCTTGACGAAGTTGCACTCGATCATGATGTAGGGGTCGCCGTCGATCTGGACCTTCAACCCCTTCTTGAACTCGCTCGTGTTGTAGCCTGGCACGTCTCTCTCCCTCGTCGGTTCGTCCGCCTGGTCACGGACACGGGAATGCCGGCGGCGACCGGCGAAACGCAGCGCGTTTCCCTCCGCTGCCGGGGGCTTTATCCTGGGGTGCAGGACTGGCCCGGCCCGCGTCTCGACAGGCAGACAAGGGTGGCGGCGATCCGGCGGCCTGTCAACGTCGCCCGGGAATCGGCCCGCTCCGCGGCTCCGGGCCATTCCAGCACCCGAGCGCACCGATGCCGGACACCGTACCATCGCCGTCCCCAGTCGTGCCGAGGCGTTCGCCCGCCAGCTGGCAGCGGGAATTGGCGGAGGCCTTTCGCGATCCGGCGGAACTCTGCACCTTCCTCGGGCTCGGCGCCGACGTGGCCGCCGCAGCCACGGCGGCGGTTGCCGGATTCCCGCTGCTCGTTCCCCGTGCCTTCGCGGCGCGGATGAAGCGGGGTGATCCCGCCGATCCACTCCTGCGACAGGTTCTGCCAATACAGGCCGAGCGGATCGACGTCGCGGGCTACTCGGCCGATCCTGTGGCCGAGTCGGCCGCCCGCGCCGGGCCCGGCCTGGTGCGGAAGTATCCAGGTCGCGGCCTGGTGCTCGTCACGGGCGGATGCGCCGTCAACTGCCGCTACTGTTTCCGGCGCGAGTTTCCCTACGCCGAGAGCGGGGCGACTCAGGCCGGCGTGGCGGCGGCGCTGGCGGCCGTCGCCGCCGACCCGTCCCTCGAGGAACTGATCCTCTCCGGCGGTGATCCGCTGCTCGTGGACGACGTGCGGTTTCGTGACATCGTGGCGGCGGCGGCGGCGATCCCGCACCTCCGCCGGCTGCGGATCCACACCCGGCTTCCGGTCGTGCTGCCGGCACGGGTCACGGATGAACTCGTGGACACGCTCGGCGCTACGCGGCTGACGGGCGTCGTGGTGATTCATGCCAACCACGCGGCCGAACTCGACGAGGCGGTGGCCCGCTCCGTCCGCCGGCTCGCCAAAGCGCCCGCGGTCCTGCTCAATCAGGCCTTCCTGCTCGCGGGCGTCAACGACTCCGTCGCAGCCCAGCGCGCTCTCGCGGAGCGGCTCGTCGAGATTGGCGTCGTCCCCTACTATCTGCACCTGCTCGACCGCGTCCGTGGTGCCGCCCACTTCGACGTCCCGGAGGCCGCGGCTCTTGCCCTGCACCGTGAATTGCGCGAGTCGCTGCCGGGCTACGTCGTGCCGCGGCTTGTTCGCGAGGTGCCCGGCGAGCGTGCCAAGGTGCCGCTCGTCTGACGTTCCGGCGAGGCGGCGGGGCCGGGCCCGAGCCGAACGTGTGGCGGGCCTGTCCGTCGCCGCCGTGTCTTGCCGCCGCGTGCGGTTCGGCACTGCGGTGCGGGTCGCGAGCCGTGGTCGGGTCGGCTCGGAGGGCGTACACTGCCTGCCGCGGTAATTCCCGAGGAGGTCCGATGAAGATCCTGATCGGTGTCGATGGCTCCGAAACGTCGCTCGACGCGGTGCGGCTTGTGGGCCGGCTCCTCGATCCCGCGCGCGACGGCGTGGCGATCTACTTTTCGCCGCTGGAACTGGAAAAGCGGCTACCGGGCCGGCCGCGGGCGATTGTCGACGGCGCCGCTGCCGCCCTCTTCGAGGAGGCCTGCGGCCTGCTGCCCGGCGGGTTCGCCCGCGCCCCCGAGATGATCTGCAGTTCCAAGACCGCCGCGGTCGGGCTACTCGAATCGGCGGCGGAATGGAAGGCCGATCTGCTCGTGGTCGGGGCGCGGGGCCACGGCTCGCTCGAACGGCTTCTGCTCGGCAGCGTCTCGCGGGCCGTCGTCCATGGGGCGAACCTGCCCGTGCTCGTCGCCCGGTCCGCCGCGACGCACGACCCGATGCGGGTCCTCGCCTGCCATCATCCCGCCAGTGCCGCATCGGTCGCACGGGCCGTTCGGGACATCCGCTGGCCGGCGGGCACCGTCGGCAGCGTCATCGGCGTCACCGAGTCGCTGCTTGCGGGACCGGTGCCGGACTGGGTGCGAAAACGGGTCCGTGATCCCGATGCCGCAGCGATGGCGCAGGCCTGGCAGCGGGAGCACGACGACGAGGTAGCGACGCTGACCGGTCGGCTGACCGCGTTCCGAGAGCTGCTTCCAGAGTCGTTCCACGCGCAGGAGCCGATCGTCGCCGAGGGCAATCCGGCCGAGCGGATTCTCGAACGTGCCAGGAACGACGCGGTCGACCTGATCGTGCTGGGGCGGACCCCGTCCGACGCGCTCTCCCGCTGGCTGCTGGGGAGCACTTCGGAGGCGGTGCTCTCCCAGGCCGCGGCCTGCGTGCTGCTCGTGCCGGTGCCGAAAACCTGACGCCGCGGGAAGAACGTCAGCCGCCGGAGCGCCACCGGGCAACGAAGGCGGCGTAATCCCGGGGCGTGTCGATTCCGCGGGCTGCGTGCTCGACGACCCCCGCCACGATCGGCACGCCGGCCTCGACGAGTCGCAACTGCTCCAGGCTTTCGAGCTCGGCGAGGCGGGATGGCGGCAGGGCATCCCAGGACTGGAGCACGCCGCGCCGGTAGGCGTAGAGCCCCACGTGTTGCCAGTAGAACGGCGGCGTGGCCGTGAGCAGGTCCGCCGTCCACTCCCGTGCCGCCGGCACCGGTGCCCGGCTGAACGTGATTGCCCGCCAGGCGTCGGGAACGATTCGCCCGGCGGCGTCCCGCCAGGGTGTCAGCACCCCCTTTACGGCCGCCGGGTCGTGCAGATCCTCCTCGCGGCGCAGCGGCGTCACGAGCGTGGCGACGCCCGCTTCGGGGCAACGATCGAGCAGGGCGACCGCCGTGTCGATCGCGGTCCCGGCCAGTTCGGGCTCGTCCCCCTGGACGTTGACGACGATCTCCGCCTCCGGCAGCCGGTCGAGCGCCTCGACGATCCTGGCCGTCCCGCTCGTGCACGCCGGCGACGTCATCACCGCCGCGCCGCCGAAACCGCGGACCGCGTCCGCGATCTCCGTGCTGTCCGTGGCGACCACCACGTTTCCGGCCGTCCGCGATCGCCGGGCGGCCCGCCAGGTGTGCTCCACCAAGGGATGGCCGGTATCGGCGAGGAGCATCTTCCGCGGCAGCCGGCTGCTCGAAAGGCGGGCCGGTATCACGATCAGAACCTGTGCTGGTCGGGTCATCGCTCGTCCGGACTTGATTGAGGCGGCCGCTGCGGGCCGGTACGATGAGTTCGGGGGTCGGTTTCCCGGCGAATGGCCACAGCGGACACCGCGACGGAGATTCTGCACATGTGCGGCATCGTGGGCTATGTCGGTTTTCAGCAGGCCGTGCCCCTCGTCCTCGAAGGGCTGCGGCGGCTCGAGTATCGCGGCTACGATTCGGCGGGCGTCGCCTTGCTGGACGACGACGGCTCGATCCGCGTCCGCAAGGCGGCGGGCCGGCTCAGGCGGCTCGAGGGATTGCTCAGGGCGGAGCCGGCCGTCGTCGGCGGGATCGCCATCGGCCATACACGGTGGGCGACGCACGGGGCACCGACCGACGACAACGCCCACCCGCACCTCGGCTGCCCGGACGTCGACTCCGCCCCTTCGGTGGCCGTGGTGCACAACGGCGTGATCGAAAACCATCGCGACCTCAAGGCCCGGCTGGAGGCGGAGGGCTACCGATTCCGGTCCGAGACCGACACCGAGGTGATCGGCCACCTCATCGACCGGGCGTTGAGCAGGCGGCTGGAGACACTCGGACCCGACGACGACGACACCGACTCGCCCTGGGTGGCCGCCGTGCGCGAGGCGGTGGCCAGCCTGCGGGGCACGTATGGCCTCCTCGTGCTCTTCCGTGACCAGCCGGGGCTGCTCGTCGCCGCCCGGCTGGGGAGCCCGCTGGCGGTGGGCATCGGGGCCGACGAGCATTTCGTCGCCAGCGATGCCGGCGCGATCGCCGGCCGTGCCGACCGCATCGTCTTCCTCGCCGATCACGAGGTCGCCGCCATCGGCGCCGAGAGCCTGCGGGTCATCCACCGCGACGCGGGCCGGGTGGAGCCGCTGGTGCGGCCGCTCGAGCTGACCGCCGAAGACGTGAGCACGGCCGGCTTCCCGCACTTCATGCTCAAGGAGATCCACGAGCAGCCGGAGACGATCCGGGCGGCGATGCGTGGCCGGCTGGCAGCGGACGACGCCAGCGCCCTGTTCGGCGGCCTCAACATGCCGGCCCGGAAACTGCAGCGCGTCAACCGCATCGTCCTCACCGGCTGCGGCACCAGTTGGCACGCGGCGTTGGTCGGCGAATACCTGATCGAGGAGTTCGCCCGCCTGCCCGTGGAGGTGGAGTATGCCAGCGAGCTGCGGTACAGAAATCCTCCCATCGACGAGGGGACGCTGCTGTTCGCGATCACGCAGTCCGGGGAGACGGCCGACACGCTGGCCGCCCTCCGGGAAATGAAGCGCAAGGGTCATCCCACGCTGGCGATCTGCAACGTGGTGGGGAGCACGATCGCCAGCGAGGCGGACGGCGGCATCTACCTGCATGCCGGCCCGGAGATCGGCGTGGCGAGCACCAAGGCTTTTACCAGCCAGTGCACGGTGCTGGCGCTCCTCGCCCTCGCCCTGGGCCGCCTCCGGCACATGGGCTACGAGCAGGGCCTGCGGTTCATCGCCGACCTGCAGCGGCTCCCCGGGCTCGTGGCCGAGGCGTTGGCGACGGAAAGCGTCGTTCGCACGATCGCCGCCAAGTACCGTGACGCCGGCACGTTCCTGTACCTCGGCCGCCAGTACAACTTCCCGCTGGCGCTGGAGGGGGCGCTCAAGCTCAAGGAGATCAGCTACATCCATGCCGAGGGCTACCCGGCGGCGGAGATGAAGCACGGGCCCATCGCCCTCGTCGACGCCGCCACGCCGAGCGTGTTCCTCATCCCGCGGGGCGGGGTCTACGAGAAGGTGATGGCCAACGTCGAGGAGATCAGGGCCCGCCGCGGCCCGGTGATCGCGGTCTGCACCCGCGGCGACGACCGCGTCCGCGCGGTGGCGGACGACGTGATCGAGCTCCCCGAGACGCCCGAATGGCTGCACCCCATCGTGGCGGCGATTCCCCTGCAGCTGCTCGCCTACCACATCGCGGTGCTCCGTGGCTGCGACGTCGACAAGCCGCGGAATCTGGCCAAGAGCGTGACCGTGGAGTAGCCGCCGGCCGGGCGGCGTGGCGGCATGGGGCCGTCCGGAAGGCGGCCTGCGGAAGAGGGAAAACAAACGCCGCCGCGGCCGCGCCGGGGCCGTTTCTTGCAGGCCGACGGGCTGCTGCTAGGATCAGCAAGTCACTTGCCCGAGTGGCGGAATTGGCAGACGCGCAAGATTCAGGTTCTTGTCCAGGTAACTGGGTGGAGGTTCAAGTCCTCTCTCGGGCACTGGTCCGGCTTTTTCACGGTCGGGGCCGGTCGGAGCGGTCCCCTGCGACCCGCTGCCCGCGGCTCGTTTGCCCGTGCCGCGAGCCGCGGTACGATGGCTCTCGAGGCTGTAGCTCAGTCGGTAGAGCATCGGACTTTTAATCCGTTGGTCCTGGGTTCGAGCCCCAGCAGCCTCACTGGAAAACGACGGGCGAAGGTTGCCGGCGACCGGATGTCAGTCGGCGGATCCTCGTCAGGGCTGCGACTGCGCGGGGCTGCACCTGCCGTTCCGGCGACGGGCCGTCACGACGTTTCGCCCATGGCCCGGAAGCCGGCACGGGCTACGGGGATTCCTTGCGCAGGTCGAGATAGACGAACGTGAACACCATGCTCCAGCCAACGAGCCGGCCCCCACGGGGATGAACCACCAAGAGGTCCATCTTTCTGTTCAGGGATTTGTCAGTCGAGATCGTGGGGCCCCGGTTGTTGAACACCGACAGAGCGATGTTGTTCGAGGAATAGATGTTTCCATTGACGGGATCGATCACGACGGTGCCCGTTTCACTGATGGCCATGTAAGGCTCATCCAGATTGTCCCGCTTGAACACGAAGCCCGGCACCGCGACCAGCGTGCCGTCGCCGCTCAACTCCACGCTGAAGTTCACGCTGCCGGGGCTGAACAGTTCCTTGCTCCCCGCCTCGTAGACCAGGTCCTCACCCTCGAGCCGAAACCGTGGCAGTCCCCGCCCGTTGTTGACGGCGGTTGAAAACGGCGGCGCGGGGCGGTCGAAAATGGTGGCGCTGGGTGGTGTTGACCTCTCCTGATTCCGTGGGGGTGTCGCGGGTTGTTCTGTCGCCACGTCTGTCGGTCCGCCGGCGGCCGGCTGCGGAGCCGTGAGGCTCAGGCCGGTGACCCTGACGACAGGCGGTTGCTCCACAGGGTTCGCCGTCGAGAACGGGTCGAAGCCGAAGGCCGTGGCCGCACGGGCCTGTTCCAGATCCGCGATGCTGCCCAGGTCCAGCGCCGTGAGGTTCGGGACAGGCTGCGAAACTACCAGGAGCATCCAATAGTTGACAGTACGCCCCGACGGTTCGGGGTAGCCCATGCCCCTCTCGTCGGTCGTTCACTTCGGCCCTCCAGGCAATCCAGGCCTTCGTTCACTTGATGCTGGCTGCGGTTTCGGCAGACCAATCCGCCTGATGGCGGATCGGTGCCCTCCTTCACTTGCCAGCAACGCCGCCTCTCGGGGCATGGGCAACCCCTCACGGATGCATCGACGTCAGATGTCCACTCCATCATGCTCGGGTGATGATGTCGCCAGCCTTGACCGGGCCGGGGATCGTTTCGCCCCCGCGGAGGCGCCAATTTCTTGGCGAAATGGCTCGGTGACAGGCCGACGAGCAAGGACATGTCGCTCAGCACCGGCGGGCCGAGCCATGCCGATTACGTCAGCATGGAGATGTGAACGGGCGGGATCAGCAGGGCACATTTCAACAGATCGGGAGGGGTAACGCCGGCAAAGTGCAAACCTGCGCCGGGATACCCGCCGGCCCGCTCGTCCCGCGCCTCAGGCGGCCCGGGAGAACCGGCGGCTCATCCGTCGTACGAACCGGCCGCATTCTTCCGCGACGCGTTCGCCGAGCGATCGGCGTTGCCGCGCCAGCGTCGCGCGGGCGACCTCGACTTCGGCGAGCGCCGCCTGCAGCCGACGCTTCAATTCACGTTGCACGGTGGCGGCCGTTTCTTCCGCCGCGCGAAATCGGGCCTCAACGCGGTCGCGATCGCGTTCCACGACCCGCCGCTCGGCCTGTTCTTTTTCGCTGATCTCCCGGGCGAGGGCGATGCCCCGTGCCCACTCCGCCAGCGCCGCCTCGGCGACGCCAGGATGCGGAGCGCCGTGGGCGGACCGGGAGGTGCGGGTGCCGGCAAGGGCATGAAGATCGGCCAACAGGCCGGCCGCTTCGGGGTGCAGCGTCTCGATGATCGCGCGCCGTCCCCGCGGCTCGGAGGTCGCCAGCAGCCCCGAATCGTAGACCGGCTCCGGCTGGGCGAACGACGTGTCGAGCAGTTCGCCGACCTGCGCGACGAAGTCCGCGGGGTCGGCGGTGATGTGGTTCGTGTCCACGACCAGGCAGCGGTCCGGATCCGCCCGGACGAAGTCGCGGATCCGCCGGTTGTAGGCGACCCAGAGGTCGATCGCGAGTTGCGGATTGATCGCGAAGGCGTCGTCACCGCGGCGAAACAACGAGTCGACGACCTCCCAGGGCGGCCTGATGACGAACAGGAAGTGGGCCTCGGGGAGCAGGTCGGCCCAGAAGTCGAGGAACAGCGTGGTGCGTGGGTCCTTCCAGCCCCATGCCCTCCCGGACCACCGACGTCGCGCGAGCAGGGCGACGGCCGCGGCGCGGAGCGGCCCCGGCACGGTGAGCGCCTCCTGGCAGGTGTAGCCCTCGCGCGAGGTTCCATTGGCTGCGAGCATCTGCTCGTGCAGTGTGACGAACTCGAGATCCTCGAAATACCCGCGCGGATTTCCCCTTCCCGGGCCCATCAGGGTGTCCCCCACGTGGACACCGGCGGCGGACAGCAGCGAGGTTGCAAGCGATGTGCCTGACCGATGCATGCCGGTGATCACGAGCGCCGGCGACGTGGCACTACTCTTCAAGGAGATCATGTTGATCGACCGCTGCAGGAGGGTGCGGGGCGGGAGTTTGTTCCACTCCTCCCGCCCCGCGTCAAGCCGAACTCCGATCGCGCGCCCCAGTCTTCTCAGCCTGCCCAGCCTGCCGGCGTGCTGCGGTGCGATCAGGCGCTCCGATCAGGCCAGTCCCATGCTCGCCAGAAGCCGGCGCGGGACGCCGATGTCGAGAACGTGCACGGTGCCGGTGTATGCGGCCGCGCCGGGCCGGTCGAATCCGCTCTTCCGGGCGACGAACGTGGCGGTCACGTCGGCCCGCACGCAGGGGCCGAAGGGCCGGCCGGTATCGCAGTCGAGTCCGGATGGCAGGTCGACCGCGAAGACGCGGGCGGCCCCCGCCTCATGGGCCCGGGCGATCGCTGCGATCGCCGTCGCCGTCTCCCCCCGTGCCGGCCCCGCTGCACCCGTGCCCAGCAGGGCATCGACCACCCAGGCAACGCCCGCCAGGGCCGCGTCCCACGTCGCCTCCGGGGCCGAGTCCAGCACCGTGAGCGGAATGCCGGCGGCGTCGATGACATGGCGATTCGTGGCTGCGTCGCCGCCATCTCCGGCCGGGCCGCCGACTGCCAGCAGCCGCACCGCATGCCCGGCGAGTTCCAGATGCCGGGCCATGACGAATCCGTCGCCGCCGTTGTTGCCACGCCCGCAGACGATCGCGATCGCTGCATCGGGGGCGAGTGAGTGCAAGAGGTGAGCGGCGTTCCGGCCGGCGTTCTCCCTGAGCTCGATAACCGGCAGGCCGAACTCCTCGATCGCACGACGATCGACGTCGCGGACCTCCGCGCGGGTCAGGGACCTCATGGCACGGTCCTCGGCGCGGCCCCCCGGCCACGGCACCGGTCGCTGCAATAGCGGACCTGGTCCCAGCAACGTTCCCATTTCTTGCGCCAGGTGAACGGTCGCCCGCAGACCGGACAGGTCTTCGGCGCCGGTCGGCCCGGAGGAAGGGTCAGGCGGTCTCGGCTGCCCACCGGCGCGGCTCCGACGGAAATGTCGCCCCGCCCGCCCCCGGCGGGACCCTCGGCAAGGCGAGCGCACGGACGGCCTCGACGAGCATCAGGGCCGCCAGGATGAGGAGCACGAGCCCGGCCCACGGCACCGGGTCCTTCGGCAGCGTCAATCCTGCCGCGGTGCGGAATCCCGGCAGCGTCATCGACGTCAGTGCCCAGGTGCTCATCACGTACATGAACGCCGTCGGCAGTCCGGTGACGAGCCAGACCCAGGCCGCCCCGCGGGTCCGCCACAGCCAGACGGTGACGCCGAGAAGCGTGAGCGCCGCCAGCAGCTGGTTGCTCGCGCCGAACAGCGGCCAGAACGTCTTCCAGGCGGGCACGGGAACGCCGGCGGCATCGATGCTCGGTCGAAACAGGAGCAGCAGCGGGGCCCCGGCCGTCAGGCCAGTGCCCAGCCACGATCCGGCCTGGCCGGAAAGCCCGGTGAGTTCCTGGATGATGTAGCGGCCCAGCCGCGTGCAGACGTCGAGCGTGTCGTAGACGAACGTGGTGAACGCCATGAGGGCAAAGGAGACGCCGATCGTGGCCGGCACGCCCAGGATCTCCAGGAACCGCCCCATGCCGAGGGCGTAGATGAAATTCGGCGACTGCCGGGCCAGCGGGCTGTCCGCCGCGAGCACCATCACGCAGCACAGGCTCACGATCGCCACCAGGGCCTCGAGGAGCATCGTTCCGTAACCGATCGTACGGGCGTCGGTCTCGCGGCGCAGCTGCTTGCTGGTCGTGCCGGAGGCGATCAGGGCGTGAAAGCCGGAGCAGGCCCCGCAAGCGATCGTGATGAACAGCATCGGCACCAGCGGCTGGCCGTTGTCCGCCTGCCAGCCGGTGAATGCCGGGTAGCGGATGCAGGCGTCACCGCCGCAGACGGCGGCCAGGGACCGGTCGCTGGCGACGAGGCCGAAGGCCGCACCGGCGAGCGCCACGTAGAGGAAGCAGCCGCCGAGATGGCCGCGCGGCTGGAGCAGCAGCCACATCGGCATCATCGCCGCCACGAGGCAGTAGGCGAGCAGCAGTCCGCCCCAGATTTTCTGCGCCGCCGCATCCCCCACCCCGAGCGTCGCCCCCAGGTCGAAGGGAATCCGCTGTCCGGCCCAGATCGACAGGCCGACCAGCGGCAGGAAGACCACCGTCGCCAGCCAGAGCGGCATCCGCCCAAACCGCATGCAGAGTCCCATCAGCACCGGCAGCACCAGGTAGAGCAGGCTCGACGTCGCGATTCCACCCCCGGAGACGGCGTCGCCGTTCTCGAGCGTCTGCCGCCCCACGAAGCTCGCCGCGGTGATGTCGGTGAAGGCCACGATGATGTAGACGAGCGCGATCCAGATGAAGACCAGAAAGAGCAGGTAACTGCGCCGGCTCATGTGCTCGCGAACGACCTCGGCGATCGAGCGGGCCTTGTGGCGGACGGAGACCACGAGGGCCGCGAAGTCGTGCACGCCGCCGACGAAGATGCTGCCGCACACGATCCAGAGAAGCGCGGGCAGCCAGCCGAAGGCGACGCCGGCGAGGATCGGGCCGACGATCGGCCCGGCGGCGGCGATCGCCGAGAAGTGCTGGCCGAGGAGCAATTGCGGCGCGATCGGCTCATAGTCGACGTCGTCACGGAGCGTGACGGCGGGCGTGGCCGCGGTGGCGTCGAGGCGGAAGAGCCGGGCAAGCAGCCCGCCGTAGAGCAGGTAGGCGGCTGCGAGGGCCGCCGCGCTCGGCAGGAGGACGAAGAGCAGGCTCATGCTGAAACGCTCCAAAACCGGCCGCGTGCCGCGGCGGGGCTTCCGTCCGGCCGACACCGGGTACATCATGCCCTGCGGGCGGGGCCGCGTCGATGCGGACGACGGCGGTCCGCCCGCAACCCGATCCCCGAGGAGAGCCCGCATGTCCAGCGTCACCCGCAGCGTCACCCCGTCCGGATCCACCCCCGAGCAGCTCGTCATCATCGGCAGCGGTCCCGCCGGGTGGTCGGCCGCCACGTATGCCGCCCGGGCCCAGCTCCGGCCGCTCGTCTACGAGGGGGCGATCAGCGAGAAGAACCGCATGGCCGGAACGCTGCCGCTGGGACAATTGGCCCTGACGAGTGAGGTGGAGAATTATGCCGGCTTTCCCCACGGCGACCTGGGGGCCTTTCTCGACTCGGCGCTCCCCACCGAACGCCGCCAGATGATGCCGCCGCACGAGGGGAAGGGGGTCACCGGCCCCGAACTCATGGAGCTCATGCGGCAGCAGGCCGTGAACTTCGGCACGCGGATCGTCACCGACGACGTCGCCAAGGTCGACTTCTCGGCCCGGCCGTTCAAGGTGTTTCCCGCCGCCGGGGGCGTCGTCGAGGCCCGCTGCGTGATCGTGGCCACCGGCGCCAGCGCGAACTGGCTCGGCCTGCCGAGCGAGGAGCGGTTCAAGAACCGGGGGGTGAGTGCCTGTGCCGTGTGCGACGGCGCCCTGCCGCGGTTCCGCAACCGGCCGCTCGTGGTGGTCGGCGGCGGCGACTCGGCGGTCGAGGAGGCGACCTACCTCTCGAAGTTCGCCAGCCGCGTGCACCTCGTCCACCGGCGCGTGGCGCTCCGGGCGTCGAAGATCATGGCCCAGCGGGCCTTCGACAATCCGAAGATCGAGATCCACTTCAACACGGCCCTGGCCGAGGTGCTCGGCGACGATCAGCAGGGCGTGACGGGCGTGCGGCTTGCCGGCACCGGCGGGCAGGCCGCGGACAAGACGCTCGACGCCGCCGGCGTCTTTCTCGCCATCGGTCATACGCCCAACACCGCCTTCCTTGACGGCCAATTGGAGTTGACCCCGAAGAAGTACATCGTCTGGAAGCGGCACTTCCGCACCGCGACGAGCGTGGATGGCGTGTTCGCGGCGGGAGACGTTGCCGACGACTATTACCGGCAGGCGATCTCGGCCGCCGGCACGGGCTGCATGTCGGCCCTTGACGCGGAGCGTTGGCTGGCGCACGCCGCCGGGCACTGAGAGCACGGCACGACGTGTGTCTTCCGGCTGCTTGGCGAACAGAGGTTCGCCCTGGTGTGGCCGCCCTCCGGGCGGCGACGGCCGCCGGGACGTGCGGCCGCACGTTGCACTGGGCACGCATTCGCGTGCCCAGTGCAACTCAAGCACGCAGGGCCATGGATGGCCCTGCGTGCGAACAACTAGAAGCCGACGTACGTCACGCAGATGTCGCCGCACTTCTTGAAGCGAACGAGCACCGACACGCCGCAGGCGTAGTCGTAGCGGACTTGGCCGCAGCCGAAGAGCGTGCACCGCGACGACTCACACGGACAGCCCTGGCAGCAGGCCGGCAGGCAGACCGGAACGGCGACCGCACGGCAGGTCTCCGGGCTGACGGCATGCAGGACCGTCTCGTAGGTCGGCTCCGGGCAGCAGCCATGGCCATGGCGATGCCGATGGGCATGCTTGTGACGGTACTTGATGCAAGGATTCGTCGGGCAGACGGTCTCGGCGCCGCAGCCGGGCTCGAACCCGCACGACGGATCGACGGCACAGCTAGGTTCAGCCGCACAGGCGGGCGCGAACGCCGAGCAGCCAGGCTCGACCTCGGCGCAGCCGGCGGCAAGCCGATGACGGTGGCCGAAACCGGCCTGGGCGAAGGTGGCGGCGACGAGCGTCGACGCCGTCGCGATCAGCGAAAGCAGGAACAGACGGGAAAACCGGGACATGGAGCGAACCTCCGGACGAGAAGGCAGAGACTGGGGACCGACGACGCGAACGCCGGCGGCGGAACCGGGATGCAGCCACGGCTCCGGTCCAACTCTGGCACGTCCGGCCGGATTGTCAAAAACCGCGTCCGCCGGCCGCAGGAGCTGGATTTCCGGCCCCGCGATCAGTCCATCATCCGCCGAAAACGGGCGAACAGGTGAGCGGAATCGTGCGGACCGGCCGCCGCTTCCGGGTGGTTCTGCACGCTGGCGGCGTTCGCCGTGCGATGCCGCAGCCCCTCGATCGTGTCGTCGTTGAGGTTGCGGTGCGTGACCTCGAGTTCGGGGGGGAGCGACGCCTCGTCCACCGCAAAGCCGTGATTCTGCGACGTGATCTCCACCGCGCCGGTGGCGACATCGAGGACCGGCTGGTTTGCGCCCCGGTGCCCGAACTTCAGCTTGAAGGTCTTGGCGCCGCAGGCCAGCGCCAAAAGCTGGTGGCCGAGGCAGATCCCGAACAACGGCACGCGGCCGACGAGGTCGCGGACCGTGGCCACGCAGTAGTCGAGCACTTCGGGGTCGCCGGGGCCGTTGGAGAGGAAGACGCCGTCCGGCCGGCGTGCCAGCACCTCGGCGGCAGTCGCCCTGCCGGGGAGCACGGTCACCCGGCAGCCGGCTGAGACGAGGTGCCGGGCGATGTTCCACTTCATGCCGTAGTCGAGGGCCACGACGTGCCTGGTGAACGGCTGCGGCGGCTCGTGCTGCGGAAACACGCCCCCCTCGGCGGGCTGCGGCAGCGGCATCGCGCCGGGATCGAGCGGCTCGACCCACTCCTGCTCGCGGTCGGGCATCACCTCGCGGACGAGGTCGCGGCCCACGAGGGCCGGCGCCTGCCGCGCCATCTCGACGAGTCGAACGGGGTCGAGTAGCTCGCTGGAGAGGATGCCCGTCATCGCGCCGCGGATCCGCAGCCGGCGGACGAGCGCCCGCGTGTCGATGCCGGCGAGGCCCACGACACCGGCCGCGGCGAGGTAATCGCCGAGCGTCCCGGTGGCGGTGAAGTTGCTCGCGATCCGGCTCGCGTCGCGGACGACGAAGCCCGCCATCTGCAGCCGCCCGCTCTCCACGTCTGCGCCGTTGACGCCGTAGTTGCCGATCTGCGGCGCCGTCATCGTGAGGATCTGACCGCGGTAGCTCGGGTCGGTGAGGATCTCCTGGTAGCCGGTCATCGAGGTGTTGAAGCAGACCTCGCCCGATACGATTCCCCGGCCGCCGAACGCCTCGCCGAAATAGACCGTGCCGTCCTCGAGCGCCAGCGCCGCGCGTGCCATGCATCCTCCTTCTCCGGCGCGGACCCGGCCGCCCGACCGGTGGATGGTCGCCGAAAAATGGCGTCGCGAAAGCCGCCGCGATGCCGGCGGCGGCTGCGGTCGCCGGGCGGACTCATGGGGCCGCGGTCGGGGCCGCCGTCACGAGCACGTCCTCCGGATCCTCGACGAGCACCAGCCCGCGGAACCTGACCTCCTGGGGAACCTTCGGGTTGGCATGGAGCTGCAGGCCGATCGGCCCGCTTTCGCACAACTCGGGCGTGGGGTCGGTCCAGTCGAGCACCGCTCGGCCGTTGACCGCCAGACGAATCCGGCTGCCGATGGCGAGGATATACATCTGGTTCCAATCGTGCTGCCGGCCGGCGGACCGCGCCTTTCCTCCATCGTCGCCGTTGAGCCGATTGCGGCGATACAGGTCCCAGAGGCCCCAGCCCGACGGAAACATGACGAGGTGCCCCTTGTAGCTCGATTGCTCGCCGCCGGTGGCGAATGCCTTGCCCCAGATGGCCACGCCCGAGTGCATCTCGGAAACCGCCAGTTTTCCTTCGAACAGCAGGCGGAAGTTGCGGTAGTTCTTCTTCGTCAGCAGATAGGTGCTGACCTTGGGGGCGTTCTCCTTCCCGTTGCTGCCGACGATCTCGCCGTCGATGACCGACCAGTAGGGATCGATGTGGCCCTCCCAACCGTCGAAGTCGCGGCCATTGAAGAGCCGCACCGCCCGCGGCTGTTCGGTCGCCGGGAGGTTCACGCCGGCCGCCCAGCCGCCGGCCGGCGCGGCCGCGCCGGCCGCGAGGGCCAGTTCCGGCACCGGTCGGCCGTCGTCCTGCAGTTTGCCCGCTGCCCAGAGCGTGCCCCGGGTGACGAGGTCGAGGAACTCCGGCAGTTCCACGGTGTGGTTGTAGTGGCCGATCGTGGTGGCGAAGACGCGGGCCTTTTCGTTTTGGTTGACCCAGATCACCGGCTGCATCGCCTGCCGCTCCGGGCTCATCCCCTCGGCGAGCGCGGTCGCCGTGGGCCAGAGTTTGTCGACGTAATAGAGCTCCTCCTGCGGCAGTTGCCACTCCTTGGGCAGGCCGCGGACGACCGGGTGCTCGGCGACCGTCCGGGCGACGTAGGGATAGTGCTTGCCGTGACCCGGAGACGTCACGCCGATCAGTTTTTGCCAGGCGTCGATCTCGCTCTTGCGGAAGGTGTGCATGGCGCAGTGCATCATCACGGCCGGCGTCCCCTTGGCATGTTCCGCGACGATCGACGTGATGAACTCGGGATCCTTCTGGTCGCCGAAGCACTCGTTGTGGAAGACCACGTCGTAGCCCTTCGACCAGTCGGGCTTGGTGTACACCGACACCTTGTGGTCTTTGGCGTCACCCCCCTCGTGGACGACCGTGACCTTGATCCGGGCCCGCGCTTCGAGGCCGCGGGAGATGATCTTCTTCTGGGCCTCGTAGTCGTGGCAGCAGCCCCCGGTGATGTAGAGGACTTCCAGCGGCTTCGTCGGCTCCGCTGCCGCGACGGGATGCGGAGCCGGGAACCGGGGCAGGAGTGCGGCCAGGCAGAGGATCGAGACGAGCGGGCGCATGCGGTTTTTCTCCGGGGATCTCCCCGTCCGGGTAGCAGATCGACGCGGCCGCGTGCGGCCCGCCGGGGCCACGAAACTCAACCCGATTTCGGCACGGCCCGGGCGTGCTCGGCCGCGAGGCGGGCGATCCGTCGGCCGGGAGCCGGCATCGCCAGGCGTGCGAGCTGAGCGGGTGTCAGCCAGCGGCGGTTCGCGGCCGGCCGACCCGATCGAGCGGCGCTGCAGGACACGACGTCGACCGCGATCCGATGGTGGGTGACCGTGTGCGTGATCGCGCCGAGCCTGGCCGTCGGCCCGCAGCCGAGCGGGGCGAGCAGCGGCGACGCGGCGATGCCGCGACTGGCGCGGCCGGCCGCACCGCTCACCCGCGGAAAGTCCCACAGTCCGCTCCACCACTCGTCGGCGCCGCGGCGCACGACGAGCAGCCGTCCGCCACGGCGCACCACCAGGGCCGTTTCGCGCAGATTTTCGACGGCTCGGCGCGGCGCCGGTGCCGGAATCTTCGCCACGGTGCCCTCGCGCCGCGCGGTGCACAAGCCGGCGAGCGGACAGCCGCCGCAGAGCGGCCGGTCGGGCGTGCAGACGAGGGCGCCGAGGTCCATCAAGGCCTGGTTGAACCGGCCCGGCCGTGTCCGCGGAACCAGGGCCGCGGCCGCACGCCAGATAGGCTCGTCGCCGGCGGTGCCGCCGAGCGGCGCCGCATGGCCGATCAGGCGGGCGATCACGCGGCGCGAATTCGCCTCCACGATCGGCTCGGGCTCGTCGAAGGCGATCGAGGCGATGGCGCCGGCGGTGTAGCGGCCGATGCCGGGGAGGGTCCGCAATCCGGCCGCCGTGCGCGGAAACCGACCGGCGTGATCGGTGAGGATCAGCCGCGCGGCGGCATGCAACTGCCGCGCCCGCCGGTAATACCCCAGACCTTCCCAGAGCCGCAGCACTTCCGGCTCGCCGGCTTCGGCCAGCGCCGTGACGGTCGGCAGGCGGGCGATGAACCGGGTGAAGTAGTCGCGGACCCGCTCGACCTGCGTCTGCTGGAGCATCACCTCGCTGATCCATATCCGGTACGGATCTCGCGCACGCCGCCAGGGGAGATCGCGGCCGGCACGCGCATACCAGGCGCGGAGTGCCCGGACCACGGCCGCCCGGTCGGGCAGGCGGTCGTCGGCGTGGAGTCCGGCCGGTTTCCGGCGGCTCTCCGCGATGCCTGCTCCAGCCCCTTGCAAACGCATTTTCCGTGGAGTCCAAACAGGGAACGACCGCGTGAGCATACAGGCGTGAACCAATGACTCCCACAGACCCTCCAGCCGACGCGGCTCCCGACCCGCGGCCGCCGCGCCGCAGGGAACGCCGCGGGCAACGCGGCCGCGACCGCATCGCGCTGCTGCGGCGCGACGCGGCCGCCGGAACCGCCTGGGAGATCGTCCAGCCGCGGTGCGCCCGGCAGCGGCGCGAGGACATCGAGGAGGTCGAGGCAATGGTGGAGGCGGGGGAGACGGACATCGCCCGCGACGAACTCGTCTGGCTGCTCACCGAATGCCCGGACTTCATCGACGCCCATGTGCAACTCGGCCTGATCGCGCTGGAGGAGGACGATCCGCGGCTCGCCCGCGGGCATTTCGGCCGCGCCTACGAACTCTGCCTGCAGGCCGTCGAGGCGGCAGGCGGCACCGGTCCGGTGCCCTATGCTCTTCCGGGCAATCAGCCGTTCCACCAGGCGGCCAAGGGGCTCGTGCACTGCCTGATGGAAACCGGCCGCCGCCGCACCGCCACCGAGGTCTGTCGACGCATGCTCGTGCTCGACCCGGCCGACGCGCTCGGCCTGGCCCGGATCGCAGGACGACCGTGATCGGCGACGACGGTCGACGGGCATGGCAGTGCCGGAACCGGATCGCGGTATCATCATCAGCCGGTTTCGCTGCGTCGCTGGCCCGATCGTCCGCTGACCGCCCGGAGTGGCTCCATGATCGACACGACCCGGCCGCCGGCCATGTCGCCGGGACGATTCATCGCGCTCGAGGGCATCGACGGCGCCGGAAAGTCGTCGCAGATCGCCGCGCTCGTCGCCTGGCTCGGCGCTCGCGGCCGGCGCGTCGTCACCTGCCGTGACCCCGGGTCCACGGCGGCCGGAGACGCCATCCGCGCGATCCTCCTCGACCGGCACGATCTTCACCTCGCCCCCAGCGCCGAGATGCTGCTCTACATGGCGGCCCGCGCACAGCTCGTGTCCGAGGTGATCGCCCCGGCGGTCGCCCGCGGCGACTGGGTCGTCTCCGATCGCTACCTGCTTTCCAACATCGTCTACCAGGGGCATGCCGGCGGTCTCGACCCGGAGACGATCCGCGGCGTCGGCGCCGTGGCCACCACCGGGATCATGCCCGACCGCGCCGTCGTGCTGGACGTCGATCTCGACACGGCCGCCGGCCGGCTCGACCGGCCGCTCGACAAGCTGGAAAACCGTGGCGCCGAGTATCGGCGCCGGCTCCGCGTTGGATACCATGCCGAGGCGGCCCGCAGCCCGGAGACGATCGCGGTCGTCGATGCCCGCGCCGACCGCGACACCGTCGCCGCTGCGGTGCGGACCGCGGTGGCAACGAGGTTTCCCGACCTGGAGTGACGCCGATGGCCTGGCAGGGTATCCGCGGACACGACGCCGTCGCCGCCACGTTCGCCCGCGCCCAGGCCGCGGGTCGTATCGCCGGCTCGTACCTGTTCATCGGCCCACCGGGGGTCGGCAAGGCGGCCTTCGCGCGAGCGCTCGCCGCCGCCCTCCTCTGTCAGGCGCCGCGGCCGGGACTGGTGGCCTGCGGCTCCTGCGGCTCGTGCCTCCAGGCGGCCGCCGGCACGCATCCCGACATCGACGTGGTCGAGAAGCCGGCCGACAAGGGGACGATCCCGCTCGAGTCGCTGATCGGGTCGCCAGAGCAGCGGCTGCGCGAAGGGCTCGTCTGGAGGCTGCTGCTCCAGCCGGCCTTCGGTGGCCGCAAGGTGGCGATCATCCTCGATGCCGATCATCTGGCGGACGAGGCCGCCAACTGCCTGCTCAAGACGCTCGAAGAACCACCGACGGCGGCCGTGATCATTCTCGTTGGCACGGAATTGGAGCGGCAGCTGCCCACGATCCGTTCCCGCTGCCAGGTCATCCGCTTCCGCCCGCTCGCCGTCGACGACGTCGCGGCGTTGCTCGCGGAAGAGGCAGGACGGACCGGCGTGCAGGTCGATGTGTCCGCGGTGCGGGCGGCGGCTGCCGCCGCCGGCGGCAGCCTCGCGCGTGCCCGGCTCCTGCTCGATGCGGAACTGACGCAATTTCTGCGCCGGCTCGTGGAACTGCTCGGCCGGCGGCCGTTTCCCGGCGTCGAACTGTCCCGCGACCTGCTCGCCTTCGTGGAGGCGGCGGGGAAGGAGGCGCCCCCGCGCCGCGCACGGCTTCGGGTCGTGCTCGAGACCACGATCGACCTGCTCCGGTCCGCGATCCGTGCGGGGGTCAGCGGAGAAATGCCGGCCGATCCGCTGCTTGCCCCGGCCGCATCTGTCTGGGCCCGCGACGTCGATGCCGCGGATGCGGCACTTCGACATACCCTCGCCGCGGTCGAGGGCATCGACCGCAACGCCCACCTCGGCACGCTCGTCGACGCCTGGACCGCCGTTCTCGAGGAACCGCGGCTTGCCCAGCCCGCCTGATCCGGCACAGCGCAGCCCGCCCCGGCCTTCAAAGCCCCGCAGACGCCCGGGCCGATTCGCGGCCGCACCGGTCCTGACGAAGGGATCGATTTTTCCGCCGCAGCGTGTCGATGGATGGATCAGGGCGGCGATCGTGAATCGGGCAGGTGAATACCCGGTCAGCGAACGGCTGCCGCGTCGGCAGGGGGCGTTTCCGGGATGTGCGACAAGCGTTCGGCGGCGTTCGTGTTCGCGTCTTTCGTCGCCGGTCTGATCTGCGCCGCGTGGCTGCACGTTCCGACCCTTCTCGACCCGATACCCGAGCCGTATTTCGGCCTCGAATTCGACGCGGCCGTGCAGCCGCCGGCCGTCCCACGTCGAGCCTCTCCGGCACGCCCGCCGCAACGGCTGGCGTTCGGTCCGGCGGCGGCTCCGATCACGACGCGGATCGAATCCCAGGCCCTGCCGATGTCGGGGGCCGACCAGCCCGGCGTGGTCGAGCATGCGGCTGCGACGGCGGCGCAGCCCGAACTCGAGCCGGCCGCCCCGCAGGGCGTGCAGCCGGAGGCTGAGACCGGTGCCGCCGCGGCGGTCGCTCCGCCGGAAGAGGCGGCGCGCCGAAGAGTGCCGACGGACGCGCTCAAGGCACTCGTCGACCGGGTGCGCCAGGCGCGGGCGCCGGACGCGACGCCAGAACTGCAGCCCGTTGAGGCGGTGCCCGCACCGACCGCCATGCCCCCGCCGGCCCCGGTTCCGGAAAGGGTGCCGGCCGATGCGCCCGCACTCGATCCGCCGGCGGCGGCTGACGACGAGAGCAGTGGGGATGCCCCCGCGCCGCGTCCAGCCGGCCGCCGTTTCGGTTTGCTGATGGACCGCCGTGGCAATCAGCAGCCGCCGACCGCTGGCGAGACCAAACCCGACAAGCCGCTGTTCGGCGGAAGGCTGCTCGACCGCGTGCGCGGCGACGGAGGTCGTGGTCTGGGAATCGCGGCCCGGCCCGCCGTCGAGTCCGCCGCAGAGCAGCCCGCAGCGAGCAAGCAGCCCCCGGCGGGACGCTGGCCGCAGCCGGTTCGGCTGTTCGAGCAACTCGAACATCTCGCCCACCTGGCCCGGGCGGGAGGCGAGCCTGCCGCCGGTGTCGGAGCCTGGGCGGCCGACACGGTGCGATGCCTGCACGAGGTGTGCGCGGAGTCCGCAGCCGACACCCCGGATCCGAACCGGCTCGCGCCGCTGCTCGCGGCCAGCCGCGCGGGGGGCGTTGCCGCCGAGACCGCACCGACGACCGAACTGGCGACGCTGTCGCGCCGTGCCGCCCTGGCCGTGGGACGTCGCGCCGCCACGTGGCAGGCCGCGGCGGGAGTGTGGGCCGAACTGGCGGCGTCCGCCGGCGCACCTGCCGGTGCCGATCTGGGGCCGTCGCTCGTGGCGGGACAGCGGAACGCCGAGGTCGTCGCCCTGCTTCAGGCCCTGGAGCGGTACGAATCGACCCAGGGTGCCGCCGACGCCCATGCCGTCCGCGCGGTGCTCGCGCCGCTCGTTGCGGGGCCGCTGCAGGCCGCGCCCGCGCTCGTTCAGGCAGTGACCGACCACTACCTCGCCCCCAACCTCCGCATCGCCATCCACCGTGACTTCGTGGCACGAGTCGTGCCGGACAAGACGGTCACCTCGGGACGGATGGAGGACTTCATCCTCGGCCGGCCGGTCCGCGGCACGAACAAGGTCGAGCAGTCGCTCGCCGTCGCCTTCGTGCCCGGCAAGGGGGAGATCCGCTGCGAACTGCAGGTCAGTGGCGCGGTCAGTTCGCGGACGGTCACCGACGGCGGCATTGCCGACATCCATGCGCAGGGAACGGCGAATTTCACGGTGCGCAAGCCGATCATCGTCTCCTCCCGCGGTCTGTCCTTCGGCACGGCGCTCGGCGCCGCCAGCAACTCCGCCCGGCTCGCGGGCATCGACACGCCGTTCGACGCGGTGCCGCTCATGGGCGGCATGATGCACAAGGCGGTCGTCAGCCGCTACGAGGAAAGCCGCACCGAGGCGGCCCGCGAGGTCAACGAGAAGATCATCGTCCGCGCCTGCCGCCAGGTCGATCGGGAGGCGGAGCCCAAGTTCAAGGAGATGGCGGAACGGCTCCGTGAGCGGCTCTGGATGCCGATGGTCGACCTCGGGCTCGAGCCCACGCCGGTGCAGTTGGAGACCAGCGAATCGCTGGCCACGGTCCGGCTCCGGCTCGCGGGCGCCGGACAACTGGCCGCGCACACGCCCCGAGCCCGCGTTCCGGAAGCCGCGATCCTCAGCGTGCAGGTCCACGAGTCGACGCTCAACAACGGCTGCCAACGGCTGGAACTGGCCGACCGGAGGATGACGGTCGAGGAGTTGCTGCGGACGGTCTGCCAGCGGCTCGGCCTTCCGCCCCACGTGCCGCCGGACCTGCCCGAGGGGGTCGAGATTGGCTTCGCCGCGGATGAGCCGCTGCGGGTGGAGTGCCGCGACGGTCTCGTCCGTCTTCGCCTGGCGATCGACACGCTGCAGAGCGGTCGGCGGGCCTGGCACGACATCGTCGCCCAGGTCGCCTATCGGCCGGTGTCCGCCGGCATGCAGGTCCGGCTCGAGCGCGACGGCAAGGTGAAACTCTCCGGCCCCGGCCAGCGCGGGCAGCTCGAGATCGGGCTGCGGGCGATCTTCGGCAAGATCTTTCCGGCCGAGCGGCCCGTGGACCTGCTCCCCGCGACGCTGGTCGCTCATCCGCGGCTCGCCGACCTGGAGTCGATCCAGGCGTCGGCCAGCGACGGCTGGTTCAGCCTCGCGCTCGCGCCGCGGGTCGAGAGTCCGGCCATCGCCCCCGCTCCCCCCCCCGCGGCGCCGCGCCGCCAGGCGATCGGCTTCCCCCGGCCCCGGCGTCGGTAGCCGCCGACATCGCTCCGCCGGTCAGTCGAGCGGCGCGAGACCGCCTTGGCCGAGTATGAACTTCCGCGTCCCCGCCGGGCCGTCGAAGATCACCGTGGCGACGGCCCGGGGCCCGGCACCGCTGATGCCGCTGATCGTCCCCGTGCCGTGGCTGGAGTGGCTGACCCGCTGGCCCGTCACGAACGTCGCCGCAGGACTCTTTCCCGCCATCCGCTCCGCCAGGTCCGCGGCCCGCTCGATGACGGCATCGACCCGCCGGCGCGGCCGGACCGGCGGCGGTGCGTCTTCCATTTCGAGGACCAGCCCGTCGGGCCGCTGGACGGCCCGGCCGGCGGGCCGGTGACCGATGTCCTGTGCGACATCGTCGCAGTCGACGGCGTCCATGTTTCCGAACGGGGCGGCGGCGAACGCGCCGCCAACCTCCGGCGCCTCGGTGCCGGTGACGATCGTCTCGCTGCCTGTCATCTCCGCGAGGAACAGGCTCGGCGGATTGACCCGGCACGTGCCCCGGTAGTCGCGCATCCGGGCGCTGCTGGCGTGCACTTCCTCCCGGCCCCGGGTGATGCCGACGAAGACGAGCCGCCGTTCCTCCTCCAGTTGCTCGGGATGATCGAGGCAGCGCTCGTGAGGAAGGATGCCGTCCTCCATGGCGATCATGTACACGACCGGGAACTCGAGCCCCTTGGCGGCGTGGAACGTCATCAGTGCGACACGGTCGCTCGTCGCATCCCAGGCGTCGGTGTCGCCGACGAGCGCGGTGGTTTCGAGGAATCCGCCCAGCGGATCGATCGTCGCCGCCGCGCCGGGGTCGGCGGCGTAGGTGTCGTCGAACTGCCGGGCAGCGGTCACGATCTCATCCACGTTCGCCACCCGGTCGACCTCGGTGTCCTCCTCTTCGGCCGCGGCGGCTAGATGGGCGCGGTATCCGGTCCGGGCGAGCACTTCCTCGATCAGCGGGGCCACCGCACCCAGCCGGCCGGCCGCGGCGGCGAGTTCCCCGTGCAGCCGCGCGAAAGCCACCAGGGCCCGGGCCGCGCGGGTCGGCAGGCCCGGGATGTCGGCCGCCGTCGCCGCGGCGTCGAGCCGGCTCAGCCGCCGATCCTCGGCCCAGGCCGCGAGCCGCTCCAGCGACTGCCGACCGATGCCGCGCGGCGGCACGTTGACCACCCGCAGCATGGCCTCGTCGTCGCGCGGGTTGCGAAGCAGCCGCAGCCAGGCAACGAAGTCGCGGATCTCGCGGCGCTGGAAGAATTCGAGGCCGCGAACGAGCTGGTAGGGGATGCCCCGGCCGCGCAGGCCGACCTCCAGCGACCGGGAGAGGGCGTTGGTGCGGAAGAGCACGGCGAAGTCCCGCGGTGCCCGGCGGCCCGCCGCGACGGCGGCCGCGATCTCGGCGGCGATCCGGTCCGCCTCGTCGTGGCCGCTGGAGTCGAGCACGATCCGCACCAGGGCGCCGGGGGCCGCCGCCGTGAGCAGCCGCTTCGGCTTGCGCCGCGAGTTGTGGGCGATGAGCCGGTCGGCGGTGCCGAGGATGTTGGCGGTGCTGCGGTAGTTCTCCTCCAGCGTGACGACCACGGC
>JBKDUV010000386.1:0-3992 GCA_046339335.1 Planctomycetia bacterium | reverse complement strand
GGGATTTCCCAGAGTCCAGTAACTCCATGGCTTTCAGCCTGCGCGTTTCCGCGTCTTTTCGTTTTCCGCTGTATGGCATGCATGGGGTATCGGCCACCCGGCCCATCGGCCATGAATCTTTTTTTCAAGCGTCAATAGAAGCTGCCGCCCGGAGGATGTCCCGATGCTGCTTCCGGAACGGTTCGCACGGCTGCCTGGTGTTTGTGGGGGGCCGCCTTGAGGTCGGCAGTGTTCATGCATGAAATCCCTGCGGCGCGGTCGTCTGGGCGGACCTCGCCGCCTCGTGGTCGCCTCGAGGAGTTCTGCTCAGCCGCTGCGCCAAAAACCGAATGCGGATTCGGTCGGAACCTGAACGCGCACGGGAGTGTAGCAGACTCTGGAAAAAGTCTGCCCGAGCAGGATGCGATGGCCGTCGACCCAGGAAGCCCTTGGCGTTTCCTGCGGTCGACCAAGTGGAAAAGGTCATGGATGACGTTTTCCACGGGCAGCCAGTCCGGTCAATGGCATCTCCGCAACGGGAGTGCGGTCGGCGCTGGTCATACGCCGCTGCGATAGCGACAACGCAGTTCGCACGAGGTAACAGGCCGTGATTCTCGTCACGTCCACGGCCACTTCAGCCGCGGGCGACGAGGTCGAGGAGCACGTCGCGGACGTCGGCCATCGGCAGCGACTGGCGGCGGACGGCCGGGTCTGTGCAGAGGAACACCGGGCCGTCCGCCGCCCGGTCCGGCAGCCGGCCGTGCGAGCCGCGCACGATCGAGGCATCGGTGCCGATGACCCGCATCAGGTACCGGAAGCCGAGCATCTTCTTCGCGAGCGTGGCGGCGATCCGCAGCCGTGGCAGGCTGAGCCGCGGATCGACGAGCAGTTCCACCGGGTCGTAGCCCGGCTTGCGGTGGATGTCGACCGTGCGGGCGAAGTCGGGCATCCGGTCGTCGTCGAGCCAATAGTAGTAGGTGAACCAGCGGTCGGCCGCGGCCACGGCGACGAGTTCGCCCGACCGCGGATGGTCGAGGCCGTACGCCGCCTGGGCCTCGCGGTCGAGGACCTCGGCGATGCCGGGGGTTGCCGCGAGCAGGCTTTTGACCTCGGCGATCCGCTCGGTCCGCTTCACGTGCACGTGGGCCAGCTGGTGGTCGGCCACGGCGAAGGCTTCGCTCGCCCCCGCGTCGAGCAGTTCCCAGCCCAGATCGACCTCCTGCACCCGGAGCAGACCAGCCCGGCGCAGGACGCGGTTGACGTCGACGCCGGCGGTCACCGGCGTGATGCCATACTCGCTCACGACCGCCACGGTGCGGCCCGAATCGGCCGCCCACTCGGCGAGGTCACCGGCGACGGCGTCGATCTCGGCGCAGGCCCGCACGGCCTGGGGCGCGTCGGGGCCGAACCGCTGCAGGTCGTAGTCGAGGTGGGGCAGGTAGCAGAGCGTGACGGTCGGGGCATGCGCCTCCATCACGCGCCGCGTGGCGGCGGCGATCCAACGCGACGAGCGGATGTCGGCGGTCGGCCCCCAGAAGTTGAAGAGCGGAAACCGGCCCAGCGATCCCTGCAGGTCGCCCTTGAGCTGCGGCGGGTCGGTGTACAGGCTGGGGATCTTGCGACCGTCGGCCGGATAAATCGGCCGCGGCGTGACCGCCAGATCGACGGCCGCGTGCATGTTGTACCACCAGAACATCTTGGCGACGGTGAAGCCAGGGCCGAACCGGTGCCGGCCGACGTGCCAGAGTTTTTCATGTTCGCAGCCGACGAGCGCGTTCGACTGCCGCCAGAGCATGACCTCGGCGAGGTCGCGGAAGTACCAGCCGTTGCCGACGATGCCGTGGTCGCGCGGCAGGCGGCCGGTGAGCATCGTCGCCTGGGCCGAGCAGGTGACGGCCGGCAGGACCGTGCCGAGCGTCGCCTGGAAACCGGCCCGGCCGATCGCCGCCAGCCGTGGCGTGTGCGCGAGCAGCGCGGGCGTCAGGCCGACGACGTTGACCACGAGCAGGGGCTTCATGGAAGCGTGATGAATGGCGAGCATCCAATCGTTGGCACAGCATGGCGACGGTTCGGGGCTGCCCATGCCCCGTTCGTCGGACGTTCACTCCGGCCCTCCAGGCCTCCGTTCACTCGATGCTGGCTGCGTTTCCGACATCCTGTCTTCACTTGCCAGCAACGCCGCCTCTCAGGGCATGGGCAGCCCCTCACGGATGCATCAACGACGTCCGCCTCGTATGCAATGATTCCGGAATCGCGCCCCAGCTCTCCGCCTCAACGTACGCCGACAGCGACCGCGGAAATGACCGCGGCGATCCGCACCGCGTCGTGGCAGGTGTCCTCGCCGGCACCGAGATGCACCAGGCTCGCCTCGTGGTTCTTGATGCAGGCCTCGCAGCCGGCGAGGGCGGCGCAGCCGAGGCTCATGAGCTCGAAGTCGACCTTGCTCGTCGCCGGCTGGGCGATCCGGGCCATCCGCAGCCGCGGCGGCCGGGCGGAGTAAGACTCCTTGCCGACCATGTGCCGAAACCGGTAGTAAACCGTGTTCATCGCCATCAGCCCGGCGGATGCGACGGCGTCGGAAACCACCGGCCCGGCCGCGTCTCCCAGGGCCGCCCGGACGTCGGCCTCGATCGCGTCGGCGAGGGGCCGATGCCGCAGGAAATGCGCCGCCGCCAGGGCAACACCCAATGCCTGCGCCGGCTGCAGGGTCTCGCCGCCGAGGACGCTCGAGACGTTGAGGCGGATGTCCTTGAGATCGTCGGAAAGCGTGTCGCGCAGGGCGTCGAGGGCGGGCGTGGCGAGCGGCATCGGGAAGGATCCTCTGGGCTGGGCGGCTGAGCGGTCGGCTGGTCGCCGGGGCCGGGGGTCGTGCCGTGACCGGTGCCATGGCGCAGCCGGATTGTAGCGGCTCGTTGCCTGCCATGGGCGGCGGATGCTACCTTCGGGAAATTTGTTTTTTCCGCCCCGCGAACCCTTCCATGCCCCGTCGCGACGACCTCCACACGATCCTCCTCATCGGTTCCGGCCCGATCGTCATCGGCCAGGCCTGCGAGTTCGACTACTCCGGCACCCAGGCCTGCAAGGCGCTGCGGGAGGACGGCTACCGCGTCGTCCTCGTCAACTCGAACCCGGCCACGATCATGACCGATCCGGGCACGGCCGACCGGACGTACGTCGAGCCGCTCACCTGGCAGATGCTGGAGAAGGTGATCGAGGTCGAGAAGCCCGACGCGGTGCTGCCGACGCTCGGCGGCCAGACGGCGCTCAATCTGGCGATGGAACTCGACCGCCGCGGCATTCTCGCGAAGCACGGCGTGGAGATGATCGGGGCCAAGGCCGAGGCGATCCGGCGCGGCGAGGACCGGGAGATCTTCAAGGAGACGATGCACAAGATCGGCCTCGAGACCTGCCGGGGGCGGATCGTGAGGAGTCTGCCGGAGGCCCGCGAGGTGCTCGCCGAGATCGGGCTGCCGGCGGTCATCCGCCCGAGCTTCACGCTCGGCGGCTCGGGCTCCGGCATCGCCTGGAACCGCGAGGAGTTCGACACCAAGGTGCAGCGCGGGCTCGACCTCTCGCCCGTGGGCGAGGTGCTGGTCGAGGAGTCGATTCTCGGCTGGAAGGAATACGAGATGGAGGTCATGCGCGACGCCGACGACAACGCCGTCGTGATCTGCTCCATCGAGAACTTCGACCCCTGCGGCGTGCATACCGGCGACTCGATCACCGTGGCCCCGGCGATGACGCTCACCGACCGGCAGTATCAGCGGATGCGGGACGCCAGCTTCGCCGTCATCCGGGCGATCGGCGTGGAGACGGGCGGGTCGAACATCCAGTTCGCCGTGCATCCCGAGACCGGCCGGATGATCGTGATCGAGATGAACCCCCGCGTGAGCCGCTCGTCGGCGCTGGCCAGCAAGGCCACCGGCTTTCCGATCGCCAAAATCGCCGCCCGCCTGGCGGTGGGTTACACCCTTGATGAAATAGTCAACGACATAAACGGCGCCACACCGGCC
>JBKDUV010000385.1:0-3127 GCA_046339335.1 Planctomycetia bacterium | reverse complement strand
TGGGATTTCCCAGAGTCCAGTAACTCCATGGCTTTCAGCCTGCGCGTTTCCGCGTCTTTTCGTTTTCCGCTGTATGGCATGCATGGGGTATCGGCCACCCGGCCCATCGGCCATGAATCTTTTTTTCAAGCGTCAATAAGCAACCGCATCTTTACCGCACGACGCCGCAGGATGCTTCTTTCTCTCCATGGCCCGCCCGCCAGGGCGGTGCTTCCAGGCGGCGGAAGGCCGCCGCATGCTGGCTGCCGCCGCACAGCGGTGCGCCGCATCAGGCCGCAGAGGCGGCGATGCCTTGCACAAGATCGCCCACGCCGCGACGCGCCGAAGACTCGCCACGCTGCGATAGGACTACGCGGCTGCCCGCGCCCCTCGCAGGTAGTGGCATGACCTATTCAGAACCCGTTCTTACCCACAGATTCTGCTGAAGACCCTGAAAATAACTCGGCACGTCGCGGTCTATGAGCGCGATCCGCACGCTCGCGTCGGTGGAAACCGCGCTGTTCCCCCACGTGAGCATGTCGGCAGCCGCAGAAGCGTCGAGCAGGTGAGCGAGCCTGAACCAGCGGATCACGCGGCGCCGTACCCGCTCGGTGACCGTGGCCAGATCAGCCTGCGTGATTGGCCGCACGGGCATGAACGCCGGCGGGGCGCAGCAGACTGCTCCGCCAACAATCGGCATGAAGACGCCGTCGGTTGCACACACGTGCAGATGCACGTGGTGGTGCAACGCCGAGCCGAAGCGGTGCGGGAAAGAGCCAGGCGTGTCTTTCGAAGCCGGCCAATGCGGCCAATTGGCCCAGAGCTGCCCGGACCCGCGCAGCGGATGTGAACGCCGGTCGAAAGGGGAGTGGATGCCGGTCCTTCACGGCTGGTCAATCCCGGTCCGGCTCCCGACCTGCGATCGCCGCGGCGAGCCGGACGACCGACAGCGGCGCCGATCCCTCGGCCTTGTTGTTGATCGTGACGAAGACCGCGCGGCCGCCGGCGGCCGCCCCGGCGGCCAGCCGCGCGAGGGCTGCCCTGGTCGGCGCGTCGTCCTCCACGAGCCGGTCGAAGGGAAAATACGAGGCCCGCGCCTCCTCGTAGGCCCGGCCGGCGTGGAGATTCCAGCGGGCCACGACCGGCCAGGGAGCGTCGGCATGGTCGAGCCCGAACGTCGCCGCCTGGTCCGCCACGGGTGGCATCCGGGCGTGGATGGCGAGGCAGGGGACCGCTCCCGCATCGCGAAGCGCCGCGGCCAGTGCGGCGGTGCAAAGGAGCGGATCGCGAACTTCGACGGCCAGAGGCGGCCCGCCGGCCGGGCCGCGGCGAGCGAGGGCCGTCATGAAGGCCGCGATGCGGGCGATCGTGCGCGGAAGATCGTCGAGCAGTCGCCGGCCGAGCGGCGGAAACTGAAACACCAGCGGCCCGCACCGCGTGCCGAGGCCCGTGATGGCCGGCTGGACGAACGTGGCGGCTGCAGCGGCCGCGTCGAGGAACGCCGGGTTGTCGCCTGCGATCTTCCCGGAGCCGGGTGCGCGGACGAAGGGATCACTGAACGCGGCCGGCGCCTTGACGACGAAGCGGAAGTCGGCCGGCACCTGCCCCGCGTAACGGGCGAACTCTGCGGCGGGCAGCGGTGCGTAGAACGTGCGATCGAGGCTCACGGTACGCAGGAGCGGATGCGATGCGTAGGCCGGCAGGCCAGCCTTGGCGAGCGTCGCTTCGGTGTGCGGTTTACCGGTCCGCGCGGCCGTGGAGTAGACGAGGCCCGTCCAGCCGGGAAACGACCAGCTGCACGTGCCGAGCCTGATCCGTGACGGCAGCGTGGCGGCGATTTCCCGCAACGGCGGCGTGACGTCTGCGGGAGCGACAGCCTGCCGGTCGCCGACGGGACGTACCGGTTCGTCGTCGAACAATGAGCGTTGACCGTGGGGCACGGGAAACCTGGGATCGCCAACGGGTATCGGCAAGGTGATCGGCAAGAGCACAATCGTGTCCCCCTCATGCTAGCCCGACCGACGGCGGCGGCGGTTAGGGCCGTGACCGAACTGGCGCTCACCGCCCCGACGCTGCCCGGAAGCGTGGCGACAAGTGACCCAGGATCGTCAGAAGTCACGCCGGCAGAACAGCCAGGCGGCCAGGCCGAGGACGACCGCCTCGGACAGGCACGACGTGCCGAGCACCCAGCCGAGTGACCGGCCCCGGACCTTTTTTTCGAGCCGCTCGACGACCTCCTCGTCGGCGGCACCGAACGGCAGCGGCACGTCGTCCGGCGACGCATCGTTGCCGCCGAACGGCCGCTTGTCGGCGGCGGTCATCATCCAGCGGTCGAGGAGCGAGATCGTCTCGTCGGTCTTCGGCAGCACACCCTTGATCACGTCCACGACAGCCGATGCCCGACGCCAGCCGGCAGCCGATTCGGTCGCCTCACGGGCATCCGCCCGCGACTTTGCGAGCGTGGGCACGACCGCCTCGAGGGCATCGGCGGCACCGTCCGGAAGCGGGCGTTCGGCGGCGCCCGGAACGGGCTCCTTCCGCTCTTCAAGCGCGGCCACCTTCCGGCGGCCGGCCTCCTCGAGCCGCTGCGTCTTGCGGGCGGTCCGCTCGGCACTCACGGTCGCCGACTCGCGGAACAAGAGCAGCGTCCCGCCGGTCGTATTCACGCTCCACAGGCCGAGCCAGACGAGCAGCGTGAGGAGCAACGATGCGATCGTGGACCGGGTGAGGACGCCGAACAGCGTGCAGAAGGCGAACAGGTAACTGAAGAACAGCACTACCACCGGCACGGCGAGGAAGATCCGCGGCTCCCAGGTTCCGCCGCGCACGCCCACGACCACGAAGCAGGCGACCGCGAACAGGGCCACCTGGAGGGTGACGAAAAGCAGGCCGCAGGCGTATTTGACGACGAACAGCCGGAGTCGGGAGATCGGCCGGGCGAGCGAGAGCTCGATCGCGCCTCCGGCGAGAAAATCGGGAAAGATGCCGGCCGTCGAGATCAGGGCGAGGATGCTCGCCAGCCACGTCAGCCAGATCGGGACGGCGAAGTTGGCGAACAGGAACAGGTAGAACTTGGCCGGCGTGAGCAATTGCGTAGTGAACGGCGCGGTGTCGAACTCCCAGCCGAAAAACGTGATGCCCTTGGCGT
>JBKDUV010000384.1:0-4749 GCA_046339335.1 Planctomycetia bacterium | reverse complement strand
CGGTGGTCATCATCCCGCGGGCCGCCCGGACCACCGCCTCGTCGTCGCTGCCGAGGCTCGCGGCGGCCTGCTCGAGGCCGCGGGTGATCTTCTCCAGCGGCAGGAACTCGCCGATGATCCCCGTGGAGAGGACGAGCATCTCGTCGGCCGTCGCGTTGATGAGGCCCGCGGCGGTGGCGGCCATGCCGCGGGCGTCGTCGAAGCCGCGGGCCCCGGTGCAGGCATTGGCGTTGCCGGAGTTGATGGCGATGCCGCGGAAGTTTCGCCCCGGCGTCAGCCTCCGGTCGTAGGCCACCGGCGCAGCGAACACGAGGTTCGTCGTGTAGACGCCCGCCGCCGTCGCCGGCAGGTCCGAGACGATCAGCGCGACGTCCTCGCGGGTGGGGTTTCGCTTCAGGCCGGCATGCACGCCGGCGACGCGGAAGCCGCGGGGCAGGGGGGGGATCGGCAGGCGGACCGGCGTTTCGGTGATCGGCATGTCAGGCCATTCCGGCGTGTTCGGGGAGGTCGAAGAGAATGTTGAAATTCTGCACCGCCGCACCAGCCGCTCCCTTGACGAGGTTGTCGAGGCAACTGATGAGAAGCACGCGGCCGCGGACGACACGGGCGGTGATGTCGCAGGAGTTCGTGTCGACCGTGTCCTTGGTACCGGGCAGGTGGTCCACGATCCGCACGAACCGCTCGCCTGCATAGGCCTCGCGAAGCAGGTTCATGACGTCCGCTTCGGTCAGCGACTTCCGCGGCTTGACGTAGATCGTGGAGAGGATGCCGCGGTCCATCGGGGCGAGCTGCGGGGTGAAGATCACTTCCGGCCGGATGCCGGCGTGGCGGGCGATCACCTGCTCGATCTCGGGGGTATGCCGGTGGCGTCCGACGTTGTACGCCGACAGGCTCTCGTTGCATTCGGGGAAATGCGTCGTCAGCTTCGGCTGCCGGCCGGCACCGCTGACGCCGCTCTTGGAATCGATGATGATGTCGTCGGCCTCGACGAGTCCGGCCTTCAGGAGCGGAGCCAGGGGGAGGATCGCCGACGTCGAGTAGCAGCCCGGGTTGGCGACGAGCGCCGCGCCCCGGATTCGATCGCGGAACAGTTCCGGCAGGCCGTAGGGCGTGCGGCCGAGTCGCTCTTGGTCGGGGTGGTCGTGGCCGTACCACTCGCGATAGCTCGCCGGGTCATCGAGCCGGTAGTCGGCGCTGAAGTCAACCACCTTCGCGCCGGCGGCGAGCACGCGGGGCAGGATCTCGGCGCTAGCCGCGTGTGGCAGGCAGCCGAAGACGCAGTCGGCCCGGCCGCCGACCTCCTCGGGCGCGAGATCTTCCAGCGGCAGGTCGAGCCTGCCGACAAGGCTCGGATGGATGCTCGCGATCGGCGGCCTTCCCTCCTGGCGGCTGGTGACGGCGACGATCTCCGCCTGCGGGTGGCGGAGAAGGATCTTGATCGCCTCCAGGGCCGTGTAGCCGGTGGCGCCGAGGATGGCGACCTTGATGCGATCGCGGGGTGTGGTCATCGCGGATGCCCGGGGCTGGGAAAACCGACGTTATAGCGGCAGCCCGGCGCGCGCGAAAGGAGCGGCGCGGCGAATTGGGGGGCTCACGGACGACCCCGCGAACCGGCTCCCTCCCGCGCGGGAGCGGCGCAGGCGGCGGCCGCGACGAGCCGCTGTTCGACGAGCCGCACGAGCCAGCCGGCCACGGCCCGCTTCGAACCCCGCTTCGTCCCCACGAGGGCGTGGCGGGCGTCGTAGACCGCGACGGCGTTTGCCGTCGATTCCAGCGCCGAGACGTCGTTGACGACGATCAGGTCGCACTTCTTGGCGGTGATCTTCGCGAACGCCCGGCGCGGATCGGCGCCCGGCTCGAGGGCAAAGGCGACGAACCACTGTCCGGGACGGCGGCGGCGGGCGAGCGCGGCGATGACGTCGGTCGTGGGGGCGAGCTTCAGCGTCAGCCCCGCGTCCGTCCGTGGGATCTTGCCCGCCGCCCGCCGGACCGGCTCGAAGTCGCACGGGGCGGCGGCGGCGATCACGCCATCGACGGCGGGAACCTCACGAGAGCAGGCGGCCAGCATCTCGGCGGTGGTGACGACGGGGATGACGCGGGCCCCGCGCGGATATCCCAGCTGCACCGGCCCACTGACGATCGTCACCGCGTGGCCGCGAGCCAGGGCCGCGGCGGCGAGGGCCCGTGCCATGCGGCCGCTCGAGGCATTCGTGAGGTAGCGGACGTCGTCGAGGTAGGCGCGGGTCGGACCGGCAGTGAGCAGGATCTTCGCCATCGTCGCCCCACGCCGTTTAGGTCCGCCCCGTCCGCGGACGGCCGTCGAGCACGGCGCCGATGACGGTCGCGATCTCTTCCGGCTCCGCCATCCGCCCGGCTCCCTGCCGCCGGCATGAGAGCCAGCCGGTGCCGGGCTGCACGATCGTCGCCCCGTCGGCGGCCAGTCGGGCGACGTTCCGCTGCACGGCCGGCTTCGCCCACATCGCGGCGTTCATCGCCGGCGCGAAGAGAACCGGGCACTCGGCGCAGAGCAGCAGCGTCGAAAGCAGGTCGTCGGCTGCGCCGGCCGCCGCCTTGGCGAGCATGTCGGCGGAGGCGGGGGCGACGACCACCACGTCGGCCCGGGCGGCGAGTTCGATGTGGGCGCCGAGCGGATGGGCCGCCGGGTCGAAAGACCGTGTCGCCACCGGACGGCCGGTGAGCGCCGCGAACGTAGCCGCGCCGACGAACCGTCTCGCCCGTGGCGTGAGCACGGCGGTCACGCCCGCCCCCTGCTGCACGAGCAGGCTCGCCAGGGCCGCCGCCTTGTATGCCGCGACACCGGCCGAGACGCCAAGCGCGATCTCTCGACCTTCGAGCGACGTCGCCATGCCCTTATTTCCTGCCGCTGCGAACGCCACCGTCCCCATCGGCCGGCCGGCGATGCCAGTCGCACCGGAGCCGTGTCACATGATACCGGGATCGAAATCGAGCGGACCGCCCGCCTCTTCCGATTCGCCGGTGATTCGCAGGTTGAGCGATGTGTCGAGGAAGATCTTGTCCTGCTTGATCTCCTCGATGACGATCGCCATCTTGTCGTCGCTGACGACGTCGACGAGCGGGCGGCCACCGGCGTTGAGCGCCACGAGCCGCTTTTGGATCAGGGTCGAGAGCTTGAAACGGCCCCCGACCTTGTTGACGATCTCTTCTTCGCGCAGGTCATCGATCATGACTGTGCTCCCTGGGTGGTTCGGTCCTGAATGGGCATGCCGTTCGACTCGTTGTCGCCGTGGGCCGGATGCTCTCCGTCGGGCACGGGCAACCCGGCGGCGGCAAGGATCGACTCGATCCGGGCCAACGCCGCGGCCACGTCGTCGTTGACGACGCGGTAACGATAGCGGTGGGCCTCGAGCAGTTCGCGTCGCGCCACTTCCAGCCGTCGGGCCATCGCCTCGGCCGACTCCGTCCCGCGGCCCTGCAGCCGCTCGAGAAGTTGGTCGGGATGGGCGGGCTCGACGAAGATGGTGATCGCCTCGGGATACTTTTCGAGAATCGACAGTGTACCTTCGACGTCGATCTCCAGCACGACCCAGCGGCCGGCGGCCAGCCGGGGGGCCACTTCACTGACGAGCGTGCCGTACCAGTGCTGCCGGCCGTAGACCTGGCAGCATTCGAGAAACTCCCCTTTTCCTCGGCGAACTTCGAATTCGTCACGGGCCATGAAGTGGTAGTCGACTCCGTCCCGCTCGCCGGCCCGCGGGGGGCGTGTCGTGGCCGACACGCTGGGCAGGAGATCGGGCAGGTCGGCCAGCAGTCGCCGCAGCAAGGTCGTCTTCCCCACGCCGGAGGGGCCCGAGATGACGACGAGTTTACCGGGAACGCGTTCCATGACGGTGTTGTACCCCGCGGGGCCGGAGGAGAGAAAGAGGCCCGGCCTTCACTCGACGTTCTGGACCTGCTCCCGGAGCCGCTCGACACGGGTCTTGAGTTCGACGACCGCGTGGGCAACATCGACGTCGAGCGACTTCGACGCGATCGTGTTGGCCTCGCGGGCCAGTTCCTGGGCAAGAAAGTCGAGCGACCGCCCTGGCGACTCGGTCTCCAGGAGCCGCTCGAACTGGGCGACGTGACTCTCGAGCCGCACGAGCTCCTCGGCGATGTCGGAGCGGTCGGCTATCAAGGCCACCTCGTGTGCGATGTCGGCTTCGGTCAAGGCCGTGCCGTTCTGCTCGAGCAGCCGCGAGACGCGGTCGACCAGCCGGGTCCGATGATCGGCGAGGATGCCGGGCACGCGGCCGCGGATCGCCGCCACGATCGCGACGATCTCGCGACAGGCCGACCGCATGTCGACGGCCAGGGCGGCCGCCTCGGTCCGCCGCATCGCGTCAAGTCGATCGACCGCGCCGGCGACGGCCCGCGCGATCAGCGGCCAGGCCCGGTCGAGAGCCGCCTCGTCCGGCGCCGATTCGACCACGATGCCGGGCAGGCCGAGGAGCGGCTCCAGCGACTGGGGCGGCTCCAGACCGTGGCGGTCGCAGAACGCGGCGGCGTCGGACAAATAGGCCGCCAGTTGGTCGTGGTCGAGCCGGCGGCCCGTCGATGCCGCGGGGCCGGAGAGGTCGAGGCTCACCTGAACCGACCCGCGCCGGACCCGCTGCCGAATCGCCGCCTCGACGCGGCTCTCCAGGCCCCCGAACCCCTCCCGGGTGCGCAGCGACATCTTGAAGAAGCGATTGTTGACCGCGCGGATCTCGACGCGGCAGGTACTCGCCC
>JBKDUV010000383.1:0-3597 GCA_046339335.1 Planctomycetia bacterium | reverse complement strand
AGCGTGGCGATATCGAAGGGGCCTCGGTTATACGTGGCCGGTTGGGAGTCGCCCCGACGTTTGTTCCTTGATGAGTCTGCTCCAACCCGGAGTTGGACTCTTCCGTGCGATCTTTCCCGGCTCCCGCGCCTGCGGAGGAACCGGTGTCCGCCATCGTCTCGCTACGCTCGACTCGGGCGGGCCTGTGCCGGCGATTGTGAGATGAGAGGTCATGCGAACTCAGCGTCGGCGGCCAGCACTTCGCGGCGGACGTACCGCTTGAAGGCTTTCATATCCGTAAAGCAGCGGAAACCGGCGGCGCTGGCAATCGCGAGCGTGGCCGGATCCTCGTTGAGGAGCACCGCGACCGGCTGGCTGAGCTCCTCTTGAACGCCATTCGGCCAGGTGAGATCGAACACCGCCCGCTGCCGGCCGGTCTCCGGATCGACGTAGCCCCAGGAAAGCTCGCCACGGGGAAGGCCCTCGTCTTCCATCCAGGCGTTGATTTCCTCGAGCTCGACCTCCTCCTCTTCGCTCGTGATCCCGCCAGCGGGAGCGGACGCGGGCTCGAGTGCCGCGGGCGTCCCGGCCAGCCAGCGATCATCGCCGTGAAGCAGGTCGGCCATCCGCCTGTTGAGCTCCGCCGCCAGCAACGCCTTGCGGGCTTCGAGGAAGTCGCGAAATCGGTCGATCTTCCACAGCGCCGGATCGTCGGGAATCCATTGGGAAGCAAGGGCGCCCGGGTGGTGCCGCTCGATCTCTGGGAAATACACCTCCGGCAGGCGATCGCGGATGTCGAGGTTCGTGTCCTTGGTGAGGAAGCAGAAGTTCGCCAGCGCGTTGACCTCCGGCCGCGAGTGCTTCCGCTTGCGCAGTTGGGCCTTCGGGAAGATGTGGTGCACTTCCAGACGGCTCATCCTGCCAAGCAGGCTGGCCTTGAGCGGCAGCCCGGTGCCCCAGTCGCGGGCCTCGCCCATTCGCGTGAGCAGGTAAAGCACCGGATAAAACCTCGCGCCGAGGCTCCAGCCGGTGAAATGCCCGGGCTCCGCCCGTAGGCCGCCATGCCAGAGCCGGAGTTGCTCCAGAAGTTTGTCGAGGCCGCCATCGGGACCTTCGAGGGCGCCGAGGTCCTGGTCGATGTAGGACTCGGTCGAGCCTGAAAACCGCCCCCACATCGCGGCCTGGGCGAACCAAAACAAGAGCTTGTCGCGTTCCTTCTCGCCCATCGGGCCGCGACTGCCGGCCCGCCCGTCGAGATATCGGGCCATGACCGGCACGGCAAAGCGGCCGAAAAAGACCTGGTCGTGGTCGAGGCCGAGCCGGCCGCTGATGAGGTTCAGGATCGTATCGACGTGCCGGCACGCGCGGGCGAGGGCGTCGCGGACCTCATCGGCCGTCTTCTCGTGAAGGTGCTGAAACTTCGCCTCGCCCGTGAGCACGGTGTTGACCGACCGCAGCAACCAGTCGAGGTTGAAGCGGAAGCCGTGGTCGGCCCACTCGGCGAGCTTCGCCTTCATCGCGTCGCGGCCTTCGGGCCAGTCGGCGCAGATCTTGGCGAGGGCGAGATCGCCCTTGGAAAGCTTCGTGCCGCCGCTGTTCACCCGGTTGAAGATGTCCACGACGACGTCCAGCGACTTGTCGGCACCCGTGACCTCCTCGACATGCACGTCGATGTCGGTGATGCCGAGGAGCCGGCTCAACCGTGCGACGTACTCACCGACGTGTGGTGCGTGTTCGGGCACGGCCGAGAGTCGGGTGACGAAATCACCCAGGCCGCTCGTGCCTTTTTTCAACAGCTCCGTGACGTCGATCCAGAGGGGATCGTCCTTCATCTTCACGGGCTGAAAGAACTCGAACGTCTCACCGGCGAGGTGGAAGCGGAGCCCGGTGAAGGCCTTGGCGTTGCCGTCGAAGAACTGCGGCGGGCGACCGCGGACGACGCCGTAGAGCGACGTCATGCGTTGCTGGCCGTCGAGGAGCAGCTTGACCACGCCGGCGGCGAGTGGCCCGTCGCCGCGATGGGCCGCCGACCGCGACTCGGTGGCCCACACGAGCAGCCCGCCGACGGGATGGCGGCGATAGAGGGAGTCGAACAGGCCGCGGACCTGGTCGCGGTTCCAGACGTAGCCGCGCTGGAACTCCGGGAGGGCCATGTGGCCGCTGTCGATGTGGTCGAGGACGGTGGAGAGTTTCATGGTCAGGCAAGCCTGTGGCAACAGCAGGATCCGTGGCGGATACCTTCTTTGCCGGCGAAAAACGTGCGCGGTTGGTGCGTGGAGTCAGCCGGGCACACCCGACCGTAGCCGGTAGACCATCCCCCAGAGCCGGTCGATCTCACCACGCTCGATAATCTCGATGGGCTTGGATCCGCCGAAACCCTTGTTTGGCGTAAAGAACCACTCGCCCAGATTTGAATCGTCGACGACCTCCGCCAGGGAGTCACAGAGGCGTTTGACTTCGAGGTAGACCCTGCGAAGACCCTCGGCCTTGGCGTTGTCCGATTCAACCTTGGCGATCGTACGCACCGACACATCCACCAACCGCCCGAACTCCTCGCGAGTGAGGTGCAGGCGATCCCGCAGTTCGAGCTTCGGCCTTCCTCGAAGGCTCACCACACGGACTCCGTGAAGCCCTCGGATCGCGTTCACTCTTCGCAGCGGTTTTTCGCCGCGAGCCGGTTTTCGCTCGACTTTCGTTGCCATTCCGAACCTCGCTGATTCAGGGAAGGACTCTCGCCGAATTCATTGTATCGGCAGCGGCGAACAAAACAAGCATAAAAACATGCAGTTATGCATGTCCGCTACGCCATCGGCTGGGGTGCGGAGGCAGGTCTTCCGCGGCGATGGCCTCGACCGCGCTGCCAACACGGAGTTTCTGTGGGAAGATCACGACATTCCTTCCGGGGGGGTGTTTGGCGGCAGGGACGAGGAGTCCCTCGAATCCAGCGATTGCCGCTCCTCTGCCGATTGCCTGCGTCCACGACTCTTCGCCGGCCTGTTGGATCCCGGACCAGTCTTCTTCGACGAGATCCGCAACGGTGAATCCCAGGAATCTGCGGATCCGCAAATCCGTAAGATCGAGCACGTGTCGTAGAAGGATGGCGAGGCCGGCCATCACGCGGGGCTTTGGGGAAAAACCGAACTCGTGGAAGTTCTGATAGCTCTCCTTCACAGCGGTCACCGGATCCAACGCCGCGTAGACCGCGTTGAGTCCCGGCGGGTTCCACCTGGCACCGTAGGTGCCCGCACCCTCGCCGGAGAGGAGGTCTGATTCGTTCGCGTATCTCGTATCAGCGAAGCGGAAGCCGGTTGCGCGGAGAGCAATCTCGCGCTGCTTGCATGCTGCGATCCGGTCGAAGAGCCACTGAACTTCTTCGGATTTAGAGGACATGCGCTGGGCTCTGTCTTGTCATGTGAGACCCCCCTTCCCGCTGGCGATGGGCGAATCACTCCTCGACGAAGTAGTCGTTGTCGAGTTTCTTATTGAGCTTTGAATTGTTCTTTCAAGGATCTACAGGTCGAGTTCAGCCTGACGGAAGAAGGAACGGAGCAGCCGCTGCTGGCGCCGGGTCTTTCTGAGAGCGTCGGAGACGGTCCTGCCAAGATGAAGAAGATCGTC
>JBKDUV010000382.1:0-19510 GCA_046339335.1 Planctomycetia bacterium | reverse complement strand
CTCACCAGGCTTGCCCTCACCAGGCTTGCCCTCACCAGGCTTGCCCTCACCAGGCTTGCCCTCACCAGGCTTGCCCTCACCAGGCTTGCCCTCACCAGGCTTGCCCTCACCAGGATTGCCCTCACCAGGATTGCCCTCACCAGGATTGCCGGCCAGTTGCTCCGGCTTCGGCTTGCTCTCAGCGGTCGCGAACTTTGCCTTCGAAGCCGCTTTGATGAGTTCCGCCACGCTCGGCAGCCGCTCCTTGCTGATTTTTTCGATCGTCTCCAGGTCGTTCGCCACTTGCTTCAACGATTCGGGGTCGAACTCATCGTTCTTCGCCGCCTCGAGAACATGCCGCTTCCCGGCCGCCACTGCAGCGTCGAGTTGAACAGCCTGCTGTTCCTCGGCGCGGGCCTGATCAGCGAGTGCTTGTCGTCCCTCATCGGTCAGCAGATCGTCGGCCGGCCTCAACCGAAGGTCCAGATTCTTCTGAAACAGCTCCTGCTCCCTGTCCCTGATCTCGTTGATGTCAGCCCGCCACCGATTCAGTCGTTCGTTCATCAGCAGCGCATGCTCGGACTTGTCCACCACGTAGACGACCATCGGCGGTGAATAGACCCGGCCACGGCCCGGCAGGTAATCCTCCGCGAAAGCCCGGAGCACCAGCGGCTGCGGCTTGACTCCGAGCGCGTCCGGACAGAACGTCGCCGCCACGTCGTTGAGCGCGTCGACCGTCGGCCCGCCGTTCTGCAGGATCCGATCCCCCTTGTCAGGGGCCGTCCCCTCCTCCGCCGTCCCTTCCCACTCGATGCCCACGCGCCGGACGCCGAAGTCGTCCCGGACCGCCACCTTGAACCGCAGCGTGTCGCTCGTCAGGAGGAACTCGCGGTTGGCCGGAACGTCCAGCGCCATCACCGTCGGCGGCTCGTCGTTCCGCGGCGACACGCGCAGCACCAGCGGCGCCGCTCCCTGCAGCCCATGCCGGTCCCGCCACTCGAGCGACACCTTCGACTCTTCCTTCGTCGTGATCACGCCCGTGCGGATCGTCGCCCCCTCAGGCGTCACCTCGGCGCCGTCCACCGTCGCGCCGGCAAGTTCACGGGTCGCCTTCGCAGCCAGCGTCACCGTGCTCCCCTTGACAGGTGCGACCACGCCGCCACGGACGTCCTGCTGGAGCGTTTCGTCGCGCTTCAGGTACTCCGGCAGTTTCACCTGCGCCTCGACCGTCTCGATCTCTGGACGGAGCATCGGCACGATCTTCGTCCTGCCCCGCGCGTCACCCACGGCCAGCGACAACGTCGTGCCGTCGAGTTGCGGCGGCAGTGTGAATGCGTACCCCGACTCGTCCCGTGCGGCCGTCAGCGGGCGCTGCGTGCCGACCCGCGCCGTCGCGCCCGCCGGCTTCCACTGCGTGTCGTCGGTCAGGCCCACCACGAGCGGCGTCGGTTCGCCGATCGGCACGACCAGTTCCTGCGGGAGTTTCTGCACGCGCGTGAACGTGAAACGCTCCACGGACTTCCAGGGGGCAAGCAGCCGCGCCCAGGCGTTCGTCGCCGCGGCCGGCACCCATGCCGCCGCCACGAGCGCCGCCACGACCGGCACCGCGGCGATCGCTCCCCAGAGCCGATGCCGCGCGTGCGGCACCGCCTGCCGGAAGTCGTACTTCACCGACTGAGCTGCCACCTGGCCGATGGCCGCCTCGCACAACGCCCGCGACCGCCCCTGCTCGCCGCCGTTCCCGCCGGCGGCAAACTCGCGGACGATCTCGATGATCCCGAGGATCTGGTCACCCATGCTCGGGAACCGCCGCGCGATCAGCCTGGCCACCTGATCGAGGCGGCGGTGATTCCACATCCAGCGATGCACCGCCAGCGGCACCACCGCACAGCCGATGACAGAGCCGGCGAAGAGCGCAAGCCGGACCCACTGCGGCGTCTCGGTGAGGCGATCGAGGCCGAACTGCACGAGATACGCGAGCATCACGCCGAAGATCGCCCCGCAGACCGCCTCCGCGACCTTGATCTTCCAGACCAGACCGCGAAACGCGTACAGCCGCGACCGCAGGTCGCGCGGCAGGACGATGCCACGCCCGCCCTGGCCCATCGACTGGTCAACCGTGCTCATGATGATCGCTCCTTACTGTCCACGAGGAAACGAACTTGAAGATCAGATCAGGCCCTGCTGCTTCCGCAGCACCCAGAACAACCCCAGCAATCCCACCAGCGAGATCGCGACCACGGGGTGGCACCACAACTGCAGGCGACGCACCCGCGGCGTCGGCTCGGGAAGCTTGGCGAGGGATTCGATGATTGAGGCGACCTCGTCCGGCGGCACGACCCTGCCGCGGGTCACCTGCGAAATCTCGGCGAGCACGTTGGGCCGCGCGGCCCGGCCGATCCCCTCGGCCACCGTGCCCTGGACGAAGAACGAGGCCTCGAGCGTGTCGCCCGTCTCCTTGCACCCGAGCAGCACCTCGTACTTGCCCGGCTCGCGGGGGGTGAACGTCGAGACGAACACGCCCCAGCCGACCTCGCCGGCCGGCGGCTTGAACCGGACCGTCTCCACGACGCCGGAGGGAGACGTGATCCGGGCCGCCACCTCGCCGCGACCGAGTGGCTCGCCGTTGGCCTGCGAAACACGGGCGTCGAGGGCGACGGATTGGCCGAGCTGCGGCTGCTCGGGGGCGAACGCCAGGCCCATCCGTTCCCCCTTGGCCATGTTGCGTCGGTAGGCCATCCAGCGGACGACCTGGCTCCAGAAGCGGTAGTGGTACTTGTCCTCCACTCCCTTCCGCCAGCGCCAGGCACCATCGGTCGCCATGTAGAGCACCTTGCCCGCACCGTAGGGACGGGTGATGAGCAGGGGAATGCGGCCGAACTCGTTGGCGGCATCCTCATGCACCGCCAGCACCTCGGTCCCCACCTTGGCGCGGACCACCGGCCCGTACCATTGGACACCGGGCAGGCTTTCCCAGACCGCGAGATTCTCGTTCGCGCTGTCGGCGAGCTTCGTCAGCAGGCTCTTGCGGCCCAGCTCCGTGAGCACCAGCCGCCGCGGACCATCCGTGGAAAATCCCTCGCGCCGCACCGGATCGATGACCACGGGACAAAGCTCCTCCAGCGGCGACCCGACCAACGAGGCCTGCTCCCCGAGCCAGCCGGGAATGAAGACCAGTCCGCTCGCCTGGTACTCGACGAGTCCCTTGAGCAGCCGGCAATCATCCTCGGAGAGCTGCTTGGGGCCGACGCCGACGTCGCCGAGGAACACGACGTCGAATTTGGACAGTTCCTCCAGTTTCGCGGGAAACTTCTGGATGTAGTCCTTGTTGCCGCCACCAGGACGACTGAGGCCGGGCTGGAAGAGCAGGCAGGAAACGTTGACGCCCGGATCGCGAGAGAGGGCGTTGCGCAGGTAGCGGTATTCCCAGCGCGGGACGCTTTCCACGACCAGCACCTGCAACTGCTCCTTGCGGATCGCGATCGGCGCCGAGAGCCGGTTGTTGTCGGGAAGCAGTTCCCCTTCCTGCGGCTGCACCGACGCGACGACCGTGTACTCCCCGACGCCTTCAGGCGTCCAGAACATCGCCTCGGTCGTGGTGGAAAGGGCCGGCAGCCGGACCTGCTTCCGCACGACCGGCCCCTTGCTGGGCTTCAGCTCGACCATGGCCACGCACTCGGTCGGCAGCGACGACTCGATCGTGAACGGCACCCGGACCGCCTTGCCAGCCACGCCGACGCTGGGAATGTCGAGGCTCTTCAGTTCGACGTCGGGAAGCTTCGTCGGGCTCCCGACCGGCACGGTCAGCACCGGCACGTTCGCCAGCCGCAGCCGCTGAGCCGCGTCGCTCGGGGCGTCCCCCTTGTTCCAGTCCCCGTCGCCAATGAGAACGATCGCCTGCAGCTGCTGGAACCGCTCGACCGCGGTCCCGAGCGGCTCGTGATAGTCGCTGCCAGCGGCGTCGGTGGGGGAGAACTCGGCCACCTCCACCTTGAAACGCTCCGCGAGCGGCTTCCAGAACTCGCTGTCGAGCAGCGGGGCCGCCGCCTCGCGCCGGGTCTTGGGGACCCCGGCCCCGGGCGCGGTGCCGGTGATGACAACGTCCTTCGTGTCCATGCTCGGCGACGCGTCGTTGAGCACGGCGATAGTCGGCTTGTCGGACGGCCGGTACTCCTGCACCCATTCCGGCTGATTGAGCAGCACGGCGACGAGGGCCACGATCCCAAATCGCAGCAGTTCGAGGAGGCCCTGCAGAGCCGCATACCCGCTCCGCCGCCAGGCGACGAAGCAGATGCAGGCCGTAAGGGCGACCAAGGCCAGCGACAAGCCCAGCGTCCAACTCGTGGTGAAGAAGCGGAACCCCTGGAACTGCGTCACCGTGGCGGCGCCGAAGAGCGGGGTGAAGGCGGCACAGGAGACGGCCGACAGGTTCATACGGCGGGCTCCAGGGGACGCATGCCTTCGAAGGGAGACCGCTCGGCGGCGGATGACCGCGGCAGGCAGAGCAGCCCCTCGGCGATCAGGGCGAGCATCATCGAAATCAGGAACGCCCGCCAGATTTCCTGGACCAGGCTGTCGGCGTTGCCGGCCTTGCCCACGAGTCGGGCGAACGGCAGGTCGCCGAACACCTCGTCGATCCGGGCGTTGCCCGCGATCTCCGCCGTGTCCTCGACGGCGGGCCGATTCACGGCGACCAGCCTGTCGCCATTGGCGAACACGCCGGCGTGTCGCCCCATCTCTGTCGAGAGCGCATCAGCCGGCCCGGCCAGCCGATTCCAGCCTCCCTTCTCATCGGCGAGGAACGCGGCCGTCGGGCCGGCATCGAGCTGCCGCGCCTTGCCCAGCGCGGCCTGCCCCCGGTCGATCGCCCGCTGCACGATCGCGTACAGCACGACGCCGTCACTGGTGAGTGAGGAATCGCGGCCGTTGGGCGTGGTGCCGCAGAAGTAGATGCCGTTGCTCTCGTCGGCAGCCCGGGCCAGCAGCGGGGTCGTCACCTGCGCGCCCGACTGGTCGACGAACTCCAGCGGCGCCAGGGGGACATGCTCGCCGGCGATGCCGCACGAGCGGCGGATCTTCAGTTCGCCCACCTGGAGCGCCCCGCCGGAGAGCGTGTTGACGAGCAGGTCCTGATCGTTCCGCCACGGAGCCGGCCTGATCGGATCCGCGTGGGCCGTCCAATCGGTCCACGACAATCCCGCGAACGTCCGCTTTGCGGGATTCTCGGGCGGGAAGAAGATCACCTTGCCGCCGCGGTTCACGAACTCGTTGACAAGGTCGGCCGCCTTTCCCTCGGGCAGATCGGCCTGCCAGAGGAGGAGCGCCGCCCCCTCCCAGTCGGCCGTCACCAGGTCGCTCGGCCCGATGGCGTCGGCCTTGGCCTGCAGCCCCTTCTCCGGCGGGATGCCGGCGAGCAGCGACAGGACCCGGCGCGACTGCTGGTCTTCGGCGACGACGAGCGTCTTTCGCAGCGCCGGCTCGTCGAAGACGAAGTAAAACTCGTTGTCAGCGGCGTTGGAGTCGGCACCGATCGCCACCTTGCCCCAGCCGCGACTGCCCGCCGCCCGCTCCAGCGGAATGGCATGGTTCTTGAGCACCGCCTCACGGCCCACCAGCTCCAGGTCGACGGTCGACGCGACGCCGCCGATCTCGAACCGCAGCGGCACGGTCTTCTTGTCGCCCGATGCCAGCCGTGAGGCCGCGACCGTGACGAGCAGCTCGCGGCCGTCACCCCGTTTCTCGACCTTGGCATCCGTCACCCGGACGGCGACGTTCTCCGCCGCTGGTTCGTCGTAGGAGAGAAGCTGAAACCGTACCTGCTGCGGCAGCTTCGCGAACGCGTCGCGGAGCCCGCCCCAGACGCCGTTCTCCGGCGACCAGTCGTTCTGCCGCTGGTCCGAGCAGATCCAGACCTCCGTCGTCCCGGCCTTGTTCTCCACCATGAAGTCGTAGGCCGCCTGCATGAGCATCGGGATGTCGGCCGCGGCCGCGGCCGGCCCCGCGACCGGCAGGTCGGCGATCTGGGCGGGGCTTGCGAGCTCGATCGGCTTCACGGCCGGTTCGGTGAACAGCACGCACCGCGAGGCGCCGAGCGTCTGCAGCGATTCCACGAGCTGCCGGCGTCCGGTCTCGAGCTTGGTGTCGGCGGCGGCGGTGCTCCGCTGCTGCATCGACGGCGAGCGGTCGAGGATCACGACGGCGAGGTCGGGGCGGGCGCCGCCGGCGAGCGCCAGCCAGCCCCGCGACAGCGGCCGGCCGACGGCGACGAGGAGGGCCGCGATGGCCGCCATCCGCATGGCCATGATGAGCCAGTTCCGCAGCCGCGAGTAGCCCCGCGACAGCGCCTTGGCGGTCATCAGGAACATCATCGCCGCCCAGGGGACGGTCTGGAACCGACGCTGGTTGATGAGATGGATGATGAGCGGCAGGCTCACCAGCGGCAGGGCCGCGAGCATCAGGGGCTGGAGAAAACTCATCGCAGTCCCTTTCCGGCCGCCCGGGCGACGAGGAACCGGGCCAGCAGTTGCTCGTAGTTTTCATCGGTCAGCACGCGGTGGTAGTCGACGCCCGATTCCAGTACCACCTTCTTCATCCCCTCCAGGTACCGGCTCACCGCCTGGTGGTAACGGTCGGCGATGTCCACCGGGTCGGTGAAGATCGAGCCACCCCCCTCCATGTCGAGGAACCGTGTCGGCCGCTGGAACTTGAAGCCGATCTCCTGCGGATCGAGGAGGTGAAAGACCGAGACGTCGTGCCTCCGAAACCGCAGGTGGCTGAAGCTCGACGACAGCACCGCCGGATCCATGAACAGGTCGGAGACGATCACGACCAGGGCCCGCTGCCGGATCGTCTCGGCGAGTTCGTGGAGCACCTCCGGGAGCCGCGAGGGCCCGGCCGGCTTCGCCTCCTCGAGGATGTCAAAGAGGAGCCGGAGATGGGCGGGGCTGCGGCGCGGGGGCAGCGTGCGCACGATGCCGTCGGCCACGCACGAGATCCCGACCGCGTCCCCCTGCTGCGACGCCAGATAGCCGAGCGAGGCGCAGATCCGCCGGGCGTAGTCGATCTTCGTCATCCGCCCCTCACCGCCGAAGTTCATCGACCCCGACGTGTCGAGCACGAAGCAGCAGCGGAGGTTGGTGTCGGCCTCGTACTCCTTGACGTAGAACCGGTCCGAGCGGCCGAAGGCCCGCCAGTCGAGCCTTCGCAGGTCGTCGCCGGGGACGTACTTGCGGTACTCGGCGAACTCGACGCTCGACCCGCGGTGCGGGCTGACGTGCCGCCCCGACACGCCCCCCACCATCGGCTGACGGGCGAGCAGGGGCACGCTCGCCAGCCGCGAGAGCACCTGGGGATCGAGAAAACTGCGTGTCTGGCGTTCGCTGTTCATGCCCGCGGACCCTTTCGGTGGCTCAGCCCACCTGCTCGGCGACGGTCTCTTTGACAAGCCGGCCGACGATCTGCTTGGCGTCGATGCCCTCGGCCTGGGCGGCGAACGTGGTGATCAGGCGGTGCGTGAGCACCGGCGTGGCGACCGACTCGATGTCCTCGAGCCGGACCATGTAGCTGCCGGAGAGCGCCGCCCGCGACTTGGCCCCGAGGATCAGGTTCTGCACGGCCCGCGGCCCGGCACCCCACGACACCAGCGGCTTGAGCCAGGCGGGCGCCGTCTCGCCACGCGGCCGCGTCTTGCGGACGAGCTTGGCGGCGAACTGGTAGATGTGGTCCGGCACCGGCACGCGACGCACGATCTGCTGGTAGTCGATGATCTCGGCCGCGGTGAGGACGTGCTCCAGAGACGGGATGGTGTTGCCCGTCGTGCTCCGGGCGATCGTCACCTCCTCCTCCTCGGTCGGGTAGTCGAGCTCGATGAGGAACATGAAGCGGTCGAGCTGGGCTTCCGGCAGCGGATAGGTGCCTTCCTGTTCGACGGGATTCTGCGTGGCGAGCACGAAGAACGGCGGGTCGAGACGGGACGTCTTGCCGACGACCGTGACCTTGTGCTCCTGCATCGCTTCGAGCATCGCGGCCTGCGTCTTCGGCGGGGCGCGGTTGATCTCGTCAGCCAGCACGATGTTGGCGAACACCGGACCGGGCACGAAGTGAAACTCGCGGCGGCCGTCGGCGGTCTCCTGGAGAATGTCAGTGCCGGTGATGTCCATCGGCATCAGGTCGGGGGTGAACTGGATGCGGTTGAACTTCAGCGACACCGTCTCGGCGAGCTTGCTGACCAGCAGCGTCTTCGCGAGTCCAGGCACACCCATGAGCAGGGCATGGCCGCGGGCGAACAGGCAGATCGTCAGCCGCTCGATCGTCTCCTCCTGGCCGATGATCACCCGGCCGAGCTCCTTCCTGAGACGCTGGTAGACCGTGCCGAGCCGGTTGATCGCGGCGACGTCGTCGTCATTGAGCTTGGCGGCGGGTTCGGAGGCGGAAACGGTGGCCATGAGGTTCCTCGTGGGGACTGGGTACTGCGGGCGATGTGAAATGGCGTCAGGGCGAGAGCCGGTTGCGAGGGCGGCTGGCTTTCGCCGGCACGTCCCTCCTGCCGGGGGGACAATCGGGCGGGACCGGTCTCAGCCCGGCACCCGAAGTATGCCCCAACGGAGAACGTTTCGCACCGGGCAGACGGCCGGATGCGAAAAAATTCCCGGGAGCCGCCAGGGAGGGGTGCCGGGAGGCCGACAATTGTTCGTCCCCGTTTTTCCCAGTTTCGTTTTCTCGTTCGGGCTTTTTCGCCCGTTCTGCGGGGGCCGCTGCCGGGTGTCGCAGCCATCCAGGGAAAAACCGCCGCCGCGCGGAGGAATCAGCGGAGCGCCGCGGCTTCCAGGGCCTGGCGGACTCGCTCAGGTTCAGCCTCGCGCATCCGGGCGAGGTGTGCCCGGGCCGCCGGCAACGGACAAGCTGCGAGATACCCTGCCACCGCCCGCCTCACGAGCGTGTCTTCGCCGCCTAACCGCCCCCACGCGGCCGCAACCCGGTCGACATCGTCCCAGGACTGATAGCGGGCCAGGTCGACGACGGCGTCGGCGGCCACCGCCGGATTCTCCGCGAGTTGCCCGGTGGCCTGGACGACGGCGGCCCGCGGGAGCGACTCGGGCAGGTACTCCCAGGCGAATCGCAGGGCCGCCAGCGCGTGCCGTGCATCGCCGGCGCGGGTCTCCGGTCCGCAGAGCCCGCGGGCCACGATCCATTCCAGGCCACGAGCCCCCTCCGCCACGAGCATCCCGGCCAGCAGGCCGTCGAAGCCTGCCCGCACGTCCGTCCCGGGCCGCTCGATCGTCCCGCGCAGAATCGCGATCTGCCGCGACCGCACCGCCTCGTCCCGCTCCCGCGCCGCCACGAGGCCGAGTGCCAGCCCGTAAAAACCCCGCCGCCGCTGGTCGATGCCAGGATCGACGACCCAGTCGCCAAGTTTGCCGGCATCGAACTCGCCGGCCGCGGCACGGACGGCGGCAAACGGGGCGAGGCCGAATTCCGTGAACGCGTCCTCGGCGATCCGCCGGTCGGGATGCTCGAGCCGCTCGGCGAACCAGGCGAGCCGTCGAGCCGCGGGCTGCGAGGTGGCCGGCGCGGCGACGACATGCGCGATCAGCAGCTCGTCGGCGGCAAGCGCTTCCCAGCGACCGCCCCTTCCGTTCCCGAGCCCCTCACCGAAGAGCACCGCGAATCCGCCGACCGCGGCCTCGACCCGCGCGGTCAAGGGCGAGTCGCCGTCGGGCAGAGGGCCTCGAATGGCCTGCCGCGGCACGAACGGCTGCGCGAGCAGCCCGGCGGCGTCTCGCTCCGCCGCCCCGGCGGCCTCGCCCACGACCGTCGCGGTTGCCGCGTCGCGGCGTTCCGCCAGCGACCGGCCGACTGCGCCGCAGAACGGACAGGCATGAACGTGTCGAGCCGCTGCAAAGAGCAGGAGCAACGCGACGGCCGGCGGACCGCCGGCAAATCGGATCGTGAACGGCGGCGTTCCGGCGTGGCTGGCGGCGTGGCTGCCGGCATCGCGGGCTGCATGGCTGGACATGCTGGACGTCCCCGGAGCTGCCTGGTGCGATCAGGCGTAGAGGGGGTCGAGACCACGCTCGCGCTGCATCCGCTGCCGCCAGAAGGGAACCGTGCAGAGCAGGAGCCGGCCGGTGCCCTCGTAGGAGTAGGCGAGTTTCTGTCCCGACATCCAGTAACTCACGAACGACCGGGCCGGCCGTCGTATCCGCAGCCGGATCCCGTCCGTGCGGGCGATCACGAATGCCCCGTCGGTGACGAGGCGGTCGTTCTTCAGTTCCACCTCCTCCACCGGCCCGTCCACGGAGAGCACCACCTGCCCCGTCCCCGTGACCGCGGTCTTGTACCAGAACAGGCCCTGCTCGGCCCACCACGACGTCCACATCGACTCGCGGTGGATCGCCAGCCGCACTTCGCCGTCGCTGGCCCAGAAGCAGCGGGTGTCGAGGATCCAGCGGTCTCCGTGCTTGATCCGCATGACGTGGTAGCCGCCGAGCGTCGAATCGAGCCAGACGCTTCCCGTGCCGGAATACCGTGGCCGGATCGGCGACTCGTCGGAAAACAGCGACACCCACCAGGCCTGGAGGGACGGCAGGGGCACGTCCATCGTGATCGCCCCATGCATGTGGTTGAGGGCGCCGCGCTCCGTCCGCACGTCGTCGGCGTCGAGATCGACGCGGACCCAGCGCATTCCCTCGCTCGACTCGACCTCAAACTTCGCCATTGATGTCGACCTCCGCGCCGCGGGTCACGCCCCCCTTCGTCCAGTCGACCGACCAGCCCGGGAAGGCGACCTGCGGATAGGGATCCGGGTCGATCGGACCGGCGGACGTGTGGACGATGTCGAACTGCCGGCCGGCACGGATCCGGCCGATCATGAACCGCTTGGTCGTGTGCTGGGTCTTGGGGTCGAGCCGCACGCTGCCCCCCGGGCCGGCGAACTCCAGCCCGTCGCGGAACGCCTGCCGCACCGCCTCCGTCTCGAACGACCCCGCCTTCTCCACGGCCATCTTCCAGAGGTGCAGCAGGCACCAGTCGGGCTCCAGCGGGTCGCCGGTGACACGGTCGAAGCCGAAGGCGTCGCGGAAGCCCTGCACCCACTCCCGGTTGGCCGGCGTGTCGAGGCTCTGGAAGTAGCAGGCGGCGGCCAGATGCCCCTTGACCTGCGCCGGCAACAGGCCACGCAGCTCGTCCTCGGCGATGCTCGTCGAGAGCACCGGCACCTTGGCGGGATCGATCTTGGCTTCCGCGAGCGCCGCGAACAGGCCGAGGTTCGAGTCGCCGTTGACCGTGTTCAGGACGCAGTCGGCGTCGCTGGCCTGGATCTTGTTGACGACCGCGGAAAAGTCGCGGTCCCCGAGGGGCACGTAGGCCTGGCCGACGACCGTCACGCCCGGCTTCGCCTTGAGATACTTCTTGACGATGAAGTTGGCCGTCCGCGGGAAGACGTAGTCGCTGCCGACGAGAAAGAGCCGTTTCCGCTCCCCCCCCTCCTTGCCGAGCAGCCAGTCGAGGGACGGGAGGATCTGCTGGTTGGGCAACGTCCCGCCGTAGACACAATACGGCGACGATTCGTTCCCCTCGTACTGGACCGAGTAGAAGAGGAGTTTCTTCGCCTCCTCGACGATCGGCAGGACGGTCTTGCGACTCAGGCTCGTCCAGCAGCCGAACACGGCCACGACGCCCTCTTCGAGCAGTTGCCGGGCCCGCTTTATGAACAGCTCCGGCCGCGAGCGGGGATTTGGCGCCCGGGCGACGATTCGCCGGCCGAGGATGCCGCCCGCGGCGTTGATCTGCTCCAGGGCGTGCAATTCGATGTCGCGGAGCGAAGTGGCGCTGATCGCCAGGGGGCCGGTCTGCGAGTGCAGCAGTCCGAGCGTCACCTCGGCTTGCTGCGGGGGCACGCCCAGGGAACAGCCGACGAACACGCCGGGAGCGAGCGCCCGAACGGCGGCCAGCGTGGCGGCCGTGCCCCGCGCGACCGCCGCGCGGCGGGTGAGCGGCGACCGGGCGACGTCGGGTAGCTGCGGGCGCGGCGGCGTCATTCCTCGTTCATCCGCTTGTAGAGGACTTCGAACGGCTCCGCCGAGATGCTCACGTCGCCGCGGAACGGCTGGTTCATGTCGAAGATCAGGTGCATCATCACGCCGAGGTAGGCGGCGAGGATCCCGCCGAGCACGAGTTGGGTGATGAACTTCATGTCGAACAGCCAGCAGATCGCCATGTTGAGCACCGCCCCGAGGAGCATCACGTACCACATCGATGGCGGCAGCGAAGCATGCACCGAGTAGAGCCGCATCCGCCGGCACTCGAGGAAGTTGTTGAACTGCCGCAGCGCCTCGGCGTGGACGATCTCCTCGGACGGCGTCTGCGGCTGAAACTCGAGCAGCCGTTCGTGAAAGGCCTCGGCCCGGATCGTCCCCTCCTCGGGGATGATGCCCTGCCGCTGCAGCGGCCAGGCGTAGTTGATCACGTAGCGTGTATAGTCGCGGAGCAGCCAGCGCAGGTTCTGGCCGTGCGGCTCGCGGGAGCGGGAGACGTCCTCCGAGAGCGCCGACAGCGCGGCCGCCTCGCGGGTCACGTTCTCGCCGGCGTCGGAGACGTTCTGGTAGGCGGTGACGGCGATCAGGCCGAGCAGCAGGCCATAGAAGACGCAGAAGCAGGAGAGCACGTAGCCGACGATGTCGTTCTGGCCCGGCGTGTTGCGGACGAACTGCCGCAGCAGGGGGCGGACGAAGATCGAGCCGATCCAGTAGAAGCCGACGAAGGCGACGACGAACAGGCCCGTCGCCTTCAGGGGCGGCAGGTCGTAGAGCCAGAAAAAATCTTCGATCGACGGGAGCATCGGCACCTCGGAGCGGCCGCGGCGGCCGCCGGCCGCGGGGCCCGCACGGCCCGCCCAGCCGTGCGGAGATGGTAGCAGGCCGGTCCCCCCGCGCCGACACTTCCGGCACCGAATATACTCCCGCCGCGACTGCCCGGCCCCGTTGGCCGGAAGGCCGGCTACCGGACTTCCTCGCCGTCGAGCGCATAGACGGCGAGGTGCTTGCCGTCGGGCCCGCGCAGCTCGTCGAGCCGGAACGTGCCCGCCACGGCCACGGGCCGAATCGAGAAGTTCGTGCTCTTGCCGGGCTGCATGCGAACCACGATGCAGTCGTGGAGCGCCGCACCAGGACCGAAGCAGCATTCCTGGTTGTCGCGCACGAGCACGAACTGCGTGAGCCCCGTCTGCTTGAAATTGGGAAGGATGTAGCCCCGGATTCGCACCCGACGCCGCTCCAGATCGGTGACCCGCCTGGGAAGCAGGTCGCGGGTGAAGGGATCCCCCTTCTGCATGTCGAGCTTGATGTCGTCGAAGCTGATCTCCAGCGGCGGCCCGGCGGGGGGCGACGGCACGGGCTCCGCCCGGGGAGGGAGGTGGGGCACGGCGGCGGCGCCGGCGTCGGCCGCCGTTGTCGCGGCCGCCGTGGCGGACGGCGAGACGACGGCGGGCCGCTGCGGCTCGCCGCAGCCGGCGAGGCCGAGCAACATCACGACGCGAAGCGCTGCCGAGGGTCTCACCATCCGTGGCCCCCGTGGCTCAACGCACGCTGGCGTTTTCGATGTGGTAGAGCACGCCGCCGCCCACGTCCGGCGCGGCGACCGGCCGAACCGCGAACCGGCCCGCCACCTTCGTCAGCCGCTGGGAGAAGCTGATCGAATCGCCGGCGGCCAGTTGGACGCGGACCCGATCGCTGATCTTGGGCTTGCCGCCGAAGCAGCAATCCCCCTTGTCCCGGCAGAGAATGAACTCGCTGATCCCGTCGGGCCGCTGCGTCGGATAGATGTAGCCCTTGAGGAGGACGTCACGGCCGTCGAGTGCGACCGCCGACTCGGGAATCATGTCCATCGGCCCGCCCGGCTCCGGCTGGAGCAGGGCGTAGCTGATCCGCGTGAACCCGGGAGGCAGTTCCGCGGCATAGGTCCTGACCTGCCAGGTGAGACCGCCGATGAACATCGCAGCGGCGGCGGCCACCGACACCATGGCTAGCCGCCGGCCAGCGAGCACGTCGGGCCGCCGCGCGATGTCCCGCAGGGCGATCCCGGCGAGCGCCATGCCGACCACCGGCAGGGCAAGCAGCCACCAGTCGACGAACGCCAGCGGCGACAAGACCGCCAGGACTCCGCCGGCGATCGCCGCCCCCGACAGGGAACGGTAGTCGTCGGCAGGCTCCGACACCGGCAGCGTCGCAGCCGCAGGACGGGCGGGCGCGTCGAACAGGCCGGCAGACGACGTGGCGGCGGACATGGCTCGAATCTCCACAGGGAACGCGGGCATCGTTCCCGCGCCGCCAATTCTACCGCGCCACCGCTCCGGCTCCCCTGCTCCGCAGGGCGGCCCGCGAAATGATGGCCACGCCGGCGACGGCCAGCGCCCAGACGAGCCAGAGCAGGCGTTTGTCGGTTCGCGGCGGAACGGAGGCCTGCGCCGGCGGGTCGGCCGCGCCGTCGGTCGGCTCCTCGTCGGCCTTCACCGGCGGCACCTGCCGGGCGAGCGCGGCATCCTCCTCGAGCCCGCCCGGTGGAGTCGGCGCCGGCGGCAGTGTCGATCCGCTATTGTCGTCCTCGGTCTCGGCACTCGACGACGTGGCCGCCGGCTCGCCCGCGGGCTTGTCGGCCGGTCCGGTGTCATCGGTGGCGGCCGGGGCCGGGGCCAGCGCCCCGGTCAGGCCGGCCAACGTCGCCGCCCGACGCACCGCCTCGGGGTCGATCTTTTCCAGTTCCTCGACCGCCGCGGCGGCTTCGGGAAGCGGGCAGGCGCGGAGAAAGTTCACGACTGGCTCGCGGACGAAGATGTTGTCTTCCTTCGCCTCCTTGAAGATGGCGACGAGTTTCGGGATCACCGACCAATCTTCCCAGCGGGCGAGGTCTGCCACCACGAGGTCGGCGAGCTTCGGCTCCTCGAGCAGGAGCCGCAGCGACTGCCGCAGCCGCTCCCGCGACACCGTGGTCGATTCCTCCCCCAGGAACCGTACCGCCATCACCGCGGCGTAGGTGTCGGCGAAGGGGATGTCACGGCCACGTCTTTCGAGAAACAGCCGATCGACGAGGTCGAGGGCCTCGGGGCCGGCGAGCGTGACGTAGCAGGCGATGAGAGCGTCGAGGCCCGCGCGGACCTCGGCCTGTTCCGGCGCCACTTTCCTGCCGTCCCGGTCCAACCCCTCGATGATCAGCCTGATCCGCTCGGCCTCTGGTCCGCCACCGCAGACCCCCAGCATCGTGGCGTAGAGCCTGCGCCGGTTGGCCTGCACCTTCGGGTTCTCGATCCAGGCCAGGAGGCGGGCCGGATCCATCCGACCCTTCAGGCCGCGGACATCCTCGTACGGGGCGACGGCGAACTCGTCATATGCGTCGCGGGCCAGCGTGTCGTCGGCATCCTCGAGGTGCTCCTGGAAGAACGCCAGCCGGTCGGGCCCTTTGGCCGGCAGCGACGCGAGTTTCCGCAGATAGGCGACGGCCCGGTCGCTGACCTTGATCGGGCTCGACCAGACGAGTTTCGGCGGCTCGATGCCGAAGAGCAGGAACCGGTCGCCGACCGGCTTGTCGTCGAGCATGATCGCCTCGATCGGCGCCCCTTCCGGACCGGCGTGTCCCGCGTCGGCGACGAGATTCTCCCCCTTGAGCACCTGTTCGACCCGAAACTTTCCCTTGGGGAGCGGGCCGTCGGCCTGCGGCTTGAGGGCGGCGGCCGCCGGGGGCTCGACGAGCCGGACGATCACCGCCACCTGGCTCTGCTCGATCTCCTGGGTGAAGGTCAGAGAGACCGCCGAACAGAAAGGACAGGCGCGGGCGGTCACGGCCATCACGACGGCCATGATGGCCGTGACGACGACGGAGAGGGGCGCGGAGGAGCGGTGACACCACATGCCGAAATTTTAGCGGCCCGAAACCGGCCGGGGCAACGCCAATCGGCCTCGGCTTCAGAGCCACTTGGCGACGTCGGTGCGGTAGGCAGCAAGCGCCGGCAGGATTCCCGCCAGGATCGCCACGCCGATCATGAATGGCACGAGGAGCATCTCCTGGAGCGGGGCGGCGGAGAACAGGCTCACGCTCACGCCGGAATACTTCGTGATCCAGGGCCCGATGCCGCCGACGACGAGGTGGCCGAGGAGCCAGCCGGCGAGCCCGCCCCCCACGGCCAGCAGCAGGGCCTCGACGAGCACCGCCGCCAGGACGTGCGTCCGCCGGGCGCCGAGCGCCCGCATCACGGCCACGTCGCGGCTGCGCTCCAGCGCCGATCCGACCATGCTCACGAGGATGCCGATCGCGGAGACGAGGACGACAAGCGCCGTCACGAGGAGGAGCACGAGTTCCAGGGGGCGCACGAAGAGCTCGAACAGCTCGCTGATCACGAGCACCGGCGCCGCAGCCTGGCCGTCGCGGCCCTCGTTGATCGTCTGCGTCAGGACCATTGCGGTCACGTCCTGCAGGCCGGCGACGGCCGCAGTGCATATGAGGATCGCGGTCACCTCGCGCTCTGCGAAGGGAAGAGGGGCGGGCTTGTCCCCGGTGCCGCCCGCGGACGGCACGGGGGCGGGAGCCGCGGCATCGGGGCCCGCATCCGTCACCGGCTTGGCATGCCCCTCCTGGAGATAAAACCCTTCCATGTTGACGAACACGCCGCGATCGACCGGCGTGCCGGTGCGATCGACGATCCCGACCACGCGGAACGGGTCGTGCTCGAGGCCGTCGTCGGCGCCGTGGGTCGGGGCGAACGTGTCGCCGACGCGCAGCCCGAGGCTCTCCGCGACGGTGGCCCCGATCACACCCGCGAAGAAGTCGTCGTCACGAAAATTCGCGCCGGCCGAAAAGCGGAACGTGCGGCCGTACCCGGGCGTGAGCCGGCTGAAGAATGCGGCGTTGGTTCCCACGACGCGGTAGCCCCGAAAGTAGTCTCCCATGCAGATCGGTACGGCCGTCTCCACGCTGCCGGCGAAGCGGCCGGCGGAGCCGTCGGGCCGTTCCGCGGCCGGAAGGAACTCCTGATAGAAGCTCCAGGGAATGTTTTCGATCGGCTTGCTGACGTAGTAGACGCTGTTGAGCACCAGTTGCAGCGGGCTTCCCTTGGCCCCCACGATCATGTTGTAGCCCAGGCCCGCGCCGGAGGCGAACGTCCGCTTCACGATGCCCGCGGTGACCAGCGTGGCCACGACGAGTGCGACGCCGAGTGCCAGCGAAAGGGCCGTCAGGCCGCTCGTCAGGGGTCGCTGCCGGATGCTGCGCCAGGCGATGCCGAGGATGCTCATGCGTGCCGAACCTCCGCGGCCCGGTTGAAGTCCCCGAGCCGGAGCCGGCGCGGGAAGCGGCCTGCCACCTCCGGGGAATGGGTGACGACGACCAGCGCCACGCCCTGCTCGGTGCAGGTCGCCTGGAGGAGGTCGATGACCTGCGCCTGGTGGGCGGCGTCGACGCTGGCGGTCGGCTCGTCGGCGAGGATCACCCGCGGCCGGTTGGCGAGCGCCCGGGCAACGGCCACCCGCTGCTGCTGGCCGATCGAGAGTTCCCCCGGCCTGTGATGAAGCCGGTTGGCGAGGCCGACGGCGGTGAGCAGATCGGTGGCCCGGCCCCGGTCGGCGCGGGCCGAGCCGAACGACATCGCCACGAGCACGTTCTCCAGGGCGGTGAAGCCGGGGAGGAGGTTGAACTGCTGGAACACGAGGCCGATCTTGTCGGCACGGATCCGGTCGCGGCTCGCCTCCGGCATCCGGCAGATGTCGCGGCCCTCGACGAGCACCCGGCCGGCGTCGGGGCGGAGGATGCCGGCAATGACGTGGAGGAGCGTCGATTTTCCCGAGCCGCTCGGCCCCTCGAGGGCGGACTGCTCGCCGGCGGCGACCGCGAAGGAGGGGACGTCGAGGACGGCCACGGTCTCGCCCCCCGGGAGGGTGAACGACTTGCGGACGTCGTGGAGTTCGATGACGGGCGGGTGCATGGCGAAATTTCCGCAGCGTAGCAGATTCGGCCCCGCGCTCGCGCAGCCCGGCCGGTTCGGGCACCCGATTGAGCGGCCGCCGCGCAGAAGTGTATATTCCGCCGCCCCGCCGGGGTCGCGCCCGCTTTTCACCTCCAGGAGTTTCGTCGTGCCCATTCGCGTCGGCATCAATGGTTTCGGCCGCATCGGTCGCCTCACCTACCGGGCGATCTACGAGAAGTACGGCCTCAACGGCGACGTCCAGGTCGTCGCCCTCAACGACCTCACCGACGCCAAGACAAACGCCCATCTCCTCGAGTTCGACTCCAACTACGGCCCCTTCAAGGGAAAGGTCGGCCACGAGGGGAACGATCTCGTCGTCGACGGCCACAAGATCCACGTCTTCGCCGAGAAGGATCCGGGGGCGATCCCCTGGGGCTCGCAGGACGTGCAGATCGTGGTCGAGAGCACCGGCTTCTTCACCGACGCCACCAAGGCTGCCGCGCACCGGCGCGACAGCGTGAAGAAGGTGGTGATCTCGGCTCCCGCCAAGAATGAGGACCTGACGCTCGTGCTCGGCGTGAACAACGAGATGTACGACCCGAAGAAGCACCACGTCATCTCCAACGCCTCGTGCACGACCAACGGCCTGGCCCCGGTCGCCAAGGTGCTCCACGAGACGTGGGGCATCGACCGCGGCCTGCTGACGACCGTCCACGCCTACACCAACTCGCAGAAGACGGTCGACACGGCGGCCAAGGATCTGCGCGACGCCCGGGCCGCGGCCTTGAACATCGTCCCCTCGAGCACGGGCGCCGCGAAGGCGGTGGGCCTGGTGATCCCCGCGCTCCAGGGCAAGTTCACCGGCATGGCGTTCCGCGTGCCGACGCCGACGGTGAGCGTCGTCGACTTCACGGCGCTCCTGACCAAGGACGCCACGCCGGCCGAGATCAACGCGGCCATGAAGAAGGCGGCCGAGGGTCCGCTGAAGGGGATTCTCCGCTACACCGAGAAGGAGCTGGTCTCGACCGATCTGAGGGGGGACCCGCACAGTTCGATCTTCTCGGCGGTGGACACGATCGGCCTCGGCAACTTCGTGAAGGTGGTGAGCTGGTACGACAACGAGTGGGGCTACTCCAACCGTGTCGCCGACCTGCTCAACTTCCTCGAAGACCGCGGGCTCTGATAGTCGCGCCGTCGCCGCCGTCCCGGCGTCGGCTCCGGCTTACGGTCGCCGGGCGAAGCCCGGCTCCCGGGCACGGGCAGCCCCTCGCTCCCTTCTCCGTTTTTTTACCAGAGTGATTCAGGTAGGACGGGGTGCGACGCGGCCAGGGTAATCGTCGCAGGCCTCGGACTTACAGAAGCCTCACCGCCCCCGGCGTCGCTTCGACGGCTTGCCCTTCGGCTGCCGCTTGAGCTTCTGCTTCGGGTGGGCGCTGCGGACCTTGCCGCGGGACTGGGAATGGCGGTCGCGCATGCCCGCCTTGGGACGCCGGCCGCGACCCACGAGTCGGAAGTTGAGCTCGCGGCGGTCGGTGTCGACCCGGGCCACCGCCACGCGGACGCGGTCCCCCAGCCGGAAGGTCT
>JBKDUV010000381.1:0-3786 GCA_046339335.1 Planctomycetia bacterium | reverse complement strand
CCAGCGGCGTGGGCCAACCCTTGGGCCACGCCTCCCGGCTGGCCGGCGACTCGTCCGGCCGCCCCGCCCAGGTCACGCCGAGCCCCAGCGCCACGATCGCGAGGCCGACGACCGTGGCCACGACGTCCTCGTGGAGCCCACACCGCCGTCCGTCACCCGCCGCCGCGTCCATCCGGCCCTCCTCAGCTCGACGCCGACCGGTAGCGGGCGAGGGCCCGCTGGAAGACGATCCGCGACACCACGAGCGACGCGACCGCCGCGATCACCGCCGCCACCAGGCGGACTGCGGCCCAACGACGGGCTCATGCTCTGGGGCGTGCTCTCCGCCTCGATCCTCGTCCGCGCCGCGGGAGCACTCGTCGTTCCCGTGCCGCACCGGGTGCAACCGGCGGTCGGGAACGCGATCATGTCGATCATCACGCTCGACGCGGCCCTCGTGCTGGCGGCCTGCGGCTCGCGCTGGGCGGTCGTCGTGCTCCTGCTGCTGCCGCTCTTCCTCGCCGGTCGACGGCTCGTGCCGCCGACCTGAAGCGTGTCCGCCAAGAGGCCTGTCCGGCTCAGCGTGGCGCGGTCCGTTCGAGGCCGCGGCGGGGCAGTCGGCCGGACTCGACCTCGTCCCGATTCGAGCCCAGCATCTGCAGGAGGCCGTCAACCGTCACCGTCTTGATGCCCAGGTTCTTCGCGGATGCGGTTTGACTCCGCCACCGGGACTCGTCCGCATCCCGCCAGCCCGGGGGCTTCTTGCCCTCGCCGGCGATCGACTTCGGCAGGCCGGCGTCGACGAGGAAATCGGTCGAGGCCGAAACCGAGTCGACGACGCGGCCACCGACGGCCTCGATCCGCGACACGAGTTCGTCGATGTCGGGGTCGCGATCACGGTCGAACTGCACGTAGCCCACGATCACGACCTCGATGTCCGCCCCCGGCGACCAGAGACCGCTTGCCAGACGGTCTCCCGCGCCGATCAACGACCGCACGGTATCGCGGGTGATGCGACCGCGGGCCTGCGTCTGGCCGTCCACCGCGAGCAGCTCGATCACGCCCTTTCTTCCGGCGACGAGCGGCCGGACGTCGGCCCGGTCGTAGACGTCGAAAAGCAGTCCCGGCCGCAGGCCCGCCGTCGAGGCAAACTGCAGGACGGCGGTTCGATCCGTCTCGTTGACCGACAGCACCTGCCCGTCGAACTGCTCGACGCGATCATCCATGGGCGTGGCGTTGGAGACCGCCCTCTGGACCGCCGGATCGGCGACGTTGAGTTTTGCCAACAACTCGTTCTTGGCGCGGACGATCGACCTCAGATCACCCAGGACTTTGGTGACGACCCGCAGTTTCTCCTCGGAGTCCTTCGCGGCGTCGAATGCCCTCTTCGGGTCGAAGTCTTCCCCTTCCTTCGAGGGTCGCCTGTACTTTTCCGGCAGGAATTGCTTGACTGCTTCGACCGCCGTCTTCACGCTTTGGAACGTCGTCGTTTCATCGAGCGCCTGCTGACGTTCCGCGGTCAGCCTGTCCTGCAGTTTCTCGAAATTCGATCGGTCGGCACCGAACTGCCGCTTCAGTTCCGCCAGGTCCTTCTCGAGCCGCTCGCGCTCAGACTCCTTCTGGCCGGTGGAAACCTTCTCCGCTTCCAGGGCCGCGATCTTCTCCGCCAGCGACTTCTCCCCGTCCTGGCGGAGCTTGTCCATCTGGCCGTCCTTGGCCGCGAGCGCTTCTGACAGCCAGTTGACGAGTTTGAGGAAGGTCTTGGGATCCTCATTGAAGCCGGCGAAGTCCTTGGCGATCCGCTCGGCCTTCTCCTGTTCGATCTCGGCGAAGGTCTTTTCCTTGGCGACGCCGATGACCTCCTCCTGCAGTCTCTGCTTCTCTTCGATCGCGGTGTTGAGTTCAGCCCGCGCTTTCTGGGTTTCGGCGAGGGCGGCCTGGGCCGTCACCTGTTCGTCGAGCCGCTGCTTGAAGAACACGTAGGTCGTGATGGCCAGCACGAACGTCAGCATCACGAATACGATGAGCGCGATGCTCAGCGACGTGACCGTGCGATTGGCTGCCATGGGGATCCCTCTCGTCGGCGCGGTCGGTTCGTGGCGGTTCGCCGGCGGCGGGCGGGCCGCGGTGCGGACCGGCCCAGGGGGGATCGGCACCGGTCTGCCTGCGGGGTGAGGAACCGCCGGACTGTGCCGATTATACGGGCGCGAGCCGTTGGCCCTTCATGCCCGTGGACCGGGGCCAGGGGAGCGTGTCGCCCGCGGCCACGGCCGCCCGTGCCAGGAGGGTGGCGGTCGTCGCCCGAAGGAGGATCGCGCCATCGTCCATCCGGCCGCCGCCGCGGAGGGTGCGGATCAGGTCTGCCATGGCCGCCTGGTGGCGGCCGGCACCGGGATGGCGGCCCTCCGCCTGAGCGGCGTCGAGCGGTTGCCGCAGGTCGCACCTCCCCCGCTCGCCGGGAACGATCTCCGCGACGACGTCGATCGCCCCCGGTCGGCGGCCGCCGGGGATGGTCAGCGAGCGGCCGGCGGCGAACAGGAACCGGACGGCGGTCGTGCCGGCCGCAGCCGCGGCGAGAGGTTCGACGGCGGTCGGATCCTCATCGCCGAACGCCCACAGCCCCTTGTCGATCGCATGGATCTGCCGTTCCACCAGGTCACCGCCCGACTGGTCCGGATGGGCGACCCAGTTTCTGCGCCGGCCCTCGGCGGCCGACCTGCCCGAGTCGGGTTCGGCCTGCCAGGGAAGTCCGACGAGGGATGTCATTCGCGCCGCGAGCAGTCGGCCGATAGCCCCGTCGTGCACCCGGCGAACGAGGGCCGCCGTCTCCCGGTCCCGTCTCCATGCCAGGCCGGACATCAGCGACAGGCTGCGGTCGCGGGCCAGCGCGACGGCTTCCCGGATCGTCTCCGCTCCGGAGCGGTCGATCGCGGCCGGTGTCTCGCAGAAGACGTGCCGGCCCGCCGCGACCGCCGCCGCCAGATGTCGCGGCCGGCAGTCGGGGGGCGTCGCCAGGATCACCAGGTCGACATCCGCGTCGATGACCCGCACCCAGGCGTCTGCGCCGGTGAACCGGGCTTCGCGGGGACAGGCGAACCGACTCCCGGCCGCTCGCTCGAGCAGTGCGCTGGCCGAGGCGAGCCGGTCGGCGAACAGATCACCGATCGCGACGACCGCAACCGCCGCGTCGGCCGCTAGCGCCTGGACCGCGGCACCCGTGCCACGGCCCCCGCAGCCGACGAGGCCGACGCGGAGGCGATCGGAGCCGGCGACGAAGACACCTCCGGGAAGCGGCCGTGCCGCGGCGCCGCCGACTCCGAGGCAGACCGCTGTTCCCAGGAGCCTGCGGCGCGACAGAGACGTGCGTGGCAAGGTGTTCTCGGCCGGCATGATGCGTTCCTCCTGGGATTGGTGGCGGCGCCGCGGTGCGGCATGCGGTCGCGAGCCCGGCGCCGCCCGCGCGGACAGCGGCTCACTCTCCGATCACTATCGCCGATTCCGCCCGCCCCGGCGAGCCCGGCGGACCGCACCGGGACCGCACCGGACCGCTCGGCCATGGGAGCGGGGCGGCAGATGGCGGCGGCAAGCCGTCACCAGCGTCAGGGGCGGCGGGACTGGAGTCGGGCCATCGACCGATGCACGGCTTCCTCCAGGGCGGCCGGCGGTTCGCCGAACGCCGCGCGAAAGTCGCGGTCCCGCTGGTCGGGCGAGTCGTCGGCACAGGGCTTCTTGGCGGCCATGGTCCGCAGGTAGGCAGCGAACTGCTGCTTGCGCGTCTGCGTCAAAAAATGGGTCAGCGCCCAGGCA
>JBKDUV010000380.1:0-23838 GCA_046339335.1 Planctomycetia bacterium | reverse complement strand
GGGCCCCGGCGCCACAGGGGCGTAGCTCAACTGGCAGAGCGCTGGTCTCCAAAACCAGAGGTTGCGAGTTCGATCCCCGCCGCCCCTGCACGCGTGGGCCGCGGCGCGCCGCAAGGCGCGTCGCGTCCCGCGTGCGGGGCGCGAGCCGACGTGCGGGCTGGCGGACGTGGACGGTGATGGTGGACGGTGAACGAGGAACATTGGCGACCGGTTCGATTTCCAAGTGCATCACGGACGAAGCGCGAGCAGGCACATGGCAGGCATCACTACCGAAAACCGACTGAACCGCGGATCGCTCCTCGGCGAGTTCTTCCGCGCGGACGTCTACAAGCGGACTCAGGGCCGGGTTGCGCGGCAACTCACCTTTGCCGCTTTGGCCGCGATCGTCGGCATCGGTGCCTGGCGGCTCTCGGCCCTGATGCCGGTCTGGTTCGGCGGACTCGGAACGTCTGGCCGGGACTACGGACTGCTGCGGTTCGTGCTGCCGTCGGTGCTCGGCACCGTCGGGCTCTGGGCCTGCTGGCGGATCGTCAACATTCCCTCGTTCGCCGATTTCCTGATCGCCGTCGAGGTGGAGATTGCGAAGGTGTCCTGGCCTTCCGCGGGGGAGGTGTTCCGCAGTTCGGCAGTTATCATCTTCCTGATCTTCGCCCTGTCGGCGATTTTGGCTGGGTATGATTTTTTCTGGGCGTTCATCCTGCGCCCGGTGCTGAAGGGGTAGCCGGTTTTCGAGGTTCAATCCATGGCCGCTGCGTTCGAACACGAGGGGAGCGAATCCACGGGGGCACCCGCCGCCGAGGAGCCGAAGCGGCTTGGGCCGGCGACGCCCGAGGCCGGTGCCGTCGAACCGGCCGCCGCGGTGGACGACGACGACGACGGCATGCCCGCCGAACTTGCCGACCCGTTTGCCGGGGGCGAGAACGCGCGTCCGGTGGAGGTTGCCGCCAAGGAGAAGGCCGCTCCCAAGGGGGACATGCAGTGGTACATCCTCAAGGTGCAGAGCAATCGCGAGGATTCGATCCGCGAGACGCTGCTGCGCCGCATCTCGCTGCAGGGCATGCAGCCGTACTGCGGCGAGGTGATCGGGCCGAAGGAGCAAGTCACGGACTTCAAGGGGGGCAAGAAGCGCGTCGTCACACGCAAACTGTACCCGGGCTACATCCTCGTCAACATGATCCTCAACGACGAGACCTGGTATCTCGTCCGCGAGACCGGCGGCATCGGTGACTTCACCGGCTCGGCCGGCCGGCCGAGTCCGATGCTGCCCCAGGACGTGGCAAAACTCCTCAACAAGACCGAGGAGCGGACCGACGAGACGCCGCGTCTGAAGATCAACTTCAAGAAGGGTGACCGCGTCAAGATAAACGAGGGCACGTTCGAGAACTTCGAGGGCGAGGTCGATCAGATCGACGAGGCCAACGGGCGAGTCACGGTGATGCTCAGCATCTTCGGCCGTTCGACGCCGGTGGACATCGAATACTGGCAGATCGAGGCGGTGTGACCGATGCGGGCGACATGTCCGCGGCAGGACCGGTTCCGGCCCGCGGATGACGCCGACGACGCGGATCAGGCGACGAATCACGAGCAGGCAGCACAGGCAGGCAGAAAGGGTCAGCGATGGCGAAACAGATGGTCGGACAGGCGAAGTTCCAAGTGCCGGGCGGGCAGGCCACGCCGGCGCCGCCGGTGGGCACCTCCCTCGGCCGGTTCGGCATCAACCTCGGGCAGTTCGTCCAGCAGTTCAACGACCGCACCCGCGAGGCTGCGGGCATGCCGATCCCCGTCGTCGTGACGGTCTACAACGACCGCTCGTTCGAGTTCATCACCAAGAGCCCGCCGGCGGCGGCTCTGCTCAAGAAGGCGGCCGGGCTCGCCAAGGGGTCCGGTGTTCCCAACAAGGACAAGGTGGGGAAGGTCACCAAGGCCCAGCTCGACGAGATCGTGCGGCTGAAGACGGCCGATCTCAACGCCCGCGACGGGGATCACGCCCGGCGGATGATCGAGGGCACGGCCCGCAGCATGGGGATCACCGTCGAGGGCTGACCGGACCGCACCGCCATCAACCAGATCACGAGTTCGATTTCAAGGAGTCCAGACCGTGCCAGACAGCAAACGCATGCGGGCGATGCTCGCGACCAAGCCGAAGACCGAAACGCCACTGCCGATTGCCGAGGCGGTCGCGATGTTGAAGAAGTTTCCGCCGACCAAGTTCGACCAGACGGTCGAGATCCACATGCGGCTGGGGATCGATCCCAAGCAGGCCGACCAGATCATCCGCGGTTCGCTCGTGCTGCCCCACGGCATCGGCAAGGCGAAGCGGGTCGTGGTGTTCGCCAAGGGCAACCTCGCCGACGACGCCCGGGCCGCCGGCGCCGAGGAGGTCGGCGCCGAGGAACTCGCCAAGAAGATCCGCGAGGGCTGGACCGACTTCGACGTCTGCATCGCCGCTCCCGACATGATGGGACTCGTCGGCCCGCTCGGAAAGGTGCTCGGGCCGCGCGGCCTGATGCCCAGCCCGCGGGCCGGCACCGTCACCGCTGACATCAGGAAGACCGTGAGCGAGTACACGGCCGGCAAGGTCGAGTTTCGCAACGATCCCACCGGCATCGTGCATGCCGTGGTCGGAAAGGTCAGTTTCGACGCCCAGAAACTTGCGGACAACATTCGTGCGTTCATCGACCACGTCGTCGGAATGGCTCCCTCGAGCGTTCGCGGGCAGTACGTGAAGAGCGTCTCGATTTGTGCGACGATGACGCCGGGCATCATGGTCGCCGCCTGAACCCTCTCCTCCTCTCCATCGCATCTCAGGACTCCATCGCAGGGCACGTGAACCGATGAGCAAGCTCGTGAAAAACATGCTGGTAGACGACCTTCGCAGCCGCCTCGTCGGCGTCGGCGAATTGATCGTCGTGAGCGTCGGCCGGCTCGATGCCGTGAAGACGGCTCAACTCCGCCAGACGCTTCGCAAGAAGCAGATCCATCTGCAGCTCGTGAAGAACAGCCTCGCCCGCCGGGCCACCGAGGGCACGCCGCTGGCGCCGGCGTTCTCCACGACCGAAGGCATGCTGGCCATCGCCTGGGGCGGAGAGGATGTGGTCGATCTGGCGAAGGAATTGGACCGCCTCGCCGGCGTCAAGGACTTCGAGGGCTTCGAGTGCCGCGGGGGGGCGCTGGATGGCAGCCGCCTCGAGGCCGCAGACGTCAAGAAGGTTGCGAAGTGGCCGACACGTTCGGAACAGCTCTCCCTGCTGTCGGGGCAGATTTCGGCGATTGCCGGACGGCTTTCGGGGCAGATCCTGGCGGCTGGGGGCACCTTGGCCGGTCAAATTGCCTCCCGGGCGGAGGAGCTGGAGAAGGCCGCCGGAGAGCCGGCAGCCTGACCGAGGGGGAAGTTTTTCCCCGATTTTTCGGGGAGGGCTTCACTCTGCAAATGTTCATGGTAAACAGAAAGGCTCGGCGCGGCGGCCTGGCACGGTCGACGACGACGAATTGACAGCACACAACAAACCGCGGTCGCGCGCGTCCACTCGAGGGCAGGCGGCCGTTCACTTTGGAAGGGAAAGGATCTCGAGCGATGGCAACGGCTGAAGCGACCCGCGAATTCTCGAAGGAAACCAAGGAGCTCGGCGACAAGATCGTCGGCCTCACCCTGAAGGCTGCCAAGGAGCTGTCGGACTACCTCGACGAGGTTCACGGCATCAAGCCGGCCGCAGGGGGCGCGGTCATGATGGCAGCTCCGGCTGGCGGTGCAGCCGGCGGCGGTGCGGCCGAGGCTGCGGCCGAGAAGACCGAATTCGACGTCGTGCTCGAAAACTTCGGCGACAACAAGATCGGCGTCATCAAGGTCGTGCGTGCCGCGACCGGCCTCGGCCTCAAGGAAGCCAAGGATCTCGTCGAAGGCTGTCCGGCCAAGGTCAAGGAGGGGATCTCCAAGGCCGACGCCGAGAAGCTCAAGAAGGAGCTGGAAGAGGCCAAGGCCAAGGTTTCGATCAAGTAAAACGGGCGCATTTCAAGGCTTGCCGGCCGGGGGTTTTGCGTTCCGGCCGGCAAGCGGTATAGTTTTTGCTCGTCCCGCTCGGTCGCTTCCGCCTTGCCGCCTCGTTCCTCCTTTCGCCAACGATTTCGCGCCGTGCCGCATGCGGGTTCCTGCCCGGTCTGTGTCCGGTGCAGTCTGTCCTGATCCCTCGCCCGTTCCGGCTGCAGCACCGCGTCGGAAGTGTTCGAACAAGCCCAGGAGCCCTTGTCTATGGCAACTCGCGCCGTCCGCCGTCTGCAGACGAATGAGGTCCGCCACTTCGGTAGCAACCGGGCCGGTCACCATATCCCCGACCTGACCGAGATCCAGACCCGGTTCTACGACCTGTTCCTGCAGTACGACGTTCCCGCGGCCAAGCGCAAGGACCATGGCATCGAGGGCGTGCTCCGCGAGATCTTCCCCGTCGAGAGCTACGACAAGACGGTCAAGCTCGAGTATCTGCGTTACGAGCTCGGCAAACCCCGCTACGAGCCGGACGAGTGCCGGCAATTGCGGCTGACTTACGGCCGCCCGCTGCGGGTCTGGCTCCGGCTGACCCGCGAGCAGCCGATCGAGGAAGAGGTCTACCTCGGCGACATTCCCATCATGCTCGGCGGCGGCGAGTTCATCATCAACGGCGCAGAGCGGGTCGTGGTCAGCCAGCTCCATCGGTCGCCCGGCATCGACTTCGTCGCCGATACCGAGTCGACCGACCGCAAGACCTTCAACTGCCGCATCATTCCGGAGCGCGGCAGTTGGATCGAGCTCAACGTTTCCAAGAAGGACGCCCTTCAGGTGCGGATCGACCAGAGCGGGAAGTTTTCCGCCCTCACGCTCCTCCGCGCGATGGATCCGAAGTTCAGTCGCGACTCCGAGATTCTCAAGCTGTTCTACAAGACCACCGTCGAGAAAGTCTCCGGTGGCCGGAGCGTTCCCAAACTCGAAGGGAAGTTCGCCGTCGACGACATCGTCTATCCTCGCGGCAGCGACCGGGCCGGCGAGATCATCGTCGAGGCAGGCTGCAAGATCACCCACGACCAGGCGGAACTGATCGCCACCTCCGGCCTCAAGGCCGTGGAGCTGATGCAGGAGCAGAAGATTCCGCTGATCGTGAACAGCCTGCGGGACGACGCCGACGAGTCGAAGCGGCGTACCGGAGTGGCCCCGAGCCACGAGGACGCCTTGGTGCGGATCTACCAGCGGCTGCGGCCGGGCAATCCGCCGGCACTCGACAAGGCCCGGGCCCTGTTCGACGAGAAGTTCAAGGACACCAACCGCTACCGGCTCGGCCGCGTCGGTCGCTTCCGCATCAACCGCAAACTCGGGCTCAACGTTCCCGAGACGGAGATGACGCTCCGGGCTGAGGACCTGATCGCCGCCATCCGTTACATGCTCAAGCTCAGCGACGGCGAGGGGGACGTGGAGGTCGATGACATCGACCACCTCGGCAACCGACGCCTGCGGACGATCGACGAACTCGCCAGCGACGAGCTGCGCAAGGGTTTCCTCAAGCTCCGCCGCACCGTCCAGGAGCGGATGAGTCTGAAGGACGTGGCCGAGATGTCGCCTCGGACGCTGATCAACCCCAAGAGCATCTCGGCGGCGATCGAATACTTCTTCGGCCGCGGCGAGTTGTCGCAGGTCGTCGACCAGACGAACCCGCTTTCCATGCTCACCCACGAGCGGCGGCTGTCGGCTCTCGGCCCGGGAGGTCTGAACCGCAAGCGGGCCGGGTTCGAGGTCCGCGACGTCCACATTTCCCACTACGGCCGGATCTGCCCGATCGAGACCCCGGAAGGGACGAACATCGGGCTCATTTCCAGCCTCGCGATCTACTCCGGCGTCGACTCCTACGGGTTCCTCGTCACGCCGTACCGCAAGGTGGCGAAGGGGAAACTCACCGACGACGTCGTCTGGCTGCGGGCCGACGAGGAGAGCAACGCCCACCTGGCGCCGGCCGATGCGCAGGTCGACAAGGGGACCAACCGGCTGGTCGGCGACAACATCATCGCCCGCTACAAGGGGGACTTCGTCCTCGTGCCCGCCGAGGAGATCGACTACATCGACGTCGCACCGAGCCAGATGGTGGGCGTGTCGGCGGGTCTGATCCCGTTCCTCGAGCACGACGACGCCAATCGGGCCCTGATGGGCTCCAACATGCAGCGGCAGGCTGTGCCGCTGCTGGTCACGGAGCCGCCGGTCGTCGCGACCGGCATGGAGCGTGACGTGGCGGCCAACTCCGGACTCCTCGTCCGCGCCGCCCGGAAGGGCACGGTGAGCTACGTCGACGCCGACAGCATCGAGATCAGCACCTCCGCCTGCACCGACACCTACGCGATGCGGAAGTTCGTCGGCCTCAACGAGCGGACCTGCCAGAACCAGAAGCCGACGGTCGTGCCCGGACAGAAGGTGGAAAAGGGAGAGGTCATCGCCGACGGTGCCGCCACCTATCGGGGCGAACTCGCGCTCGGCCGCAACGTGCTCGTCGGCTTCATGGCCTGGGACGGGTTCAACTTCGAGGATGCGATCATCATCAGCGAGGAACTCGTCGAGGACGACGTCTACACGTCGATCCACATCGAGGAGTACGACATCGAGATCCGCGACACGAAGCTGGGCCGGGAGGAGTTCACCCGCGACATCCCCAACGTGGGCGAGCGGGCCCTGCACAATCTCGACGAGTCGGGCATCGTCAGGATCGGGACGTACGTCCGCCCCGGCGACATTCTCGTCGGCAAGGTTTCGCCCAAGAGCAAGACCGAACTGACGCCGGAAGAGAAACTGCTCCACGCGATCTTCGGCCGGGCCGGCGAGGACGTGAAGAACGACTCCCTCGAAGTCCCCTCAGGCGTCGAAGGAATCGTGATCGCCACCGAGAAGTTCTCGCGCCGGATGAGCCTCTCCGAGGACGAGCGCCGCGAGTTCGAGAAGCAGCTCAAGGAAGTCGAGAACGAGGGCAACCTGCGGGTGGCCGAGGCGTTCGGCGGTCTCGTCACCGAGATCGAGAAGATCCTGCAAAAGCCGCTTCAAGCCGCCGACGGCAGCCCGCTGGTCCGCAACCAGGACCACAAGGTCGTCGCCGAGCGGGCCGCCCAGTTCAACCTCGAGGAGATCGACATCCGCTCGCCGCAGCGGAAGGCCGACATCGAGAAGCTCTTCAAGTCCATGTGGCCCACGGTGGAGGTGGCGATCGATGCCCGCGAGCGTCGCCTCAACAGCATGAAGCGCGGTGACGAGCTCCGTCCGGGCGTGCTGCAGATGGTCAAGGTCTACGTCGCCGCCAAGCGGGTGATCTCCGTGGGCGACAAGATGGCCGGACGCCACGGCAACAAGGGCGTGATCGCCAAGATCCTGCCCAAGGAGGAGATGCCGTTCCTGGCCGACGGCACTCCGCTCCAGATCCTGCTCAACCCGCTCGGTGTGCCGAGCCGGATGAACGTCGGCCAGATCCTGGAGACGCATCTGGGCTGGGCCGGCAAGATCCTCGGCTTCCAGGCGGTGACGCCCGTGTTCGACGGGGCCAGCGAGGAAGACATCAACAAGGTGCTCGCCGACGCCGGCCTGCCGGCCCACGGCAAGGCCCAACTCTTCGACGGCCGCACGGGCGAGCCGCTCGAGCAGGAGACGACGGTCGGGTTCATCTACATGCTCAAGCTTCACCATCTCGTGGACGACAAGGTCCACGCCCGTTCCACCGGCCCGTACTCGCTGATCACCCAGCAGCCGCTCGGCGGCAAGGCCCGGTTCGGCGGGCAGCGGTTCGGGGAAATGGAGGTCTGGGCGCTGGAGGCGTATGGCGCCGCCTACATCCTCCAGGAACTGCTGACGGTGAAGAGCGACGACGTCGAGGGACGTACGAAGATCTACGAAAGCATGGTGAAGGGGGAGAACACGCTCGAGGCCGGAACCCCGGCGAGCTTCGACGTGCTCACCAACGAGATTCGGGGCCTGGCCCTGAACATGCAACTGGAAAAGCGCCGGATTTGAGCGGCCGTTGAAGTCGGCGGGCCGCCCGGTGGCCGGCGCTGATAGGCGGACCGAGAAAGAGTCGGTTGGGATTGGGGCGTGGACGGTCGAGCGGGTTTCGAACAACACAGGGAGATGACACGTGAGCATCGGTGAATCCACCTACGATCGCGTCAACGACTACTCGGCCGTGAAGATCAGCCTGGCCCGGCCGCACGACATCCGCAGCTGGTCGTTCGGCGAGGTGAAAAAGCCGGAGACGATCAACTACCGCACCTACCGTCCCGAGAAGGACGGCCTGATGTGCGAGAAGATCTTCGGCCCGGAAAAGGACTGGGAGTGCTCCTGCGGCAAGTACCGCGGCATGAAGTACAAGGGGATGATCTGTGACCGTTGCGGGGTCAAGGTCACCCACAGCCGCGTGCGGCGCAAGCGGATGGGGCACATCGAACTGGCGGCCCCGGTCGTCCACATCTGGTTCTTCAAGGCGATGCCCAGCCGGCTCGGCGCGTTGCTCGACATGAAGACCACGAGCCTGGAGAAGGTGATCTATTTCCAGGACTACGTCGTGCTCGATCCCAAGGACACGCCGCTGAAGAAGCAGCAGCTGCTCTCCGAGGAGGAGTATCGCGAGGCCCGCGCCGCGCACGGCGAGGGGAGCTTCGAGGCCGAAATGGGGGCGGAGGCGATCCGCAAACTGCTGCTCGGCCTCGACCTGGTAACGCTCTCCAAGGAGTTGCGCGAGGATCTGGCGACCACCAACTCGAAGCAGAAGAAGAAGGATCTCGTCAACCGGCTGAAGATCGTCGAGGCGATCCGCGACAGCGAGAACAAGCCCGAGTGGATGGTGCTCGACGTAATTCCGGTCATCCCGCCCGACCTCCGTCCGCTGGTGATGCTCGATTCGGGCAACTTCGCCACCAGTGACCTCAACGACCTTTATCGCCGGATCATCAACCGCAACAACCGGCTCAAGAAGCTCGTCGACCTGAATGCCCCCGAGGTGATCATCCGCAACGAGAAGCGGATGCTCCAGCAGTCGGTCGACGCCCTCTTCGACAACAGCCGCTGCAAGAGGCCGGTCCTGGCATCGAGCAATCGGCCGCTCAAGAGCCTGACCGACATGATCAAGGGCAAGCAGGGCCGATTCCGCGAAAACCTGCTCGGCAAGCGGGTCGACTATTCGGCCCGCAGCGTGATCGTCGTCGGCCCCAACCTCCGCCTCCATCAGTGCGGTCTGCCGAAGAAGATCGCGCTCGAGCTCTACCAGCCGTTCATCATCCGCCAGCTCAAGGACCTCGGCCACGCCGACACCATCAAGAGCGCCCGGAAGATGCTGGAGCGGAAGGATGCCGAGGTCTGGGACATCCTCGAGAACGTGATCCGCAACCATCCGGTGCTCCTCAATCGGGCACCGACCCTGCATCGCATGGGCATTCAGGCCTTCGAGCCGGTGCTCGTCGAGGGAAACGCCATCAAGTTGCATCCCTTGGTCTGCAAGGGCTTCAACGCCGACTTCGACGGCGACCAGATGGCGGTCCATCTGCCGCTTTCGATCGAGGCCCAGGTCGAGGCCCACACGCTGATGCTCTCCACCAACAACATCTTCAGCCCGGCCAACGGGGCGCCGATCATCTCCCCCTCGCAGGACGTGGTGATGGGCTGCTATTACCTGACGATGGCCCTCCCCGGCCGGAAGGGAGAGGGGATGGTTTTCAAGAGCTTCGAGGAGGTCGAACTCGCCCACCAGCTCGGCAAGGTCGAGACGCACGCCAAGATCAAGGTCAAACTGCCCGGCCAGCGCCGGCTGAAGACCGATGTCGAGGCTCAGTCCAAGCCGGGGGCGGTGATCGACACGACGGTCGGCCGCGTCCTCTTCAACGCGATCCTGCCCGGCGGGATGCTGTTCTACAACATCCCGATGCGGTCGAGTGAACTTGCCCGCGTGATCTCCGACTGCTACCAGACCCTCGGCCGGCGCTGGACGATCGACCTGCTCGACGACATGAACCGGGTCGGCTTCAGTTGGAGCACCCGCAGCGGCCTGTCGTTCGCCACCGACGACCTGATCACGCCCTCCACGAAGACGCGGATCGTGGGCGAGGCCGACAAGGAAGTGCTCAAGATCATGAAGCAGTATCAGCGCGGCATGATCACCGACGGCGAGCGGTACAACAAGGTGATCGACGCCTGGACGCATGCCCGCGAGCAGATCACCAAGGAGATGATGCAGGATCTGGAGAAGGACACGGACGAAAAGCCCAACCGCCGGGCCGGCTACGTCAATCCGATCTTCCTCATGGCCCATTCCGGCGCCCGTGGCGGCGTGGAGCAGATCCGCCAGCTGGCCGGCATGCGCGGCCTGATGGCCAAGCCGTCGGGCAAGATCATCGAGGCACCCATCAAGGCGAACTTCCGCGAGGGGCTGACGGTGCTCGAGTACTTCAGTTCGACCCACGGAGCCCGCAAGGGCCTGGCGGACACCGCCCTGAAGACGGCCGACTCAGGCTACCTGACCCGCAAGCTGGCCGACGTCGCCCAAAACGTCGTCGTCACCATGCACGACTGCGGCACGACGCAGGGGATCGAGAAAACGGTCATCTATCGAGGCGAGAAGGTCGAGGTCAGCCTCGCCGACAGCATCCGCGGCCGCGTCAGCCGGGCGAACATCAGCAATCCGATCACCGACGAGGTGATCGTGCACGAGGACGAGTTGATCACGCCCAAGGTGGCCCGCCGTATCGAGGAATTGGGGCTCGACAAGATCCAGGTGCGCAGCGCGCTGACATGCGAGGCGCCGCTCGGAGTCTGCCGGCTCTGCTACGGCATGGACCTGTCGACGGGTTCGCTCGTCGAGGAGGGGATGGCCGTGGGCATCATCGCCGCCCAGAGCATCGGCGAACCGGGCACCCAATTGACGATGCGGACCTTCCACATCGGCGGCGTCGGCCAGCGTGCCATCGAGGAGAGCGAGAGCAAGGCCAAGCGGGCCGGCATCGTGAAGTTCACGCGGCTGCGGACGGTGCAGGACGAGCAGGGACAGATGATCGTCCTCGCCCGCAACGGCGAAATCTCGATCGTCGATGCCAAGGGAAGCGAACTCGACAAGTTCGACGTTCCCGCGGGCGCGATCCTCAAGGTCAAGGAAAACGACGAGATCAAGGCGGGAACGGTCCTCGTCCAGTGGGATCCGCACTCCATCCCGATCCTCTCCGAGGTGGCGGGCAAGGTGCGTTTCGAGGACGTGCTCGAGGGGGAGACGCTCCGCGTAGAAAAGGACCCGAGCGGCCACACGCGGCGGGTGGTCATGGAGCACAAGGGGATCTATCACCCGCAGATCGTGCTCGAGGACGACTCGGGCAAGATCCTCGACTTCTACTACCTCCCGGAAAAGGCCTACATCGAGGTCGCACCGGGGGAGAAGGTCGCGGCCGGCCACGTGCTCGCCAAGACGCCCCGCGAGGCATCGGGCACGCAGGACATCACCGGAGGTCTGCCGCGCGTGACGGAGATCTTCGAGGCCCGCAAGCCGAAGGACCCCGCGATCATGGCCGAGATCGACGGCAAGGTCGAGGTGAGCGGCGAGAAGCGCCGCGGCAAGCGCACGATCGTCGTCCGCAACGAGAGCGGCATGGAGCGCGAGCACCTGGTCACCCACGGCAAGCACCTGCGGGTTCATCCCGGCGACCTCGTCAAGGCGGGCGAGGCGCTCGTCGACGGTCCGCTGGTGCCGCACGACATCCTGCGGATCTCGGGGGAGGAGGCGGTGCAGCAGTATCTCGTCCGCGAGATCCAGAACGTGTACCGCAGCCAGCGGGTGGACATCGACGACAAGCACATCGAGATCATCGTGTCGCAGATGCTGCGCAAGGTGAAGATCGAGGGCGTCGGCGATACGAGCCTCCTGCCGGGCAGCGTCCTCGACAAGTACGATTTCCGCCAGGCCAACGAGCGGCTCGCGAACTGCGTGCGGATCACCGACAAGGGGGACAGCGAGTTCGCCGTCGGCAGCGTGGTGCCCAAGGACGTGCTCGTCCAGGCCAATGCCCAAATCGAGACGCTCGGCGGAACGCCGGCCAAGGGCACGAAGCCCAAGCCGGCGACCGCCAGCACCCAGTTGCTCGGGATCACCAAGGCGAGCGTGCAGAGTTCGAGCTTCATCTCGGCCGCCAGCTTCCAGGAGACGACGAAGGTGCTGACCGAGGCGGCCCTAGCCGGCAAGGTGGACAACCTCGTCGGTCTCAAGGAGAACGTCATCCTCGGCCATCTGATTCCGGCCGGTACGGGCTTCGGCACGTTCCAGTCGGCGGAGGTTCGCGTCCGGCCCGAGGCGCTCGACGCGCTGCGGATCGAACGGGAGAACGTGCTCGCCCGGCAGTTCCCGCTCCTCGAAGCCGCCGTCGGCGCTGAGACGGGGGCAGAGGGAGAGCAGGCTTCCGGCGACATGGCCACGCTCCGCGGGGACGAAGGACCGGCGGACGCTCTCTGATCCGCTCAGGAGCGTCGTCCACCCGTCGGCGACCGACCCATTGGCGCCGGGGACCCTTGCCGCGCCGACTTCCCGCACAGGTGCGGGTTCGCCGTCCGCTCCCCGACACGGTGCCCGTTCGGCGCCGTCGTGCGGCAATTCGCGGACGGCGGATCGTGCCGCTTTTGCCGGTCAGACCGCCGGTACAGGCGGCATGCTCGCTGCCCGGGGAAGAATTGTCAGTGGGGCCGATTTGAGTGGTTGTTCGGGTCGAAGTACTGTCTCGGCAGAGAACCTGAAATTCCGGAGCCTGCGATGCCGACCCCTCTTTCCCCTACCCCGCGCATGCTGGCGGCAGCAGTCATTCTCGGCGCGACCGCCATTCCCTCGGCCGCCGAGCCCTACAACCCGTACGCCGTTCCCGAGGCGGTGGTCGCACCGGTGGCACCGGATGGCACCATCCGCTGGGGAACGTTCTACAAGTCGGCGGAGATGCAACTCGCCTACGAGCGGCTCTGGAAGATGGGCGCCTGTCGAGGCACGAGCAAGGCGATCATGATCCCCGTCGAGGAGAACAAACTCCTCGTCGATCGCCTTCCGGAGGCGGAGTACGCGGGCGTGGTGCAGGGCATGGCGGGCGGCCTGGCGGGCGGACTGATGGCCTTTTCCGACGACGAAGCCAAGGCGACGTACGTGGCCCATCTGCATCCGGCCGGCGTGACGAACTTCTCGATCGTGGGCCGGTCACCCGCGTCGATCGTGCAGCCGGGCATGGCGGTCCGGCTCGTCGCCAAGGTCGACGCCCGAGGTCGCGGCCTGGAACCGCTCCGGAAGTTCGACATCGTCACGCCCGCCGCCGGCTTCACGCCAGACGAGGTCCGCCCCGACCGCAACGAGCGGATCGTCGGCGTGGTCACGAGCGTCCGCGGTCAGACGATGCAGGTCCGGGTCGACGCGGGCAAACTCCGGCGCCTGTCATTCACCGTGGCCGAGGATGCGACGGCCACGATCGACGCCGCCACGCCGGCACTCGTGGCACCGGGTGACAGGGTGGAACTCCGGGGCCGACTCTGGACCGGCGCGGGCTGCCACGCCGCCGGCTCGGTGTTCGCGTCGCGTGTCACGGTGACGAAGGCCGCCGCACCCGGGCGCCCGCAGGATGCGGCCGCCGGCGGACAGGCTGGCAAGGCCGTCGCCGGCGGCGTAGAGTGACCCGCGTTCGTTCCCTCCGTCCTTCGTCGACGGACCGTCCGATGGCAGCCAGTCGCAGTGCTTTACCCGCCGCCGGCGGACAAATGCCCGTTCCGCGCATCGCAGGGCGGATTCTCCGCTCGCGGCTGGCGGTGCTCTGGTCGGACCTGCAGGCCGCCTGTGTGGACCGCCCCGACGCGGATGCGGTCCACCGGCTGCGGGTCGCCACCCGGCGCGGCCTGGCGGCGCTCGACGCCTTCGACGAACTGCTGCCGGAGCGGCGCCGGGCCTGGTTTCGCCGGCGGCTGCGGCGCATCCGCCACGCGGCCGGCGAGGCTCGGGACCTCGACGTGCTCCTGGACACGCTCGGCACGGAATCAGCCTCCGCGGTGACCGGTCCCGGCCCGCGGGCCAGGGCTCGGCTGGTGGCGATGCTCTCGCGGCAGCGGCTCCAGTCGCGCCGGCCGATCCGCGAACTGCGGGATCGGCTGGCTGCCGCCGACTGGCACGGACGGGTCGAGAGGCTGCTCGACCGCGTGGCCTTGCGGCATCGCGACGAGTCGTTCGCCCGTTACGCGGTCCGCCGCTTCAAGCCGCTGATGCGACGGTTTTTCGCCCGGGCCGACCGACGGCTGAAGGACGACGGCGAACTGCATCGGCTGCGGATCGAGGGGAAAAAACTCCGTTACACTCTGGAGATCTTCGCCCCGGTGTTCGCCCCCCGTGTGCGGGACCGCTGCGCGGAGTCGCTACAGCGACTGCAGGCGACGCTCGGCACGTTCACCGACCATGCGGCGGCAGCCGACCGTTTCCGCCGCTGGAGCAAGGCGGACGGACTGGCAAGCGTTCGCGGCACGCTGGCGAACCTGCGACGCCGCGAGGTGACCAAGGCCGAGCGGGCGAGGAAGTCGTTCACGAAATGGTGGAAGCCGAGGCGGAGACGCGCCCTGCGCCGCACGTTCACGAGGTCACTGAAGCTCGATTCGGCATGAGATCGTCAGCTGACACCCGCCACGGCCGTGGTCCGCTCCGCCGGCACTCGTGGGCCGCCGGGATGCGGCTTTGCACCGCGACAGCCTTGGCCTGCGCCCTGGCGGCGGGCTGTTCGCGGCAGGAGCCGGCCTTCCGCCCGACCGTCATCGCCCCGGCCGGCCCGCCGGACGCCGCCCCGGCCGGGATGGTCTGGATTCCCGGCGGAGAGTTTTCCATGGGCTGCGCCGATCCGCGTGGACTTCCTTTCGGGGGGAACGAGCCGATGGTCGACGCCCGACCCATCCACCGCGTGCGGGTCGACGGCTTCTGGATGGACGCGACCGAAGTCACGAACCGGCAGTTCGCGGCGTTCGTCGCGGCCACCGGCTACACGACGATCGCGGAGCGGCCCCCACGTGCCCAGGACTTTCCCGGTGCCGACCCCGCCAATCTCGTGCCCGGCTCGATCGTCTTCAGCCCGCCGGAGGGCCCCGTCCCGCTCGATCATCATCACCGGTGGTGGAACTACGTGCCGGGCGCGGACTGGCGGCATCCGCGCGGTCCCGAGAGCACCATCGAGGGCCGCGACGACGACCCGGTCGTGCACGTCGCCTGTGCCGACGCCGAGGCCTACGCGACCTGGGCCGGCAAGCGGCTGCCCACCGAGGCCGAGTGGGAGTTCGCCGCCCGCGGCGGCCTCGCCGGCGCGGCCTATCCGTGGGGGGACGACTTCAGGCCGCAGGACCGCTGGATGGCCAACACGTTTCAGGGGTCGTTCCCCGCCCGCGACCTCGGCCTCGACGGCTTCGCCGGCATCGCACCGGTCAAGCGGTTTCCAGCGAACGCCTTCGGCCTGCACGACATGTCGGGCAACGTCTGGGAATGGTGCTCGGACTGGTATCGTGCCGACACCTACGCCGCGCCGGACCGGACCACGGACGCCGTGGCGGTCAATCCGCAGGGGCCGACGTCGAGCCGCGACCCGCAGGAGCCGAACGAGCGCAAGCGGGTGCTGCGCGGCGGCTCGTTCCTCTGCACCGAGCAGTACTGCTCCCGGTACATCGTCGGCACCCGCGGCAAGGGGGAGATCTCCAGCGGTTCGAGCCACCTCGGCTTCCGCTGCGTGAAGCGACCGTGAATCGTGCCCGCTCAGCCGCCGCGGCCCATCAGGCGCAGGAGATCGGCCAGGCTGCGGGTATTGGCCACGTCGGCGGCCGTCAGTCCGGCCCGGCGCGCCTGGAGGACGCCGCACCGCATCACCTCCAGCCCACGGCTCGAATGGGCGTCGGTCGAGATCACGAGTTTCACGCCGGCCCGCCGGGCCGCGGCCGCGTGCCGATCGTCGAGGTCGAGCCGCCACGGATTGGCGTTGATCTCCAGAAACGTGCCCGTCCGGGCGCAGGCCTCGATCACAGCCTCGATGTCGACGTCGTAAGCCGGCCGCCGGTTGATGAGCCGGCCGGTGGGATGGCCGATGACGCTCACCCGGGGATTCTCCACGGCCTCGATGATCCGGGCGGTGATCCGGTCGCGAGGCTGGTTCTGGCCGTAGTGCAGGCTGGCAACCACCCAGTCGGCTCGTGCGAGGACGTCGTCGGGAAGGTCGAGCCCGCCCTTCTCCAACATGTCGACCTCGATTCCCTTGAGGACCACGATCGGCGGCGTGCCCTCCACGGCGAGCGCCTCGTTGAGCCGGTCGATCTCCCCCCACTGCCGCAGCAGCCGGCGCTTGTCGAGGCCGTTGGCCATCGTCACCCGCTGGCCGTGATCGGTGATCGCGATGTAGGAGAGTCCCCGGGCGATCGCCCCACGCACCATCTCCGCGAGCGTGTCTTCGCCATCGGTCGCCGTCGTGTGCATGTGCAGATCGCCGCGGATGTCGGCGACCGTGACGAGTTCCGGCAGTGCGTCGCGTTCGGCGAGCCGGATCTCGTCCCCGCCCTCGCGCAACTCGGGGGAGATCCAGGGCAGGCCGACCGCCCGGTAGACCTCCTCCTCCGTCCGGCCGGCGACCCTCTCCCCCGCGGCGGGCGACGCCTCGGCCGCGGCGCCGGACACGAGCCGATGCACGCCGTACTCGTTGATCGTCAGGCCGAGATCACGGGCCCGCCCCCGGAGGCGGACGTTGTGCTCCTTGGAGCCGGTGAAATACTGCAGTGCCGCGCCGAACGAATCCGCTTCGACCACGCGCAGGTCGATCTGCACCTCGCGCGGCCCGCGGATGCTGGTCTTGGTGGCGCCGCGGAGAAGCACCGCCGACGTCTCCGGCCAACGCTCGAGCCGGTCCATGACCGCCGCCGGCGCCGTGCTCTCGACGACGAGATCGAGATCCCCCACGGTCTCCTTGCCGCGCCGCCAACTGCCCGCAGCCTCGACCCGCCGGGCCTCCGGACAGCCGCGCATCCAGGCGACGAGCCCGGCCACGATCTCGTCGGCATCCCGCCACAGGAGCCGGTCACGGTCGGGGCTCTTGGCGAAGCCGATGTTGGCGAGGATCGCGGCCTGCGTCTTCGCTCCGAATCCCTTGACCCCGGCGACCCTGCCGTCGCGGCAGGCCTGCTCCAGCGCGTCGAGCGAGTCGATGCCGAGCGCATCGACGAGGACCTTGACCTTGCGCGGCCCGAGTCCAGGCACCCGCATCAGGTCGAAGACGACCTTGGGCACCTCGCGCTCGAGCTCCTCGAGCAGCGGGAGTTTCCCGGTGTCGAGCAGGGCCTCGATCTTGCCGGCGAGATCGGCACCGACGCCGTCCAGTTCGGTCAGGCCACGGTTCGGATCGGCGCGGACCGCTGCGAGCGACTCGACCAGGGATCCGATCGTTCGGGCCGCGTTGCGGTAGGCGCGGACGCGAAACGGATTGTCGGCCCGGTATTCGAGCAGGTCGGCGACGTGCTCGAAGACCGCGGCGATGTCGGAGTTGGTCATGGCGGCCCGGACCTGCGTCGCCGGGGGATTCCCGCGGCCCGCGCAGGGAACCGCCATTGGATCACTGCTGAAGGCGGGCCGGAAGGGCCGCGGTCGGATAGGCGGGCATGAACAGGGCCGGACGCCCGCCGCCGGACGCCGGCTGCCACGACGTCGTGTGACCTGTCGGCTCGAGCAGCCGCGGAAAAGCACCGGTCGCCGAGGTCGGACCGGTTCCGGGCCGCGTCGGCATGGCCGCCCCCGAGGGAGCGGGGGGCGTCGTACCCGACGCCGGCGGCGAGTTCGGTGCGGCGGAGGAAGATGGTTGTGGGGTGGGCTTGGGAGCGGGACGGCCATCGCTGCCGACAGCCGGCGACTGCCCACCGGCCGCGGGCGCGGTCCGCTGGATTTCCGGGATCGGCACGATCGGCGGAGCACCGGAGGGAGCCGGCTGCACCGGCCGCTGTGAACTGGTCGCATCGGGCCCCGGAGCCGGCGCCGCGTAGGTCGTGACCGGTTGACCGGACGCGACCGGTGGCTGGCCGGGGGTGACATACGGCTGACCCTGCGTCGCCTGCGGCTGAACGTACGTGACCTGCGGCTGAACGTACGTGACCTGCGGCTGGGCATACGTCGCCTGCGGCTGGCCTGGGATGACGGGAGCCACGATCGGCCGCTGCCCGGTGAACGGCGGATAGTTCGTCGTCGTCGGCGGCAGCGACTGGGGCGCGATGCTCGTCTGCCCCGGCTGCATCAGGGCCGGATTGCCCACAGCCCCGGCCGCCCCCCAGCTGCCGGGCGCCGTATTCACGGCCGGCTGCGGCGCGAGGGCCGGCGGAACGAACGGACCCTGGACGGTGCCCGCGGGCGGCGCGAGCGGAGCCCCTGGCACCTGTGCCGCAGGAAAGGGGGGCGCGGCATATCCCTGCGGCACCTGCACGTACTGCGTGGTGGTGACCGCCCGATACTGCGTCACCGGGACATTCACCGCCTGCTGCACGTATTCCGTGACCGGCTGCATGCACTCCCGCGGGCAGCCCGTGCAGGGATCGATCTCGCACGACGGCTTGTAGGTCGTGACCGGAACGGTCTGCATCTGCGTGCGGTAGGTGGTCTCCGGCACGTAACTCGTCTTCGCGACCGGCACCATCACCGGCTGCGGCGGGGCCGGAAGCGGGGCCATCACCGGCGCGACCGCGTAGGCCTGCGGGCGACGGAAGCAACTGCCGCAGCCGGCGAAGAGCTCGCTCAGGCAGCACTGCTGCGCCGCCGCCGGCAGCGACGTGGCCGCGGTGAGCAGCAGCGAAAGAACGAGGGGGATTCGGCGAACCATCACGCACGCTCCTTGCGACGCCCGGGATCGACACGGGGCCACCCGTCTCGAACGACGTCTTCACTGAGCGTAGTTTCCGCGCCGGGCACGCTGCGGGACAAAAAGCCCCGTGCAGTTCATGAATTCGCGGCGCCAACCCGCTACGACCGCTGCCACCGTCGCCACCGTTGCATCCCGACCGGCGGCCGCCGTCAACGACCACAAAAACCGGGCCTCCACGCCCGCGGTCAGCGGCCGGACGAACGGGCCTGCGGCCCGCTCTCCGCGCGGCGGATCCGGCATTCGAACCGGTCGTAGAGGTCGTAGAGCGACTCGCGCAGATTGCCGCCGTGCCGCGCGAAGGCGTCGGCGACGTCGGCGGCGTCGATGCGACCGCCATGGTCGGGCAGCCGCTCGACGAGCGCCGCGAACAGCCGTGCCGAAGTCTCGCAGCGCATCACGACCGGCAGGCCGGACGCCCGGTGCGTCGTGACCAGGAGCCGCAGCCGTCGGCAGCGGGCCGCCGCGCGGACGGCAACCGCGAACAGCCAGCCGCCGGCCTCCCAGCCGTCGATGCAGACGACCGTTTCCCGACTCGACCGGACGACCGTGGCCAACATCCGCAGGCCGTCCCGCGACGTCCGCATGCGGACGAGGACGACCGGCACGCCACGTGTGGCGAGGTGCTCCGCGAGCCGAAGCATGAGCGTCGTCTTGCCATGACCATGCGGCCCCTCGATGGTCGCCACATTCGCCGCCAGGCAGCGATCCGCGACCGCCCCGATGTCGATCTCGTTCCCCCGGCCGTCGAGCACCGGCAGGGCGCCGGGCCGCGTGTGCCGGGTCGCGAACGGGTTCACGGGCAGGCTGCCGACGGGCCGGTCCACGACGAGGACGGCCGGCGTCATGGGCGTCCCCCGGGCAGCGGCGCGGGTGGAATCGCCCCCACTTCGAACACGTGCTCGGAGACGAAATCCCGGGGGGCCGAAAAAAACAGCCGTACGCGGACGCACCAGCGGATCTTGACGATCACGCCCTCGTACGACAGCGGGCTGCGCGGCAGGGGCGTTGCGAACGCGCCCTCGCGGGCGGCCGCCGCGACCGCCTCGCGGTCGGTGAGCCGCCTGAAGAAATGCACGCCGAGATCCTCTTCGCCCTTCCCTTCGGTGTACCAGAGGACCGACTGCTCGATCGCCCGGACGCGGTCGTCCGCGATTCCGTCCACCTGATAGCGGACGGCCAGTCGATCGAGCGGCTCGTAGCGCCGGTCAGCACGGTCGAACTGGACGAGCACGCGCGGGGCGAACTGGATGACCTCGGAATGCTGGCTCACCGCCCGGCCTCCGCGCTCGGTGTGCCGGCCGGGGGCGACTCCGGGAACACGATGACCGGAAACGTCCGCGTGAACGCCGGCCACCGGGCGGGCCTGCCGCGAACCACCACGAGCCAGCGGACCGAATTGTGCTCGGACGCGAAGGAGTGCATCGCGCTGGCCGGGATCTCCAGTGTCGTCCGGGCCTCGAACCGCGTCCCCGGCACGCATTGCAGATCGCGCCAGGAATGCACGTCCTGGCTCCAGACGGTGAGCCGTTCGCTGCGGGTGTCGGTGCCCTGGCGGAACGTCGCCTGCTCCTCCATGGCGATGGCCACATCCAGCGTGCGGAACGTCCCCGATCCCCCCTGGGCGACGATCAGTTCGTATCTGCCACCGGGTCGCAGCGGGTGCTCGTTGATCTCGACCTGGGTCGTGCCCACGGCCGTCGCCAGGACGAGCAGGCGGATGAAGAGGACGATGCCGGTGACGCCGACCGCGACGAAGGGCACGAGCAGCGCGAGCAGGAACCAGTCGACGCGGCCACCCACCAGGCCGAGGCCGGCATTGACGGCGAGCACGAGCAGCACTGCGTTCCAGAGCAGGGCGAACAGGCCGAATCCAAGCAGCGTCCAACTCTCCGGGCTCTCGATCGGGAGCCGGTAGCGGAGGATGGTGCCGGGGGAATTGACCATATCGTCGCAGGCGGGGACACCCGGATGGCCGTCCGCCGTCCGCGGCGCCTCCGCCAGCGGGACAAGCAGCCCGGGCAGGGGCCGAATCGCCGCCCGGCACTCCTCCGACTTGTTCCAGCGCCGGGCGGTACGGGCAAGCCCGCTCGTCCCGAAGGCGATCAGGGCGCCGGGGAGCACGAGCGTCAGCAGCCACGTCCACCAGTTGTAGCCGCGGGTGAGCACCACCCGTCCCATGTTCGCCGGGTCGTACCAGCCGGGCAGTTCCGCACCGAGCCGCCAGCCGTCGAGCCGCGCGACCGCGGCGGCCCTGTCCGGTGTCGCGACGGACCGCGGTGCGGCAACCCAAGCCTCGCGGTCGGCCGCGCCGGCCGCGTAGCGAACGCCGAGGAACGGCCTGAAGGTCGGCGCCGCTCCCGGTCCTGCATCCGTCACCGAGCGGCGTTCCAGCCCCTTGGCCACGATCGTGCAGGTGGTCGCCACGAAGTCGTGGTTGATCCGCCACTCCGGCACCGCGACGCCCGAGACGAGAAATCCGCCGAAGGCCAGGCCGGCGACGAGCACCGCACCGTGGAACAGCCCGTCCCCGAAGGACCCCCAGGCCTCCGAACCGGTCCTGCGATGCCCGCGCTTCTTGCCGAAAAACCGCGGCAGCCTCACGACGATCCTCCCCGGGTCGGCCGGGGCCGAATTTCCCTGCGATCGAGCCGGCTGCGGACGGCCGCTAGCCGACGTTGGCAAGCGGCTCGCGGTCGCCGTCCGGTGCACCGGTGCGGAAGAAGCCGATCTTCTCCAGCGCCTTGTAGACCTCCTCCAGCGTCTTTTCGCCGAAGTTCGAGATCGAGAGCAGGTCGGATCGCGTGCACTTGAGCAGGTCGTGGACGGTGAAAATGCCCCGTTCCTCGAGGCAGTTGGTAGTGCGGACGGAGAGGCCGATCTCGGCCGTGCTCATTTCGAGTTTCTCCTCCAACTCGTTCGCTTGCGTGAGATTCCTGAATGGGATGCGCGGCATGGGTTCCCTCCCGTGCGGGTGCTCCTGGTGACCGGTGATGCGGGTGCGGCGGTCGCACCCGGTCCAGACCATACTCACTATACTGCAATGCACGCGCATTCGCCTACCACGGTGCGACGCGCGCTGCTCGGGTTTGCGCCGTTCGCCGTGGTTGCCCCTTTTTTCAGCGGCATCGCGGGCCGCGAACACGTGCCGTCCAATCTCCTCGCATCGCTCAACGAATCCCAGCGCCGGGCCGCCGAACACGTCGAGGGTCCGCTTCTCGTCCTTGCCGGCCCCGGCAGCGGGAAGACCCGCGTGGTCACGCACCGGGTGGCCCGGCTCGTCGCCGCCGGCATTCCGGCCGGCCGCATCGTCGCCCTGACGTTCACCAACAAGGCGGCCGACGAGATGCGGCGCCGCGTCGAGGAGCTCGTCGGACCGAGCGCGGTCGAGATGGGCACGTTTCATCGCTTCGCGGCCCGGCTCCTCCGGCGTCACGCCCGACTGGTGGGCCTGACGAGCGAGTACTCGATCCTCGACGCCGACGACGCGCATGCCATGCTCAAACGGGCGGCGAAGAAGCTCAACCTCTCCCTGACGCACACCCCGATCGACCGCATCGCCGCCATCGTCAGCCGGGCGAAGAACGACCTGCTCACGCCGGAGACGTTCGAGCCGCGCTGGGGCCGGCCGACCGAGGAGGTCGCCCAGCGGATCTGGCCGATCTACCAGGACCTGATGCTGCGGGCCAACTCCGTCGATTTTGACGACCTCCTCGTCCACGTGGCCCGGCTGCTGGCCGAGAACCAGGAACTCCGCGCCGAACTCGATGCCCGGCACCGCTTCATCCTCGTCGACGAATACCAGGACACCAACGCCGTCCAGTACTGCATCCTGCGCGGCCTGTCGCTCGATCACCCCAACCTCGCGGTCACGGGCGATCCCGACCAGGCGATCTACGGCTGGCGCGGCGCGAGCATCCGCAACATCCTCGAGTTCGAGCGCGACTACCCGGCGGCCGTGGTCGTCACGCTGGAGGAGAACTCCCGCAGCACCGCCAACATCCTCGGCACCGCCGATCGGCTCATCGCCAACAACGCGAAGCGGAAGCCGAAACGCCTGCTCACCGACGCCTCGCCCGGGGCGCCGGTGCGCATCGTCCTCGACCCGTCGGGCCACGAGGAGGCGGAGCGGATCGCCGACGAGATCGCCGTGTCGATCATGCGCGGGGCGAGGTCGCCGCGGGACGTCGCCATTCTCTTCCGCACCAACGCCCTCTCCCGCTCCCTCGAGGTCGCGCTCCGTTCCCGGGGCATTCCCTACCAATTGCTCCGCGGGGTGGAGTTCTTCAAGCGACGCGAGATCCGTGACGTCGTCTCCTGGCTCCGGCTGCTGCGCAATCCCCGGGACGACGAGGCACTCCTCCGCGTGATCAACGTTCCGGCGAGGGGCATCGGCCGACAGTCCCTCGACCTGCTCTCCTCGTGGGCGGCCGACCATCACGTCTCGTTGCTCGAGGCCTGCCGGAATGCCGACAGGATACCCGGGCTCACGGCCCGGTCGGCGACCTCGATCGGTCGCTTCGTGTCACTCCACGACGCCCTGGGACGGGTCGCCGCGGCCGAGGGATCGGTGGCGGTCGTGCTGGAGGCGGTCCTCGAGCGCATCGGCTACCGGGAGATGCTCGCCGAGGAGGAGGAGGAGGAGGGAGACGACCGGCTGGCGAACGTCGAGGAACTCGTGACCGCCGCACGCCAGTTCGACGCCGAACGCGGGCTCTCCCCTCCGACAACCGACGACGAGACGTCGCTGGGCGCTTTCCTCGACACCACGGCCCTCGTCGCCGACACCGACGTCTGGGATCCATCGGCGGAACGGGTCTGCCTGATGACGTTCCATGCCGCGAAGGGCCTCGAGTTCCCCGTGGTCTATCTGGTGGCGATGGAGGACGGCATCCTTCCCCATCAGCGCAGCCTCGACCATCCCGATCAACTCGAGGAGGAGCGGCGGCT
>JBKDUV010000379.1:0-12800 GCA_046339335.1 Planctomycetia bacterium | reverse complement strand
GGGCAGGCTCGTCCGTCGCGCCGTCGCCCCGGCCGGGCCCGCGGCAGGCTGGCGTCGCAGACGGGCGGCAGAACGGCCGGCACTGCTCGCCGACACCATCGCCGAGGCGTTCGTGCGCCGAGTGCTCGCCGCGCCCGACGCGGTGGCCGTGGCCGACGCGGTGTCGGGCGTGCTCTCTGCGCGGCGGCTGCTCGTGGCCGCGCAGTTGATGGCCCGGCGGTTCGCCGCCTGGCCCGAGGATCACGTGGGCGTGATGCTCCCGGCGAGCGTTGCGGCCGACGTCGTCTTCTTCGGACTGCACCTCGCCGGCAAGGTGCCGGTGATGCTCAACTGGACGACCGGGCCGGCGAACCTCGCTCACGGCATTCGCGTCACCGGCACGCGCCGGGTCGTCACCTCGCGCCGGCTCGTGGACCGGCTGGGCATCGGCGTCGAGGGGGCCGAGTGCGTGTTTCTCGAGGACGTGCGTGGCGGCATCGGCCGCAGCGAGGCCCTGGGTGCGCTCGCGGCGACGTGGCTCGCGCCCGGCCGCGCCCTGCGCCGACTGCCACGCCGGGCGGCCGACGATCCGGCGGTGTTTCTCTTCACCTCGGGGTCGGAGGCGGCACCCAAGACCGTGCCGCTCTCGCATGCCAATCTGCTCAGCAACGTGGCCGCGGGACTGGAGGTGATCGACGCCGCAGCGGGAGATGCGGTCCTGGCATGCCTTCCGCCGTTCCACAGTTTCGGCCTCACCGGCAACGTGGTCCTGCCGGCGCTGGCGGGAATCCCCTCCGTGCTCCACGCCGATCCGACCGACGCCCACGGCCTCGCACGGGTCGTCGCCACGTACGAGCCGACGCTCCTGTTCACGACGCCCACGTTCCTCGGCCACCTTCTCGCCGCCTGCCGCAAATCCGAGCTCCACAGTCTGCGCGTGATCGTCACCGGAGCGGAGAAGTGTCCGGAGGGCGTCTTCGCGGACTGTCGCCGCCTTGCTCCGCAGGCTACGGTGCTCGAAGGGTACGGAATCACCGAGTGCTCGCCCGTGGTGGCTGCCAACCGGCTCGACGCCGTGCGGCCGGGCACGATCGGTCGGCCGGTCCGTGGGGTGGAGACGCTCATCGTCGATCCCGAGTCGCACCTGCCGGTGGCCGGCGGCGAGACCGGCATGCTCCTCGTCCGCGGCCCCTCGGTGTTCAAGGGATACCACCGGCACGACGGGCCGTCGCCGTTCATCCCGGCCGCGGGCCGATCGTGGTACCGCACGGGCGATCTCGTCTCGGCCGACGCCGACGGCTGGCTCACGTTTCGGGGCCGGATGAAGCGGTTTCTCAAGGCGGGCGGCGAGATGATCTCGCTGCCGGCGCTCGAGGAGACGTTCCTGAAGCGGTATCCGCCCGGGGCGGACGGTCCGCGAGTGGCGGTCGAGGGAATCGAGACCGAGGCGGGCCGGCACGTCGTCCTGTTCACGACGTTCGACCTGCCGCTCCGCGAAGCCGGCGGGCTGCTCGTGGCGGACGGCCTGCGGGGCGTGATGCGGCTCGACGAGGTGCGGCGGATCGACCGCATTCCCGTGCTGGGTACCGGCAAAACCGACCATGCGGCCTTGCGCCGTCTGATCACCGCGAAAAAGTCCGGCCCGGTGCCGGTGGACATCGGTCCGGACGGGCCTGAGCACTGGATCGGTTGAATCGCGGTGCGTTACGGCGTCACGGCACCGCCGGTTGCACCGCGCGGCGACGCGCCGCGGGGGGCCGAGCGACAGCCACGCCACTTGTGCGACCAGAGCCGCTCCGTGTCGGCGATGTCCGCGAACATCCGGTCGGAGATCCGGGCCCGGGGCAGTTCGACGTCGTCGATGCTTATCGGTCGGGAAAAACCGGGCGGCTCGGCCTCTGCCCGGAGCCGGTCGATGTTCGGCGACGAGTAGTGCACGTGACGCAGCCCGGATCCGACCGCGTCGGCCTGCGGCCAGTCTGCCGGCAGCGCCGTGGTGCCGAGACCATGGCTCCCCTTGAATCCGAGACCTGACGCCGCCGCCGTGACGGGCCGCTCGCTGGCCGGGTCTCCCTTGAAGGCATCCCAGTCGACGGTGCCGAATCCACTGATGCCCCAGTACGAGGGGCCGATCTCGTCGGCAGCCGGTTCGCGGAAGCCGCGAACGGCCTTTTCCAACTCGAGTTCCGTGATCGGCCGCAGTCCTGCCCAGGCCGCGAAGGTGGCACCGTCGAGCCACGACATGCCGAAGCACGCGGCGCCCGCCCGCTGCCGGCCGGGACTGCCTGCGTAGCCACCCTTGGGGTTCTTGAAAACGTGCCCGTTGACCCCCGAATATCCGGTCTTGTTGTACACGCACCGATCGGTGCCGGCATACCGCTCGGCGGCGAGTTTCGGGTCGAGGGTGTTGAGAAAGTCGGCGTAATCGCCCGGCGTGATGTGGAACTTCATGCAGTAGAAGGGGGCGAATCCGTTGGGGTAGGTCGCGGGTATTTCGCCGCCGTCGACCAGCCGCCCGCCGTGGTTACGGGCCCAGAGACGGCCCTCCTGCTTGCCGGTAGGAATCGGCCCCGCACTGGTCACGCGGTAGGGAGCAGTGCCGTTCACGCCGTCCTTGTAGCTGTGGAAGCCCCCCGCCTCGTTGCCCCCGGAGCCGAGCCAGAACGGTCCCTCTGGCACATACACCATCTGGATGCCGAAGCCGCGGATGCGGTCTGCGGCATCGGGTCCGATGCCGTGGAGGGAGTCGGCGTCGCAGACGACCGAGACGCCCTCGGCCTTGAATGGACCGTCGCCGACGGCGCCGCGCCGGATGAACAGGCCGGTGAAGCCGTCAGAGCCGTCGGGCACGACGAGTTCCGCCTGGGTGTCACCCTTGCCTGGGCTGGACCCGGTCGGATTGACGACCCGGTCGGCGACGAGCCTCACGTGCCGCCACGAGCCGTCCTCGGCCTTGGTCTTGAAGAACACCCAGGCCGCATCGTGGTTGTGTTCGGTGCGCCAGGAATTGCTCCAGGAGACGTCGAAGGTCAAGGTAGCCGTCTTCGCGTCCCGAGGCTTCACGGCGACGTTCTCGATCGAGGTCTTCCATTTGCCATCCCAGCCGCTGGAAGGCGTGCGCACGAACGTGGGATCATTTTCCGGAAGCGTCGTCTTCGCCATGTCGACCGGCTTCTCGAGCGGAACGACCCGCGCCGTGCGGACGCTGCGAAAGCTGCAGCCCCCGCGACGATTTCGCTGGGGAAGCCTAGGAGAAATGTCCATGTCGCCGCGATCCGATGTTCGGAGACCGTCGTTGGACGTCCACTGGCCGCCGCGGAAACCGGCCCCAAAGGCCCACTCCTCCGGATACCGCAGCGACGCGCCCTTGCCCACCGTGACGAACGGGGCGGGCCAGGCGCCGTGGGTGCCGTCGAAGCGGCGGCCGACGATGTTGCCAACGCTCACGACCCACTCCTTCAGGTTGCCGGTCAGTTCGAGGATGCCCCAATATGACGCTCCGGCGGCGACGCGGTCGCTGTCCGGAGTGGCGAAGATCCCCGCCCGCAATGGACCGGCCACGGTATCGTCGGAGACGACTCCCCTGGCATCGCGGAAGATGCCGCCATTCCACACGGCATTGCCGCGGGTGGCATCGGGCCCGTTGTCGCCCTGCCACGTGACGCGTTCGTCTGCCCGTCCGCGATTGGCGATCACGTAGCCGCCGTTTCCGCCGCGGCGATGTTTGTCGAAAGCCACGCCTGCGATCGCGGCCGTGCCCCAGGCATACTCGCCTGCCACGGGCTGAAGCGGCCCGCGGCAGGCCTTTTCGAACTCCAGTTCGCTCATCGGCCGCAGGCCGGCCCAGGTGGCATATCCCGTGCAATCGTCCCCCAGCATCAAGTCGCAGGCGACGTCAGGTCTTTCGGTGACGAAGGCGGCCGGAGCCCCCGCGGTTGCGGGTTTCGGGGCCGTGATGCCGGTCAAGGCCACGCCTTTTTTCCCCACAAATGGCCGCATCGGCTTCCGGGGCTTCGATGCGGGCGTGTTGAGGTAGTCCACGAACTCCCGTTCGGTGACCTCATGCCGCATGCAGTAGAACGCGGCATGCCCCTTTGGAAACCTCGCGGGCAGCGTCTGCGGTGCGCCGCTCGAGAAATCTTCCGTGCGCAGCCACATCCCCACGCCATCCCGGTTGCCGAGGTTCTTCGGGCTTTCGCCGCCGAGGGTGATCGCCGCCTCGCTCTCGACGCGGAAGGGAGCGGCGGTGTCGCCGGCCGAAAACTGGGCCGCCACCGCGTTCGTCGAGCCGTCGCCGAGCCAGAAGCTGCATTCGGGAACGTAGACCATGTTGATGGCGAACACCTTGAGTTCGACGGCGGCAGGATCGGCGATGCCGTCGGCTTCGCTCAGCCAGCGCAGGGAAATTCGCTGCCACTCGACCGGTCCACTGCCGGCGGCGGCCCGATAGGCGAAGACGCCGGCGGCCCGTTTGCCGTCGTCGGTCGGACCGACATCGAGCGTCACACCGGCCGGAGCGGCATGGTCGGCCGCGGCGACCGCGAGCGTTGCGGGCGACCAGACTTCGGCGTCCCGGGCTCGAAACTTGGCGAACAGCCAGGCGGCGTCCCAGTTCTCAACCTTGAGCGTGCCTTTGCCGCCGTGTGCCTGCTCGGGGATCTCCCAGGCCGCACGCCAGGAATGGTTCCAGGCGACGTCGAACGTGATCGTCGCCGAGCCGGCTGCACCGCGGGCCGTCGCCAGGTTCGTGATCCGGATGGGATCAGCCATCCCGGTGCCGCGAAACCGGGCTGCTGCAGGATCGTCGGCCCGAGCCGAAGGAATCGCTGCCAGGAAGAGCCCGGCACCGAACACCAGGGTACGAACCGCTGCATTGCTCATCGTATGGCCTCCGGGTAGAGACTCGGATCGACTCTCGGCACGTCGTCAGACTATCGTACCGAATTCTCCATCGCGAGGCTTCAGGTCGTCGAAGGCGGGCCGGCAACGCCGGTCGCGCGGCAACGTCGCCCTTCACTTGTGCGTCCTGATGGTGTCGGCCGCACGGCTCTGCAGGACAATCCCCGGTGCCCCAGATCAGGCGTCGAGTACGCGGCAATGAGCCAGGACCTCATCGGCCGTAGCGACGTAGCCGGTGTAGAAGGGGCCGAACTCGGCGTAGCGGGCACTCGCCTCGTCGAACCGCATGGTGTAGACGATCTCCTTCAGCCAGTCGGGCCGCCGGGCCCACAGCGTCACGCCCCACTCCCAGTCGTCGAGCCCGACCGACACCGTGATCAGCTGCGTGACCCGGCCGCCGAACGACATGCCGGTGCGGCCGTGCTCGGCCATCAGCCGGCTGCGCTCGGCGAACGGGAGCGCGAACCAGTTTTCCCCCACCTCGCGCTTCTTGTTCATCGGGTAGAAGCAGGCGTTCGGCCACGGGGGCAGTTCGGGCTCGAGCCGGGCGAGCCGCATCGTATCCTCGCGGGCGGCATAGCCCTGCACCTTGGCGCGGTACGAGGGGCTGTCGGCAACCTCTCCCTCGGCAACGAGCCGCTGACCGTACTGCTCGACGGTGGGCACGTACTCGCTCACCTCGGTGAGGCTGACGAACGAGTAGGTGGGCCGGAGCGCCTCCCCGAGTGGACCGGCCAGCAGCCGTTGGTGCACGGCATCGACACGGAGCGGGGCCGTCTCCATCGCCACGACGCCAAAGTCGTCCTTGTGGCCGGGAACGAGCCATGTCTGCAGCCTGGTCGGTGCGCCGGGATCGGCCGGGGCAAGGGCGGCGGCGAACTGCCGGGCCCCCTCGGCTCGGGCCGCCGGGGTGAGGGCCGCGAGCCGGACGCGGTCGAACGCATAGAAGGAATGCGTCACGTGCCAGCCGGTGCAGGGCTGGGTGGCTGTCTCCACGGCCTGATGGGCGGCTGCCCGATCGGCATGTCCGGGGCGACCGTGGGACGGGGCCGCGGACGGGCGGGTCGTGGTCTCGGACACGGTCGGTTCTCCAAAGGGGGTGTGAACGCGGAAACGCCGCAGTCGGACCGGAGTCTACGTCCATTCGGGCTCGGTTCCCAGCGGCCCGCTGTCCGGCGGCGACCGGTTCGCGATAGGATGAGAGGGTCGACACGGAACGCGTCCGACGACGCGCCCGACCGGAAGTCGAGGAGGGGAGACGGACCATGGGACAGGCGATCGTCGATCCGGAGGAATTGCGGAAATTTGCGAACGCACTGCGCAGGTTCAGCGACGAGGTCGTGGCGCAGATGCAGATGGTTCATCGGCAACTGGGCGCCCTGAGCGCCACGTGGCGCGACCAGGAGCAGAAGAAGTTCTCCGAGGAATTCGAGCAGCAACTGATCATGTTTCGGCGGTTTGCCGAGTCGACGGGTGAGTACGTGCCGTACCTGATCCGCAAGGCCGAGCGGGCCGAGGAATACCAGCAGCAGCGCTGACGCACTGCCGGAAGGAGGCGGCCTTGGCCGAGCAGGTGGATGTCAGGTCGATCGACACCCTGGCCTTCGTGAAGGGGGCGCTGGCGGCGTTCGCGCACGAAGCCGGCCAGGCCCTGGCCGAGATGGAACTCCAGGGGCAGCGCGGCATCGACTGGGTGACCGTGGAGCGGGCGGCCTCCTGGAAGGCGGAGATCCGACGCCGCGGCGATGCGGTCAACCAGGCCATCAAGGACCTGGAGCACTGCAGGACCTTCAAGAAGGTCGGCGATAACGCGCCTTCCTGCGTCGAGGAAAAGAAGGCCTTGGCCAAGGCCCGACGCCGGCTGGAGATCGCCGAGGAAAAGGCCCAACTCGTGCGGCGTTGGACGCCGGTCGTGCTCCAGCAGTTTCGCGAGACCTGTGTGCGGCTCACCCGGTTTCGCGAGGTCATCGACCTCGACTGCCCGCGGGCGATGGCCGAACTCGAACGCATGCTCCGGGCGCTCGACGCCTACCAGAACGTCTCGTCGGTCCGAGACGCCGCCGCGGCCGCGGGGGGCGTCGGCACGGCGAGCGTCACGCGGCAGGACGGCGAGCCGGCTGCGGCGGCCCCGGCACCGGCCCCGGAGCGGGGAGGCGAGGCATGAGGGTCGGAGACCTCTCGGGGGGCGCCGCGAAGCTCGCCAACGCGATCAAGCAACTCCACATCAAATGGGATGCTGCCAAGGAGACGTGGGACGACGCCCGCAGCCGCTCGTACCATGAGACTCACATCGAGCCCCTGTTGCCCGAGGTCAAGGACACGCTCGACGCGCTCGGGCGCCTCGCCGAGGTGCTCGACCGCGCCTGTCGGGACGTAGCCGACGACCGTGATGGCTCCTGATCGGCCCCCGTTCCGACCCGCCCCTCGCCCGAATTCGACCGCCCTTGCTCACGGAGCACCGCCCGTTTCCCGCCCCGCCTGTTTTCCTCCGCAGGACCGACCGCGACCATGACCGCCAGCGCACCGCCCGACGACTCCCTGCCCCCCGTTCACGCCGAAAGCACCCGGTCGGCTTACGACCGTGACCTGCTTCGCGAGCAGATGGCGATCCTGCGTCGCGACTCGGCCGCCCGGGCCCGGCTGGAGAACGAGATTCGTGCCGAGCACGAGAACGCCACGGTGAAAATCCGCACGGAATCCGACCAGGCCCTCGACGCCATCCGTAGCCGCTACGCCGCGGAGATCGACGCGGCCAGGCGGGAGCACGCGACGCTGCTCCACAAGGCGGACGCCTACGAGACAGCCGAACGCGGGAAGTGGGACGAGTGGCTCAAGAAGGAATCGGCGGCGGTGACGCGCAGGTTCGAGCAGTCGATCCGCCAGACCGAGGAGGAGGATTCGTTCGAGGAAGGTTCGCTTGTCGAGGTGCATCGAGAGAAACGGAAGGACCCGCAGCGGATCTTCGCCAAGTCGGAAAAAGAACTTGCCGCCGCGCTTGCCCAGATCGGCGAAGCCGAGGCCCGCGGGTTGGCCCTGCTCGCAGCCCGGGGCGTGAAAGGCGGGCAGCATGCCGCCAGCGGTTCGGTGGCAGCGGAGGCGGCGTCATCGACGGAGGATGCCGGCGCGGCGCCGCCCGTGGATGGCACCGGCGCGGCCGTGCCGGCCGACCCGTTGCCGCAGTTGGAATCGCTGCGAACCGCCGTGCTCGGCCTGGAACGGGAACTCTCCGACCTGCCGGCGGCCCGACTGGCGTTCGCCGGCGGCATGCTCGCGGCCGCGATCGGTCTGCCGGTCGTCCTCGGCGGGGCAGCCGTCGCGGCTGCATTTTTTCTGCTCGACGGCGACCTGCCCCAGCGGAAGCAATACGCGGCGATGCTCGGCGGCGCGGTCGCTGCGGTCGGGCTCGGGGCAGCGGGCTGGTTCGTCGGCGGGCTGCGCCGTTCCGCGCGAAGGCAACTCGCCGCGGGGCAGGTCCGGTTCCTCGACGCCTGCCGCGCGGCACGGGATCTGGAGCCTGCCTGTCGGGCGTTTCTCACGGCCCGCCGCGAGGATCAGGTGCGGCGGCTCGACGAGAGGTTTTCCCGTGACAAGGAGGCACGTCGGCAGGCCGCCACGGACAAACGCGCCGCCCGGGCCGCGAAGCGGGACAAGGACGCCACCGACCTCGTCGTAAAACATGCGGCAGAGATCCAGGCGGTCGTCGAGAAGGTCGGCGCCGCACGCTTGGCCGCGGAGCAAAAGTATCCGACGCGAATCGCCGCCCTGGAGACGAACTGCCGTGAGGACGTCGGCCGCTTGGAGGCGACTCGGAACGAGGCGCTGGCCACTGCCGATCGCCGGCGGAACGACCGCTACGCGGACCTCACCGCGCGGTGGAAGTCCGTCCGCAAGGAAACCGCGGCAGTCTGCGCGAAGGCGGCGGCGATCGATGCCGAGGCTTTTCGCCCCTGGGACGACCTGCGTCGCGAGGACGTGCCGCTGCCGGTGCTGGCCCCGCCGGGACTGCGGTTCGGCACGCAGGCGTTGACGCTGGAAAAGGTCCCCGGAGGCGTGTCCGTCGATCCGGCCTTGAATGTGTTCGGGCCCGTCTCCTGGACGCAGCCGGCGATCCTCCCGTATCCCGCCGACGCATCGCTGGTCATCGAGACGGCCGCCGACCAGAAGGAGGCCGCATCGGCCTTCATGCAGGGGCTGATGCTGCGGATCGCGACCGGCATTCCCGCGGGGCAGAGCCGGTTCACCATCATCGATCCCCTCGGTCTGGGCAAGCAGTTCGCCGGATTCATGCACCTCGCCGACCACGACGAGCTGCTCGTCACCAGCCGGATCTGGACCGAACCGCAGCTCATCGAGCAGCGGCTCGCCGACATCACCGAGCAGATGGAGGTGGTGATCCAGAAGTACCTGCGGAACGAATACGCGTCGATCGGCGAATACAACGCCGTGGCGGAGGTGCCCGAGCCCTACCGGTTCGTGGTCGTGGCCAACTTTCCCGCCAACTTCAACGAGACGAGCGCCCGCCGGCTGGCGAGCATCGCGGCATCCGGGCCGCGGTGCGGCGTCTACACCGTCGTTTCCGTCGACGTGAAGGCGCAGATGCCGGCCGGCTTCGACCTCGCCGATCTGACGAAGCACGCGACGGTGCTCGATCTCGACGAGGGGGGCTTCACCTGGCGCGATCCGGAATTCTCGCGCTGGCCGCTGACGGTGGAGCAGGCCCCTGCCGACGACGTGTTCACGGCGATCATCCAGCGTGTCGGCCGGGCGGCGAAGGCGGCCAAGCGGGTCGAGGTGCCGTTCGACCGGGTCGCGCCGGCGGAGGCCGACTGGTGGAAGGGGAGCACGGCCAGCGAGGTGCTCGCCCCGCTCGGTCCGGCCGGCGCCAAAAAACTGCAGTACCTCAAGCTCGGCCGGGGCACGAGCCAGCACTGCCTGATCGCCGGCAAGACGGGCTCCGGCAAATCGACCCTCATGCACGCGATGATCACGAGCCTGGCGCTGCAGTACAGCCCGACGGAGATCCAGTTCTATCTCATCGACTTCAAGAAGGGGGTCGAGTTCAAGCTTTACGACCACTACCGGCTGCCGCACGCCCGGGTGATCGCCATCGAGAGCGAGCGGGAGTTCGGCCTCTCTGTGCTCGAGCAACTGGACCGCGAACTGAAGCGGCGCGGCGACCTGTTCCGTGACATGTCGGTGCAGGACGTGGCCGGTTTCCGGCGGACGGGGCATGCCGATCCGATGCCGCGGATCCTCCTTCTCATCGACGAGTTTCAGGAAATTTTCGTCGAGGACGACAAGATCGCCCAGGACGCGGCGCTGATCCTCGACCGCCTCGTCCGCCAGGGCCGTGCGTTTGGCATGCACGTGCTGCTCGGATCGCAGACGCTCGGCGGCTCCTACAGCCTGCCCCGGGCGACGATGGGGCAGATGGCGGTGCGGATCGCCCTGCAGTGCAACGAGGCGGACTCCAGCCTGATCCTCTCGGAGGAAAACACGGCGGCCCGACTGCTGACCAGACCCGGCGAGGCGATCTACAACGACGCCAACGGCATGGTGGAGGGGAACAATCCGTTTCAGGTCGTGTTTCTCAACGACGAGCGTCGCGAGCGTTATCTCGGCGCCCTGCGGGCGCTCGCGGATCGGCGGGCCGACATTCCGCAGTTGCCGCGGATCGTCTTCGACGGCAACCAGGCTGCCGATCCCGCCGGGAATCCACTGCTCACGGAACTTCTCGAGGCGGGCACGATCCGCGGCAAGGAACCAGGGCCGCCGCTGGCCTGGCTCGGCGATGCGATCGCGATCAAGATCCGACCGCGGCCGTGTTTCGCCGCCAGGGGGGGGCCAATCTGCTCGTCGTCGGACAGCGTGAGGATCTGGGCACGAGCCTGCTGGCGCTGGCGATCGTGAGCCTGGCAGCGGGGCACGATCCCCACCCCGGCGGCAGCCTCGGTCGGGCGGCACGGTTCGTCGTCTTCGAGCCGGCGATCGCCGAGGAGAAGCCCGACACGATGCTGGCACGGTTGGGCGATCACCTGCCGCACGGGATCGAGGTCGCCGGCCGTCTTGGAGTGGCCGCGGCGATCGAGGGAGTGGCGAACGAGGTGAAGCGGCGGATCGACGAGCAGGTCCTCGACGGCGAGTCGGTCTTCGTCGTGATCCGTGACCTGGGCCGCTTTCGCGAAGTGCGGAAGAGCGACGGCGACTTCGGCTACTCGTTCGGCGACAAGAAAGCCGGGCCTGCCGACCACCTGCTGACGATCCTCAAGGACGGACCAGCGGTGGGCGTGCATGCGATCATCTGGTGCGACTCGCTCACGAACCTGCAGCGGACCTTCGACCGCAACACGGTCAAGGAGTTCGAACTGCGCGTGCTATTCCAGATGAGCGGCAATGACTCGAGCCAGTTGATCGACAGCCCGGCCGCGGCCCGGCTCGGCCCGCAGCGGGCGCTGTTCATCCACGAGGAGACCGGAACGCTGGAGAAGTTCCGCCCCTATTCGTTCCCGACCCCCGAGTGGCTCGCGGTGGTGGCGGCGCAGATGCGGGCCCGGCCGCAGGGGACGCCGGCCGTGAGGCCTCAGGCGCCGACTTCGGCCGCCGGCAATACCGTCGACGAGAAGCCTGCCGAACTCGGGAGCTTCACCGGCTTCGGCGGCGGGGAGTTCAACTTCACGAAGTTGCTCGAAGACAACCCGGGGGACAACTCCGGCGGGTGACGGGCCGGTGCTGACGATTCAACGCGCTCTTCGCGTATGAACCGAGCCTCCCTATCGAGAGCACGGGAGGGCAGCCCCGACCGGCGGACCGCGCGAGGCATGTGGAGCGGAGAAGGCCCGCCTGCCGCCCCCACGCCGGCGTTGCAGTCAGCCGACGACCAGCGACTTCATCTCGCGGACGGCCTGCGTGAAGCCGACGAGCACGGCGCGCGACACGATCGAATGGCCGATGTTGAGCTCCCCCATGCCGGCAAGCCGGGCCACCGGCACCACGTTGCGGTACGTGAGGCCGTGGCCGGCGTTGAGGACGAGCCCCGCCTGGCAGACGCTCGTCCCCGCCCGGGAGAGCTCCACGAGCCGTTCGTGCCGGGGCGCATCGCCGGCAGCATCGGCGTAGCGGCCGGTGTGCAGTTCCACCGCCTGCACCCCGAGCGCGAACGCCGCGTCGATCTGCAGCGGGCAGGGATCGATGAACAGCGAGACGGCGACGCCTGCGTCGCGGAGCCGGGCGACCGCCGTGGCCGTCGCCTCCCGGTGGGTGACGACGTCAAGGCCCCCCTCGGTCGTCACCTCCTCGCGCCGCTCCGGCACGAGCGTCGCCTGGCAGGGGCGGACGCGGCAGGCGATGGCGATCATCTCCGGGGCGATGGCGCACTCCAGGTTGAGCCTCACCTGCACGGTCTGCCTGAGCAGGTCGAGATCGCGGTCCTGGATGTGCCGCCGGTCCTCCCGGAGGTGAACCGTGATCGCATCGGCGCCGCCGAGTTCGGCGAGGGCCGCGGCCCAGACCGGGTCGGGTTCGACAGTTCGGCGTGCCTGCCGGATCGTGGCCACATGATCGATGTTGACGCCAAGCGTGGCCATGGGCCTGCGGTCCCGCGGGGAGTGGTGCCGCGGGCGGGCCGCGGCGCGGCCGCGGGGCTCGTCACCCCGCGGCCGGCCGCACGATCCTACTTCCTCTGCAGGAGCAGGGGAACGTTGCCGCGGGGCGTGCGGACCCTGCGCAGCACCCCCGCGGCCGCCGACTCCTTTTCGATCGCCGCCGCGAACTCGGCGATCGATGTGACGTCGGTCTTGCCGACGCCGCGGATGAGCATCCCGGGACCGACGCCGGCCGCCGCGGCGATGCCTTCTTCGTCCACCCGGTCCACGAGGACGCCGGCGAATCCCTCGTAGGTGTCGTCTCCGGTCGAGTTTTTTTCA